>NZ_JACJSC010000001.1:666203-999305 GCF_014697575.1 Planktothrix sp. FACHB-1365 | reverse complement strand
ACCTGAAAAAGTTGGAGAACAAAAAAGAATCAGAAATCAGCCAAGCCCAAGAGATAGTAAGGGATTGTCAGTTAAAAGGAAAAGTAATAACCTTTGATGCGTTGCACTGTAATCAGAAAACTGCCGCCCTCGTAATTGAGAGTGGAAATGATTATATAATGGCTTTAAAGAAAAATCAAAAAAAGTTATATGAGCAAGTCGAAGCGGTAATACAAAGTGAAAATCCTTTGAGTGTAGATGTGACTCATGAACACAGCCATGGCAGAAAAGTGACTCGAAAAGTTTCCATTTATCAAGTCAATAACAACTTCCACAAAGGCTGGAAACATCTGAAACTTGTGATTCAGATAGAAAGAAGTGGCACCAGAGGAAAAAAACCCTATCAAGAAAAAGTATATTATATCAGTAGTACTGTGAACGAGGCTCAAACGTTAGCTCAAATCATTAAAGGACATTGGGGGATTGAGAATCAATACCATTGGGTAAAAGATGTAATTTTTCAAGAAGATAAAAGCCGAATTCGTAACTTTCAAGCGGCGACCAACTTCTCAACTCTCAAAACTCTGGTGATCAATCTTTTCAGAAGTTGGGGTTTTGTATCAATAACAGAAGGACAACGGTGGTTAACGGCTCACTGGCACAAGATTTTTAGTCTGGGGGAACTGTTTCCCCTAAAATCCTGAAAATCATCGAGTTTTAGAGCGGTAAAAATCTAAATAAAATAGATGTAAGTCCTCTATACGAAAGCTTTAGAGAAGTTTTTGTTATTCACAAATCAGAAAAATTATCCCCTGAGCAAAACTCCCGACCATTCAGTTAGAATTACTCAGTTTTTTCGCCTCATTCGGCAAAAATTGGGGAGTCAAATTGAGTCCCCAATTTGGGAAAATGAAACAGCCCTGCTTAAAAAGGGGGGAACCGGAACTTCTTCGCTTTTCTTAAAAAGAAGGAACTGAAACTTCTTAATCTTTAAGTCCCCCTTTTTAAGGGGGATTTAGGGGGATCTAATCTAGGCTATAATCAGGGATTTTCGACTGAATTTAACACATAAAGCGCCGTCCTCCTATGGATTAATCCCCCATTTGACTAACTGTTGTTGGACTAAATCAATCGGATAAGCAATACCAAACCCTCCGGTGGTGAAAATTTCATCAGGAGGCGGCGCGGTAGCGGTGTTAGGATCAGTGGCAATATCCTCATCTGCAACCCTAACCATAATCCCAATCACCTCTTTTGTGGTTTCGTTAATTACAGGGCCACCGGAATTACCCGTAGCAACCACAGCACTAATAGTCACTTTATTAATACTATAATTCGTCACTTCTCCCCCAGAAGAATTCCAAGGGTCAGCATTAATCGGATGACCAATGACAATAATTTTAGTATTGCGACTGACTCGACCTGTACCCATTTTCAACGGTCGAATATCATCAGGAATTCCGGTAATTTTCAAAACCGCTAAATCCAGATTTGGGTCATTACTAATTTGTTCAACCGTCGCCGAAAAACGTCGCTTTTCGCCTTCAATTTCACTGAAAAACTCAATTTCAATCTTGGGACTGGGTTGGCGTTGTTGGTTAGCAATGACATGGCGGTTAGTCACCACCCAAATGGTATTTCCCTCCCGTTTCACCACCCAACCCGTCCCCCTTGTCGGCCCCTGTGTCCCTGGAATATCATTAGCAATAATCAATACCGTAGCGCGTAACTCATCCCGCAGGGGTTCCTGTTGTAAAGTAGGAACAAAGGCTAAATCACTCGCAGGCGGCGGGACATATTGGGGAGACCGTTGGGCCACGAGTCGTTGGGCTTCTTTTAAATTATTCTGGGCGCTGACAAAATTGCGGTCAAGGGCAATAGATTTTTGAAACTCTGCAATGGCTTCTGGCAGTTTCCCTTGTTTTTGTAGAGCATAGCCTAAATTATTATGGGCTAAGGTATGGACGCTGGCAGGACTTCCTTTTTGATCGGGTAAACTTAAAGCTATCCGGTAATTAGTAATTGCTGCTTCTAATTTCCCTTGGAGATGAAGCGCATTGCCCAGATTGTAGTAAGCAGCGGCAGATTTGGGGTCGAGTTGAATCGCTTTTTGGTAATAAGTAATGGCTTCTTCTCGTTTCCCTTGATCAGAAAGCGCAACACCCAGACCAACGTAAGCTGGGGCAAATTTGGGGTCGAGTTGAATCGCTTTTTGGTAATAAGTAATCGCTGCTTCTAGTTTCCCTTGTTTATAAAGCACATTGCCCAGATTGTGGCAAGCAAAGGGTGATTTGGGGTCGAGTTGAATCGCTTTTTGGTAATAAGTAATCGCTGCTTCTAGTTTCCCTTGGCCAGAAAGTGCAAGGCCTAGATTGTTGTAAGCTGGGGCATATTTGGGGTCGAGTTGAATTGCTTTTTGGTAATTAATAATCGCTTCTTCTAGTTTCTCTTGGCCAGAAAGCGCAAGGCCCAGATTGTTGTAAGCTGGAGCAAATTTGGGGTCGAGTTGAATTGCTTTTTGGTAATTAATAATCGCTTCTTCTAGTTTCCCTTGGCCAGAAAGCACATTGCCTAGATTGTTGTAAGCTGGGGCATATTTGGGGTCGAGTTGAATCGCTTTTTGGTAATAAGTAATCGCTTCTTCTAGCTTCCCTTGTTTATAAAGCGCATTGCCCAGATCCTTGTAAGCAATGACATCTTGGGGATTTATTCTAATAACTTGACGAAAGATAGTTTCTGCTTGGGAATAGTTTCCTGCGTCTTGTGCTGTGTTACCTTGTCTAAATAATTCCTCCACACTCTGCCCCAAACCAACAGGTGTATAACTCAATACAGAAAAAATCAGAACCAGAGGAAGCAATTTCGACTTTCGCACGTTTCACCCCCGTAGGGTGCGTAAGCCCAGCGCACGCACCAAAATAAATAGACTCATATCGTTATAGTTTAGCGTAGGTGTTAGCAGACGGGGGCATAAACTATATAGATAAGCGAGATTAAAGTCAGGGAAGGTTTAGGGGGTAACGTAGAGACGCGCCATGGCACGTCTCTACAGCCCGAAATGCGCGTTCAGGGCTAACGTGGATTAAGTTGACATTAATGAACTCGAACCCGTCTCTACGGGATTGATAAAAATTTATTGTTAAAATCAGATAAACTGTAAATAGGTATACTTTATCAATTCATTATTAATATTGTGTCTGCTCAATCAACAACGTTCAACGCTCAAGAACTCGCTAGTTTAGACGATCAGCTTTCTAATCGTTTTATTCATCTTGATCCGGCGGGATATTTTATTATTTATATTGATAAAGAAGCGAGGTTAATCTGTGCCGAACATTATACCAATGCTATTAATGAAAAAGGATTAGCCGTTGATCCTGAAACGGGAGAACCTTTTCCTTGTACCGGGAGTTTGAAGCGAACACCTACGACGGTTTTTAAAGCAAGAACCGCTAAAGAATTAGGGATTAAAATTACTGAAGAAACTCAACCCTGTCCGATCAGTTGTCTGGATCATGCGTTGTATTTAGGACGGGAATTTGTGAAGGCTGAAATTGCTTTAACCACAGGACAACCCTATATTCAAGACTAAATTATCTATGTTGTAGAGACGTTGTATACAACGTCTCTACAAAACAAAGCGGGAAACCAATTAGAGATCGCCGCCCCGAAAAGCCAATAACACGATGACTACGGGGCCAGCAATCACAATTAAACCCAACATTGTAAGCTGTGCAATAAGCTCAAAGTTGATATTGCCCAAAAAACTTGTAATTGCGTCCATTGTTCCTCCCAATTTGACCCAGTAAGATATTGAGTGTTTATAAAAATCAACCGTTGATCTTACCAGGCGATCGCACCATCATTTTAAGAATTTTCACAAAACGCAATACAACTCAACCCAGTCAAGCCGAATCACAAGCTACCATAGGGGAACAGAACTCAACCCCCCTGTGTTTGCTATGGTTACAACGGCAAATCTTTCTTCTCCTCCGACTCAGGATGAACTACCCTACTCCGATGGAGTTCCGATGGAAAGCCAACGTCACGTCCAGCAGATGACTCTGTTAATTCTGACCCTGCAACCTTGGTTAAACGCCCGAACAGATGGCTATGCCGGGGGTAATATGTTTGTGTATTTTAGTTTAGAACAACTCAAAAACCGAGATTTTCGCGGGCCTGATTTTTTTGCGGTGGTGGGTGTTCCCAAGGGAGAACGTAAAAGTTGGGTGGTTTGGGAGGAAGGAAAAGCCCCCGATGTGGTCATAGAATTGTTGTCAGAAAGTACGGCAAATACTGATAAAACCGATAAAAAATTAATTTATCAAAATCAATTACGAGTTTCTGAATATTTCTGGTATGATCCCTTTAATCCTGATGATTGGGCGGGTTTCTTCCTGCAACAAGGTGTTTATCAACCGTTAGTTTTGAACGAACATCAGCAATTTATTAGTCAATCTTTGGGATTATCATTAGTGCGTTGGTCAGGAATTTATCAAGGTACTGAAGCGGTTTGGTTACGTTGGGCGACGTTAGACGGGGAATTATTACCTTTAGGAGAAGAAATCGCAGAACAAGAGCGTCAAAATGCAGAACAACAACGTCAACGGGCTGAACAAGCGGAATCTCAACTGCGTCAAGTTGCTTTTAATTTATTACAAAATGGGATGAGTATTGATCAAGTTGTGCAAATCACGGGATTATCTCAAGAACAAATTCAATCAATATAATTAAACCGTAGGGGTGAGGTCTTCTCACCCTTAAGATTAGGAACGCAAAAGAGTTGAGTCCTGAAGGACTTACTACAATTTGTGCGAATTAACGTTAAGATAAAATACGAATAAATTATTGAGAATCGCTCAGGATACTGCTGTGACAGAAGCCAAGTCTTATAAAGATACCGTCAATTTGCCCCAAACCAAATTTGATATGCGGGCAAATGCTGTGAAACGGGAACCGGAAATCCAAGAATTTTGGGCTGAACAGGAAATTTATCAACGCCTGTCAGAAAATAACCCCGGTGAATTGTTTATTTTACATGATGGCCCTCCTTATGCAAATGGGGCGCTACATATTGGTCATGCTCTAAATAAAATTCTTAAAGATATTATTAATCGCTATCAAATTTTACAAGGTCGTAAAGTTCGTTATGTTCCGGGGTGGGACTGTCATGGTTTACCCATTGAATTGAAAGTATTACAAAACATGAAAGCGGGGGAACGTGAACAATTAACTCCCCTAACTTTGCGTTACAAAGCCAGAGATTTCGCCTTACAAACCGTTGAACAACAAAAAGCTGGTTTCAAACGTTATGGGGTTTGGGGTGACTGGGAACATCCCTATTTAACCTTAAAACCTGAATATGAAGCCGCCCAAATTGGCGTATTTGGAAAGATGGTTTTAGAGGGATATATTTACCGAGGACATAAACCCGTTCACTGGAGTCCGAGTTCTAAAACCGCATTAGCTGAAGCTGAATTAGAATATCCTGAAGGTCACGTTTCTCGCAGTTTATTTGCAGCCTTTAAACTGTTAACAGTGGCTGAACCCTTGCGGGAATTATTCACACCCTTTTTATCGGAATTAGGCGTTGCTATTTGGACAACAACCCCCTGGACAATTCCGGGTAATTTAGCCGTTGCAGTTAACCCGGCGTTAAATTATGCGGTGGTGGAAGTGGGGGAAAGTGAAAAACCTACGGCTTTTAAATATTTAATTGTAGCCGAAGATTTAGCGGAACAATTATCAACAACTTTGGGTTATCCCTTAACCGTTAAAGCCACATTTAAAGGCAAGGATTTAGAACATTCTACCTACAAACATCCCTTATTTGAACGGGAAAGTCCGGTCGTTATTGGTGGGGATTATATTACCACAGAATCGGGTACAGGATTAGTTCATACGGCCCCCGGTCATGGTCAAGAAGACTATATTGTGGGTCAAAAATATGGTTTACCAATCTTATCCCCCGTTGATGATCACGGAAACTTTACTTCCGAAGCGGGAAAATTTGAGGGATTGAATGTTTTAGGAGAAGGAAATGGAGCGATTGTTGAGGCTTTAACAGAAGTCAATTCTTTGTTAAAAGAAGAGCCTTATCAACATAAATATCCCTACGATTGGCGCACGAAAAAACCCACAATTTTTAGAGCCACAGAACAATGGTTTGCTTCCGTTGAAGGGTTCCGAGATGCCGCTTTAAAAGCCATTTCTGAGGTGCAATGGATTCCCGCCCAAGGGGAAAATCGGATTACTTCTATGGTGGCAGATCGCAGTGATTGGTGTATTTCTCGACAACGAAGTTGGGGGGTTCCGATTCCGGTTTTCTATGAGGAAGAAACCAACGAACCGCTATTAAATGAAAGCACGATTAATCACGTTCAAACGATTATTGCTGAAAAAGGTTCGGATGCTTGGTGGGAGTTATCGGTTGAAGAATTATTACCCGAAGAATACCGCAATAATGGTAAGACTTACCGCAAGGGAACCGACACAATGGATGTGTGGTTTGATTCCGGTTCTTCCTGGGCGGCGGTGGCGAATCAACGCCCAGAATTACACTATCCAGCCGATATGTATTTAGAAGGTTCTGATCAACATCGGGGCTGGTTTCAATCGAGTTTATTAACCAGTGTGGCTAATTATGGTCACGCTCCCTATAAAACGGTTTTAACTCATGGATTTGTTCTCGATGAAAAGGGGATGAAAATGAGTAAATCCTTGGGAAATGTGGTTGATCCAGCGATTGTGATTGAAGGGGGTAAAAACCAACAGCAGGAACCTCCCTATGGCGCTGATATTCTACGGTTGTGGGTGTCATCGGTGGACTATTCCTCTGATGTTCCTCTGGGGAAAAATATCCTCAAACAGATGGCGGATGTTTACCGGAAAATTAGAAATACTGCCCGATTTTTATTAGGAAATTTGCATGATTTTGATCCGAGTAAAGATAGCGTTAAATACGAAGAATTACCGGATTTAGATCAATATATGCTTCACCGGATTACGGAGGTATTTACGGAGGTAACGGAAGCCTTTGAAAGTTATCAATTCTTCCGATTCTTCCAGGTGATTCAGAATTTCTGTGTCGTGGATTTGTCGAATTTCTATTTAGATATTGCCAAAGATCGCTTATATATTAGTGGGGCTGATGGATTTCGGCGTCGCAGTTGTCAAACGGTCTTAGCGGTGGCGTTAGAAAATTTGGCAAAAGCGATCGCTCCTGTATTATGTCACATGGCGGAAGATATTTGGCAAAATCTCCCCTATTCTACGCCCCACAAATCGGTGTTTGAAGCGGGTTGGGTCACGTTAGAAAAACACTGGGAGAAGCCCGAATTAGGGGCGTTATGGCAACAGTTACGACAAATCCGTAGTGAAGTTAATGTAGTTTTAGAAAAAGCCCGTCAAGACAAAATGATTGGCGCATCTTTAGAAGCAAAAGTGTTGTTATTTGTGGCGGATGAGAATTTGCGTCAACAACTGCAACAAATGAACCCCAAAACAACTGCATTAAAAGAAAATAATGGGGTTGATGAATTACGATATTTATTCATCTGTTCCCAGGTTGAACTGTTAGAAACTTCTGAAGCTTTAAACGGGTTACAGTATTGTCAACAGTTAGAAGGTTTGGGAATTGGTGTTGTGAAAGCGGATGGGGAAAAATGCGATCGCTGTTGGAATTATTCGGTTCATGTTGGAGAATCAAAAGATGATCCTACAATTTGTGAACGGTGTGTTGAGGCGTTAGCAGGAACGTTTTAAACACTAGAAACAGAAACCGGGTTTCTCTCAGAAACCCGGTTTCTAATCTATTTATTTTCAAGAGGTAAAACTTAAATGAAAACGATTGAACTTTCAACAGCATCCCAATCTTTATCAGCTTATGCTGAAGAATTTAGTCAGGAAACCATTGTTTTAACAGTTAATGGAAAAGCCGTTGCAGCCGTTGTTTCTTTAGAAGGAGTTGATCCTGAATCTTTAGTATTAAGTACGAATCAAGAATTTTTAGAAATTATTCAAAATTCCAGAAATGAGTTTAAATCGAAAAAAACCCTATCACTTGAAGACATTAAAAAAGAATTTATTCACTAGGGAGTAAAATTGGTGTTGTGAAAGCCAAACTAGAAATCCAGGTTTCTCAAAGAAACCTGGTTTCTAATAAATAAAAATTAATTGATTTAAACCTTTAAGATTATGAAATCTATTAAAATTATTGTTGAAAAACATTCTGATGGTTATATTGCTTATCCTTTAGGAATTAAAGGTGTTGTTGTTGGGGAAGGAGAGACGTATCAAGATGCTTTAGTCGATGTTAATTCTGCAATTCGTTGTCATATTGAAATGTTTGGCGAGGAGGTTTTAGAAAAACAATCAGCTATCTTAGATGCTTTCATTGCTGAAGTGAGTGTTTAAATGACCAAGTTTTTTAATATTGAGAGATTAATTTATGAGTCAAGAATTAATGGATTTAAAACAAAGTATTATAGAAGGTCGATATGACGATGCTTTAGCGATCATAGATGAATGGGAATGGATGAGTAAAGAGCAAATTTTACAAAAAATTGAAAGTTTTTTAGTCCGGTTATTAGTGCATTTAATTAAAAATCAAGTCGAACAACGTCTAACCAATTCTTGGGTGGCTTCTATTAGAGATTCTATCTTAAAAATCCAACGATTGAATCTTAAGCCTAATAAAACATCTTATTATATTAAAATTAATGAGTGGGATAATGATTTAGAAAATGCCTTTAAAGATGCTATCTTTGAAGCTAGTGTGGAAGTACAAGCAGGGATTTATAAGCCGAATCAATTACGTCAAATGGTCGATAAAGTTGAGGTGATCAATACAGCGAAAAGATTAATTTCTTTGACCTATAATTATTCCACTGAAGGTTTGCGAGATGTGATTGATGATGAGTTTTGCAACTTACCTGGGGGTGAGGATTGGAATCAAAAGTAACATGAAATCTTTTCCTCTTTGATTCCTATTATAATACAAAAAAACAGGTTTTTACTCCCTTCTGATGGGTCAAAAACCTGATTTATCAATTAATGGTTTTGAATTGTAAATTGCTCTAACCTTCTTTTCTCGAAAAGGTTTCGGTAGCAAAACTCAAGCCAGAAGCAAAGTCTTCACCATAACCTTCTTCACCGTGTTGATCAACATCCAGACTTTGTTCTTCGACCATCGATTTAACACGCAATTCCATCAGAGAACCAAGAATCTTGACAATTACAAAAGTTCCAACAGCAGCAAAAATGTAAGTCGCCAGTACCCCAACAATTTGAGGGATTAATTGTCCTGGATTTCCATATAGCAGTCCATCAAACCCGGCTGGATTCACACTTTTTGTTGCAAAAACTCCGGTTAAAATAGCACCAATGGTTCCACCGACGCCATGAACCGAATAGGTATCTAAGGAATCATCAAATTCCAATTTCACCCGCCAACTCACCGCATAGAAACAGCAAACGGCTGTGATGGAACCGATTAAAATTGCACCAACGGGGGTAACAAATCCGGCGGCGGGAGTCACACCCACTAATCCTGCTAAGAAACCACTAGCAGTACCAACGGCTGTGGGTTTACCGCGTAAATACCATTCCACCAAAGCCCAAGTTAACCCTCCGGCTGATGTTGAGACCATGGTGGCGACAAAAGCAACAGTCGCTAAAGAACCAGCACCCAAAGCACTACCCGCATTAAAGCCAAACCAGCCAAACCACAACATCCCAATCCCTAACAGGACAAAAGGAACATTATGGGGGACATGGGGAATCACCATAAAATGCTTCCGAGAGCCAATCATCCAAGCCAGAATCACCGCCGAAACCCCAGAACTGATGTGAACAACGGTTCCGCCTGCAAAGTCTAATGCACCAATGGCTTGTAACCAACCCCGACCCCAAACCCAATGGGCCAAGGGGGAATAAATAAATGTAGACCACAGCAAGACAAACCAAAAATACGCTTTAAAGGTCATCCGTTCGACAATAGCCCCAGAAATTAATGCCGGGGTGATGATGGCGAACATCATCTGATACACCATAAACAACTGGTGGGGGATGGTTCCCGCATAGCCAATGGGGTCAGGAGCATCGACGGCGACGTTATGTAAAAAAGCCCAATCTAATCCACCAATGAAGCGTTCAATGCCTTGACCAAAGCCTTCTGAAACGGGAGTCGAGACATCAAAGGCAAGGCTATATCCCCAGAATACCCAGGTAACACCAACGATTCCCATCAAGATGAAACTCATCATCATCGTGTTGAGAACGTTACGAGATCGGACTAATCCCCCATAAAAGAACGCTAACCCCGGTGTCATAAACAACACTAAGGCGGCAGAAACCAACATAAAAGCTGTATCCCCAGAATTAATCGGGTTTTCTGTGGCTTCTTGTGCCCAAGCGGTTCCCGTCAGAGGGCCGACCAGCAGAGCGAATGCAACTAATCCAATAATTCCTAATTTTTTGAGCACGTTACTATTCTTTCCTATAACCAAAAATTATCCAGAGAGTGAATCTGTATTTTGCCCATTGGTTCCAGCAATCATTCTGTATCCTAAAATACAAAATACTAGGGATCACAATCTATTAACGTTTGGCATAGAAATAGTTAGGAGCCAGGAATTCATCAATTCTTCCCCGGCTCCCGTGGCTCCCCCTAACTACTCCTCATATTCCGGCATTTTCTTCTTCTCTGGAATATTAATTCGGGGGGGCTGATAGGGTTTAGGCGTTTCGTCATCATTCCAAGCATCGGAATCTACGTCATTTTCGTATTCATAATTTAACTCTCTGGCGTAGAGTTTTTGTTCCTGACGGGGAGGTTCAATGGGAACTAATTCCCGTTCTCGATAGCGATCATCTTCATCCCGTTCCACATCGCCCCAGTTATCTTCTTCTTCATACTCATCATAAATCGGTTGGGGTTGACGCAAGGGTTGAACGGGGGCGGGATGTTCTTCCCAAGCATCGTTTTCGTCCCAGGCTTCTTCCTGAGCCACAGCAGGGGCGCGACTAGCCCGTTGGGGAGGGGTTTGGGGAAGTCCGGTTCCTAACTGGTTGGCGGGTTTAACCGTTGGCGGATAATACATTCCCTCTTCTTCTTTTTCCCAAGGGGCCTCTCCCAAGCCTAAGCGTTCTAACAAACCCACAGACAGTTGTTGTAAGCGATCTTCTGATCCTTCAAACACAATTAATCGATTGGGGCCACTACTGACAATTTCCTCAATGGACAATTCGTAGGTGCTGATCACTTGGTCGGGAATTTGAGGTAGACCAATGGAGGCGATAATTAAGGATTCTAATTTGCCATCCTGGGTATCGAATCTGAATCCTCGGACTCGTCCTAACGGTTCTCCCGTTTCGGTGATCACTTCACTATTGATCAGGGTACTGTAGCCTTCTACATCCACGTCTTCTTCGAGGACGGTATCATCATCCACCAAAATTACGTCACCGATTTCGCGGACACTACTCAGGTACATAAATTTTGGCATTCCAGCGATCGCCAGAATATTATCGCGGATTCCGATCGCTACAATTTCACGCTGATCTACGTCTACCCATAATTGGCTCACGATCCCAAGTCGTTTACCTCTGTCACGGGTGATAACTTGAGTGCCGAGAATTTCGGAGCGTTGGCGGATATGTTCAGATGTCATGCTAGGCAGAATTTCAGTTTTAACTGTTAAAGATACAGATTACTCTACAAATTCTAATGGCGTAGATGCGTATCCATGCCATTAGTTTTTCGGGTTTTCTCTACAAGGTGGATAGTCCACCGATGATCCATTAGTTCTGATGCTATCAGAATATTTTGTTTTTGGTTCCTATCAGGGGGTAGAGCATCGTTAATCTGCTCCCTTCATTATAAATTAGCGTAGGCAGACAAAAATAGTGGCTCAGTTGCCGAGAAACTGTTTCCGGGTCTGCTGAATTCGCGTATAGGTTTAGCTTAGAGTTGTCAGGAATGCTACGCCCCCCTGCATTTTCTCCCAGGGGAGTTGAATGGGAAAGGTACAGGAAGAGACAGAAAAACGGCTAAAGTTTTCTCTAAAAATCTTATATGAAATCCAATTATAGATGCTACAGATGATCCTTCCTAACCCCCCTGTAGAGACGTGCCATGGCGCGTCTCTACTAGCCATGCTTAGTCTCTACAGGGGGGAATTTGTAGCATTCTTTTCGGGATTTCATATTACATCCCAGACCCGATGTTAAAAGATAGCGACAAAGAAGCACAGCTTATTGCTGAAGATAGATGTTTTTTAGAAAAAATAAAATACAGCACACTCTACCTATTCTGATGAATTCAAGGGAGTGTTAAGAATACAATGGATTTCCTAAAGTTTTGACCTGCTTTTTGCCGAAATGAGTAGAATCAGATTTTAGGAACTCATCAAATTTCATCCCTGAGTTAGAGGTTCAAAACATTGATTTTTCTTAAGCTAAGAGAGTAATAAAAGTAAATTCAATGATTTGAATGCCACTTTAGGAGTTATCAACATGAAAAAATTAATTCAAGCCCTACGCTCTATCTCCTTAAAAAGTATTGTCGGTGTTTTTTTAGCAGGATCATTACTGTTTATCAGTACCGCTTGTAGTAGTAATCCTCCAACGGCTCGGTTATCAGGAGAAGGAAGTATCAATGAAACACAAGGATACAAAAACGAACTTTATAAACCAGTTCAATCGAAACAAAAAGGGGGAATGTACCCTTACAGCGACACGGACAGCCCTAACCGCAAAGCTGAATTAAAAGGAAAAGCGTTAGTTGATAATGCTAAATCCAATATTAGTAAAGTCAACAATCCTCAAGAATTCGTTGAAAATTACAAAAATGGCAAGCCTTTTCCTGAACGGGTGAAAGATTTATCAGAAAGTATTGGTGACTCTGCTAGTGAAGTGGCGGACGATTGGAGAGGGGGAACCCAACGGGGACTTCGGAACCTCAAAAATAACGCCAAACAAGGTGTAGATCAAGCTCAGGACACCGTAGAAGATACCGGACGGGCGATTGAACGTTCCCTATAAATGGACTAGAAAATCAATTCAGTTGGCATATCTATCTAAAGGTAGATGTGTCAGCATATCTTGTCCGCTTATATTAAAAACACTATCGCACGTTCTCAATTCGCGCTTTCCCCAGTCAACCAAAAGCTGGGGATTTTTCATCAACAATCACGTCTCATTTTTCAGCTTGATCTGGTTAATAAATTTCATCACTTTTTTCCCATCCCTTTTGTTATTAATCGATGACACCCCCGTCATAGAGTAAGAGCGTTCAGTCCCCAAAACTTTTAATGGATGGGAATTAAAATCGTAAATTCTGTGCCTTCCCCAAGGGTAGAAGTACAACTCATCTCGCCTTGATGACGATCAACAATAATTGAGTAACTAATCGATAGACCCAAGCCCGTCCCACTACCGACGGGTTTTGTGGTAAAAAAGGGATCAAAGATTCGTTGCAGAATATCTGGACTCATCCCTGAACCATTATCTAAAATAGAAATTTTGGCTTTATTATTATCAATTAAACAGGTAGAAATCGTAATTGTTGGTAGTGTATCCCCAGGATTCATCAAGTTACGACGATGTTCTAAAGCATCAATACCATTACTAATAATATTCATAAACACTTGATTTAATTGGGAGACATAACAGTTGACTTTGGGAAGTTGACCATACTGTTTAATAATCTCAATTTCTCCGCTATGGGTAGAAGCTCGCAGTCGAGGTTGTAAAATCATTAAGGTGCTATCAATGCCTTCATGAATATCTACGGGTTTCATCTCGGCTTCATCCAAACGAGAGAAGTTTCGCAGACTTAAAACAATATTACGAATGCGTTCAGCACCCACTTTCATAGATACTAAAAGTTTTTGTAAATCTTCCACGAGAAACTCTAAATCAATATCTAAAATTGTTTCTTCGACTAAGGGTTTAGGTTGAGGATATTCCTGTTGATAAACTTGAATTAATCGCAATAAATCTTTGACATATTCACTGGCGGGGGTAAGATTCCCATAAATAAAGCTGACCGGGTTATTAATTTCATGGGCTACCCCGGCTACCATTTGTCCTAAAGAAGACATTTTTTCACTTTGAATGAGTTGAGCTTGGGTGCGTTGCAATTGAGTTAACGCTTGTTCTAAACGTAAATTTTTCTCATTGATTTCTTGGGTACGTTCTTGAACTTTATTTTCAACGGAGGCATATAACAACGCATTTTCTAAAGAAACAGCAGCTTGAGAAGACAATAAGTTTAAAACTTCAATTCGTTCCGAGGTAAAAGCCCCCGCCGTTAAGTTATTTTCTAAATATAAAATTCCTAAAAGTTTCCCCTGACTAATAATCGGAGTACATAAAATCGATTTAACGTGATGGGCGTTAATATAAGAATCATGGGTAAATTGTCCTTCCAGGGTTGCATTCATTAACACCACATCTTGACCCGTGCGTTCAACATAATAAATCACCGTTAAGGGTAAACAGTTGCAGGTTTCAACAGGAGTTTTGGGATGAACAATTACATCCTCAATATCCGTTGAAGCTTCGGCTTCAATAACTAATTTCTCTCCTTGATATAAGATTAAAAAGCCTTTTTGAGCTCCGGCATTTTCAATCACAATCTTCATTAAATTTCCTAACAATCGTTCTAAAACAATTTCACGGGAGATAGCTTGGGATGCTTTAATTACTGTACTTAAATCCAACAACGCTAAACGGCTCCCGTGAGAAGTATTTAAGGTAATAGATTGGGCTTCAAATAAAGAGCTTTTAAGCGACCCTAACTGTTTGAGTTGAGGATATTCGGTTTCTAACTGTTCTACTTTCCGAATTGCACCCCAACGTTGATAACTATAATACGCTTCTCTGAGGTGAAGATTGGCATATTTAACTTTTCCGTGAGTCATCCAAAATTTAGCGGTCAGTTCATGACTTAAAGCTACATTTTGAATTAATCCGGCTTCTTGGGCGGTAGAAATGGCTTGTTCATATAAATCAATGGCTTCAAAAGAACGTTGAGAAAATCGGGCAAGTTCTGCTTCTATTAACAGATATTTAGCCCAGAAATTAGCAGGACAATTTTCTGACCATTGTTTAAATTTTTCTTGGTTACTCTTAATTTTCTCTAACAATTCTTTCTGTTCTGATGCTGAAACCCGGTCTAAATTAGCAATGAAGGTTAAAGATGAATAAAAATAATATTCTGTGACCGAAATTAAGCCGATAATAAATTGCAATAATGGCTCAGTCTCTTTGACTAATTGTAAAGCCTGTTCTACTTCCCCATATAAATATAACACTTGTATTTTAAAAATTTGATAAAGACAGAGAGAGTAAAATTTTTGATTATCTTGGCTACTCTTCAAATAATCAACTTCGGTCATTTCTAAACTATCAAAGGATAATAAATTGGGGGTTTCACCAATTAAATTTAGGAGAATCCCTCCCAGTCCAGTTAAACTATCAATCACTAACTGATTTTCGGCTTTTTTACTAAATTTTAAGTAATTTTTAACTTCAACTAAAAATTTGGGAAGATTTACGCCTTGTACCATTAAATTTAAGGATTGATTATTTAACAAATAACTCGCATATTGTAAATCTCCTGATTCTAAAGCCGATTGATAACCCTCATGACCCAAAGCATTAGAACTTTTAAGGGGTTCTAGCCAATAGTTGAGACAACTAATTAAAGCCGCAGCCACTTTATAAATGGGATAATTCCATTTTTTATTCAATTTTAATGCTAATTGACCTAACTCATAGGCGGTTTGATATTGATTAAACAGGGTAGCCAGTAAAATTCCATAGGTCGCATAGAAAAATCCGGCTTCTGGACTATAACCAGATTTCAAAGCCACTTTTACACCGTTGAGAATGATAACTGTCCATAAACTGGGATTACTAACATAGGCAGATGGTGCTAAATTATTGAGTAATTTTAAAATAATTTTGGACTCTGATTCAACAATGGGGCTTTGATGAACTAAACTAGATAAGCTATTAAGATTAAGTTGATTTTGGAGGGACTCTAATTCCTGGGAAATGACCGTTTGTAGGTTATTTGTTGGAATATCTAACCCCAATAAAGCTAAGGCTTTAATCCCGGCATTGAGGGCGGATTCATATTTTAATTGTAAGGTATATTGAATTAAAAGCAGATTATAAACTTCGGCTTTTTCTAAAATAGATTGGGATTTTTCTAAAATTAATTGAATCAACGTTTCACTCTCTGCAAAATTTCCATTTAAGTATTCAACTTCTGCCTGTTCTCGATAAAGAACAAAGGCTAAAGGATAATGTTCTACCCAAATATCACCGGGCAAAGTTTCAATTCCTGCCATTAAATATTCTCGTGCAGCGCTATAAGCCGTGGCATCCTTAGCTTTTTTTCCCGCTTCTAAATTTAAACTTGCCAGTTGTAATTGTTCTTGTTCATCGGTAATTAAAGATCGACCGACATTCAGATGATCGACTAAATCAAAGACCCGTTCTAACCAATATTGAGGGGGAGTATTTGCGAGTAGTAATCGACCAATAGTGAGGTGAACGGATTGTTTTTGAGAGTTGGCAATTAAGGAATAAGCAGCCTGTTGTACTCGGTCATGGAGAAATTTATAATTTAAGACTAAATAAGGATTAATTTGTTCGGGTTCCAAATTATCAGCATCGGATAAGGGTTTAATCAGTCCTTCTTTTAAAGCAGGTAATAAATCTTGAAAGGTTCCCAAGGATTCTTTGCCATAAATTAACGATAGGGTATTCAAATCAAATTGATTCCCGACACAGGCGACTAATTGCAGAACTTGTTGACTTGCCAGGGGGAGTTTTTGCAGTTTCCCAATCATTAATTCAACGACATTATCGGTAATATCGAGAGCTTTTATTTCATCTAAATCCCACTGCCAAGCAATTCGTTCTGAATTAAACGTGAGGAGTTTTTCTTGATAGAGGGTTTTGAAAAATTCATTTACAAAAAACGGATTTCCGGCGGTCTTTCCTAACACTAATTCTGCTAAGGGTTGAACAGTGGTACGATCACTATGTAAGGTATCAGCTAGGAGTTCAGTGACTTGTTCTAAATTTAAAGCGGTTAAATGAATTTCATGAATTAAGTGATGAGAGTGTTGTTGATTTTCTAAGGTGAAAGACTCAGATTTTAACGCTTCTAACATCATCATTAACGGATGGGTTGGATTAACCTCATTATCTCGATAAGCGCCAATTAAAAATAAATACGGAGTTGAATCATCCGTTAACATTAATTTAATTAATTTCAGGGTAGCGGAGTCAGCCCACTGTAAATCATCGAGAAAAATGACTAAGGGATGTTCGGGTTGGCAAAACAGACGAATAAAGTTTTGAAAGACTAAATTAAATCGATTTTGAGACTCCGCAGAGCCTAATTCTAAGACTGGGGGTTGGGTTCCGATAATCAGTTCAATTTCGGGAATCACATCAATAATAATTTGTCCATTCGGCCCTAAAATTTCTAACAGTTTTTCTCGCCATTGATCTAAACGCTGTTGAGTTTCACTTAAGAGCAATCTTGCTAATTCTGAAAAGGCACTGACCAAAGCCGAATAGGGAATACTGCGTTGAAATTGGTCAAATTTACCACTAATAAAATAGCCGTGTTGATCAATAATTGATTTAGAAATTTCTTGAACTAAAACCGATTTCCCAATGCCGGAATATCCAGCAATTAACATCATTTCAGTTTTTCCTTGACTTACCCGGTCGAAGGCTTGCATTAAAGTGTCAATCTCGATTTCTCTGCCATAGAGTTTTTTAGGAATTTTAAATTGATCGGAAATATCTTGCATTCCTAAAGGAAATTGACTGACGGTTCCTGTGGCTTGAACTTGTTTTAAACTCTTTTCTAAATCGGCAATTAATCCCCAGGCACTTTGATAACGTTCTTCGGCAGTTTTTGATAATAATTTTAAGACAATTTCAGAAATAATCGGGGGAATTTCGGGGTTAATTTCATGGGGTGGAATCGGTTGTTTAGCCAGGTGAGCATGAACAACTTCCATGGCATCACCCGTCGGAAAGGGAACCTGTTGAGTTAATAGTTCATAGAAGGTTGCACCCAAAGAATAGAAATCCGTGCGATAATCAACAGAACGATTCATCCGGCCGGTTTGTTCGGGTGAAATATAGGCGAGGGTTCCTTCTAAATTTTGGGGGGGATGCAGACGTAAAGAGTCCTGAGTTAATCCACTAGAAATACTAAAATCAATTAATTTAACTTGTCCTGTGGCAGGATTAAAAACAATATTAGAGGGATTAATATCTTTATGAATTAAGTTGGCTGCATGAATTTCTCGTAATCCTTGGGCAATTTTGATGGCGATATTGAGAAATCCTAATAAGGTAAATTTTTGAGTTGCCAATAAGATTTTTAACGATTCTCCGCCAAAATCTTCTAAAGCCATAACTAAAGTATTTTGATAGGTTTGAAGTTCATAAACTTTAATAACACTTTCTAAATTAAAGCAGCGTAGGATTTTATATTCTCGCTCATATTTTTGGAGATCGGACTGTGAGGGGAATTCTCCCTGGAGCACTTTCAAAATAACAGGTAAATTATCTTTTTCTCGAATGGCTCGATAAACAACCGAGTTAATACTTTCATAGATTTGTGCTAAAATTTGATATCCCGGCAAAGCAATCATATTGGTTTCCTTATGCACTGATTTAAAATGAGTTTGTTAAGCTTTAGTGATAAATAAAAAGATCAATATAACCTAGAGATGAGAGTTGCTACACCCCTTAAAGGACTAAGTTCTGTGAGTTATTTTAGGGACAGAACTTATATCAACCTGATAGTTTCACGGGTGATCTTCGGGAGAAGTAGAATTATAGCGGAGTAGTTCTATTCTAGCGTGATTTGAGGACAGGAACAAATTTATACCCTAGGGACAATAAAAAAGAATAATTAATTAAATTTAAGATTTATAACAAACTCTCTTAATTTTACAATTCTAGGACTTACACATTGACAAAATAATAGTGTTGTGCAACTTGTTTAGGGTTGCTTCAAGCTCTACAAAAGTTACTTTAAAGATAGATCCCAAATACAAAATTCAACACTCGGATAGAGGAAAATTTGATTCAGGCTAGACACACTAATAGGAAATTTAGGAGAAATATCAATGAAAAATCAAGCATTTCCTCTATTAATGTTCAGTTTGTTATTAATGTTAGCGATCACTCCGTTTGCAGGCTTAACCCCATTAATGTTACTGTTATTAGTCACGGGAATTTTTTATGTTTGGGGTTCAATGTTTTTAGCACTAAAGGAAGGAAAACCTAATTCTGAACCCGGAGATCTACCTTAGAAATTACCCCTCTCAAGACCGTATTACCAAGCGGCGATGAATTAAAGATCCCCTCTTTCATTGGGTATAAATAAAAAAAATTTTAACTCGGTATTGAGACAGAGGTTAGGTCAAGAGGAAGTTGATACACTACTTCATAGATAGAACACATTTTAGCAATTTTTAATGTGATTTCTGAATTTTATTGGCTGATTCAATTAGGAGAATTTCATGTTTTTTCATAAGAAAGAACCCATTGAAAAAGGAATCAATATTGATGAACCGAATCCTCGTTTTGCCCAATTACTTCTCGAACAATTTGGGGGAGCAACGGGGGAGTTAACAGCAGCTTTGCAATATTGGGTACAATCGTTTCATGTGGAAAATCCCGGTATTCGAGATATGCTTCAAGATATTGCCCTTGAAGAATTTGGGCATTTAGAAATGGTAGGCAAACTGATAGAAGCCCATACAAAAAATGTTGATCAAACAGAAGCGTTTAAAAGTACCTTATTTACCGTTCGAGGAATGGGCCCCCATTTATTAGATTCTCAAGGTCAAGCTTGGACAGCCGCCTATGTGAATGAAGGAGGGGATGTGGTTCGAGATTTACGCGCTAATATTGGGGCGGAAGCGGGAGCTCGACAAACCTATGAAGAGTTAATTAAATTAGCACCTGACCCCGGTACAAAAGACACCTTAGTGTATTTATTGACCCGTGAAATTTCCCATACCAAAATGTTTATGAAAGCCTTAGATTCCTTAGGGAAATTAACAGATCCGTTATTTGGAAATATTAAACCGGACGATACGGTTAATATTTACTATAATCTCTCTAGTAACGGTCAAGATAGTCGCGGCCCTTGGAATTCTGAACCCGATTTTGAATATATTGCAGATCCGCAAGTTAGTCGTTAACTTGATTAGATTGCAGGCGGTTTTTGGGCAAAATTATTAATAGAAAAAGCACCTGGGAGTCTGGCCGAGTTTCGACCCCAAGTGCTTTTTCTTTTCAGACCTCACTCCTCACACTCCTCAAATATACACGATAATTTTGGGATGTCAAGAAAAAAGTGATGAATGTCCATATTAAGAAATTCTAAAACCGACCTAAACCCCTAAACGGTCATCGGTTGAGGCTGGAATTGGAACATGGAATAGATGACATTTCGGCGAATATCCGTCATCATATCTAAGAACAATTCATAGCCCTCGCTCTTGTATTCGATTAAGGGGTCTTTTTGTCCATAACTCCGCAAACCAACAGACTCACGCAGCGCATCCATTTGTTGTAAATGTTCCCGCCACAGAGTATCAATTTGTTGCAGAATAAAAAAGCGCTCTGCTTCCCTCATTAACCCGGCGCGAATTTGATTCACTTGCGCTTCCTTAATATCATAGGCATTGCGTAACTGCTCATGAAGGAAAGTTTTAATTTCATCCACCGATAAATCTACCAATTGATCGGCAGTTAAATCGGCTAAAAGATAAACAAATTCTTTTGATTTACTGACTAAATTTTCTAAATCCCATTCTTCCGACGGTAAATCAGGATTAATATAAGCTTCTACGATGTCATCCATCGTTTGTTCGCCATATTTAATCACTTGTTCTTTCAAATCTTGCCCTTCTAAAACCCGGCGACGTTCCGCATAAATTGCCCGCCGTTGATTGTTCATTACCTCGTCATATTCAAAGACTTGTTTACGAATATCGTAATAGTAAGTTTCAACTTTTCGTTGGGCATTTTCGAGCGATCGCGTTAATAATCGAGACTCAATGGGCATATCTTCATCCACATTAAAAGCATCCATTAATCCCGCAACCCGATCACCGCCAAAAATCCGTAATAAGTTATCCTGTAAACTCAGGAAAAACCGTGTTGAACCGGGGTCACCTTGTCGTCCAGCCCGTCCCCGCAGTTGGTTGTCAATGCGTCGAGACTCGTGGCGTTCTGTGCCAATCACATGAAGTCCGCCCAATTCCACCACTTCTTCATGTTCCCGTTTGGTGAAGTTTTCGTACTCTTTAACAATCAAATTATACACCTCACGGAGTTTCTGAATTACCGGATCAGAAGTGGGGGCTTTTTCGGACGCCACCGCTAATAAATCCTCTGCTTGTAACTCCGGTAAACTGCGTTCTCCATGCACAGAAACGGCAAAATCAACCGCTTCTTTTAGCTTTTGTTCAGTAGATTTCGATAATTCTGTGGGGAATAATTGGGTTGCAACTTTCCAGGTTTTCGGTTTTTTACTCATATCAAATCCCTGGGCGGGGGGGCGACGACTACCGGGTACACCCACGACGGCTAATTCTCGCTCATCATCGGGTTTAACAATTTTTGGCATCAAATACTCGCGCATTTTTAGCCGCCCCATAAATTCCGCATTTCCCCCTAAAATAATATCCGTACCCCGTCCGGCCATGTTAGTTGAAATAGTTACCGCCCCTTTGCGTCCGGCTTGGGCAATAATTTCTGATTCCCGTTCTACGTTTTCCGGTTTAGCATTTAATAAATTATGGGGAATTTTGCGTTGTTGTAATAAATTTGAGAGAATTTCTGATTTTTCAACGCTAGTAGTTCCGACTAAAACTGGGCGACCTTCTTTATGCAAATCGGCGCATTCTTCCGCAATAGAAGTCCATTTTCCGTCTTCAGTTTTATACACCACATCGGGCAAATCTTGCCGTCCTGTAACCCGGTTAGTCGGAATAATAGTAACTTGCAAATTATAGATGCGTTCAAATTCCGCTTCTTCGGTTTTTGCGGTTCCGGTCATCCCCGATAATTTCGGATATAATAGGAAGAAATTTTGATAGGTAATCGTGGCTAAAGTTTGAGTTTCCGGTTGAATATCCACCCGTTCTTTCGCTTCAATCGCTTGGTGTAAGCCATCACTCCAACGACGACCGGGCATTACCCGCCCAGTAAATTCATCAACAATGATCACTTCCCCATTGCCAACAATATAGTTAACGTCTTTAATAAATAATTCTTTGGCTTTTAAGGCATTAAAAACAAAGTGCGCCCAAGGATCATTAGGATCATATAAATCTTGAACCCCAAATAGTTCTTCTGCTTTGGCAAACCCTTCATCGGTCATCAGAACATTACGGCCTTTTTCATCCACTTCATAATGTTCTTCTTTTAGCATCATTTGGGCAACTTCCGCCGCCCGCATATATTTTTGACTCGGACGTTCCACTTGACCGGAAATAATTAACGGTGTCCGAGCTTCATCGACTAAAACCGAGTCTACTTCATCAATAATGCAATAGTTAAAGGGGCGCTGCACCACTTCATCCATTGAAGTTGCCATGTTGTCCCGCAGGTAGTCAAACCCCATTTCACTGTTTGTCCCGTAGGTAACATCACAGTTGTAGTTTTTCTTACGGGCATCGGGGCTCATCTCTTGCTGGATGAGCCCTACACTCAAGCCGAGGAAACGATGGATTTGTCCCATCCATTCCGCGTCCCGACGGGCGAGATAATCGTTAACGGTGATGACGTGGACTCCTTTTCCCGTTAAGGCGTTGAGATAGGCGGGAAGGGTGGAAACCAGGGTTTTACCTTCCCCTGTTTTCATCTCGGCAATTTGCCCAGTGTGTAAGATAATACCGCCTAACAGTTGGACGTCAAAGTGTCGCATCCCCAAAACTCGCTTTCCGGCTTCTCGAACTACTGCAAAGGCTTCGGGGAGAATTTCATCGAGAATTTGATTTTCGTCGTCTCGGTTTCGAGCTTTGGCTAATTTTTCTTTAAATTCTCCTGTCTTCGCCCGAAGCTGATCATCCGAGAGGCTTTGAATTTCTTCCTCTAAAATGTTGATATCTGTGACAAGAGGCTGATATTTTTTAAGTTTACGCGCATTCGGATCACCCAACAGAGCTTTTAACATGGCAAGAACAGGATATGGTTACGAAAATTTAAAGGGTTTGAATAAATCACTGATTATTCTAGCATTTCCTGGTTGCTTCTCGTTAAGTTAACAGGCAAGATGCCTGTTTCATGGGCTAATTTAAACCGGACTGCACCCGCCATAACCCCGCATAAATACCGGGTGCTTCTAAAAGGTTTTCATGGGTTCCTGATTCCACTAATTTACCTTGTTCCATCACATAAATACAATCGGCATTTCTAACCGTTGAAAGGCGATGGGCGATGGCAATTGTGGTGCGATTTTTGGTAATTTTTTCTAAGGAACGTTGAATGGCGGCTTCGGTTTCATTATCGACGGCCGATGTGGCTTCATCTAAGATTAAAATCGGGGGATTTTTTAATACGGCTCTGGCGATGGCAATTCGTTGTCGTTGTCCGCCGGATAATTTCTGACCCCGTTCTCCGACTATTGTATCATATCCTAACGGTAAATCGTTAATAAATTCATCAGCTTCTGCCACTTTTGCCGCTTCTATAATATCAGTTAACGACGCATCAAAGGTTCCATAGGCAATATTTTCGGCTACGGTTCCATGAAATAAGAAAACATCCTGACTGACTAACCCGATAGCTTGCCGTAAATCTTCTAACCTTAACCGATCTAATTCAATGCCATCTAAGGTAATAACACCCGCATTAATTTCATACAATCGTAATAATAATTTCACTAAGGTACTTTTTCCCGATCCCGTAGAACCGACAATGGCAATGGTTCTACCCGCCGGAATTTTGAGGGATAAATCTTGAATGACGGGATAGCGATTTTTATAGGAAAAATAGATGTTTTTAAATTCAATTTCTCCCTGCACAGAATTAATTGGAAGAGGAATATCACCCGGATGAATTTCAATCGGTGTATCTAATAAATTCATTACCCGGTTAACAGAAGCCATCGCCCGTTGATATTGATCAAAGGTATCTCCTAACCGGGTTAACGGCCATAATAACCGTTGGGTAATAAACACTAAAACGCTATAGGTTCCAACGGCTAATTGTCCTGAAGTAACTTGTAATCCGCCTAAGAGTAAAGTGGCAATAAATCCAAATAAAATTAAACTTCTAATCACGGGAACATAAGCCGAAGATAAGGTAATTGCCCGTTTATTACTTTGGCGATAAGCTTCACTATGATAGGTAATCCGTTGAATTTCATATTGTTCTGCGGTAAAGCTTTTAATGGTTGTAATTCCGCCTAAATTATTGGCTAATTGTCCATTCAGTAAGCTCACTTTTTCCCGAACATCGGCATAACGAGGGGCGAGTAATTTTTGAAACCAAACCGAACCCCAAACAATAAACGGCATCGGTAACATTGCCCACCAAGCCACACCTGGGGCTAAAATAAAAAAGGCTGCCCCAATTACAATTACCGTTGTAATGACTTGGATAATTTCATTCGCCCCAATATCTAAAAATCGTTCTAACTGATTAATATCATCATTTAAAATAGCCATTAAACTGCCACTACTGCGTTCTTCAAAATAGGCTAATTCTAATTCTTGTAAATGTCCGTAAGCTTCTAATCTTAAATCATGTTGTAAGGTTTGGGCTAAATTGCGCCAGAGGATTTTATACGCATATTCAAATAAAGATTCTAAAGTCCAAATAATGAAACTTAATATTGATAAAACTAACAGTTGATTAAACGCTCCTTGAATTCCCCAGTTGACTAAAAAAGACGTATTCGGGTTAATCACCACATCAACGGCCCATCCAATTAACACTGGAGGAGCCAAATCAAACACTTTATTTAAAATAGAATAAAGCGTTGCTAACCCAATAGTTTTTTGATAGGGTCGAGCATACTGTAGAAGACGTTGTAACGGATGAGTTTTTTGAGACATTGTTATCCTATTAATCTCTATAGTAATTCTATACGATACTTTTTTATCGAACCGTAACCGAATAATTGGCTTTAAACGGCTTAAAACTATTATTATTTTTGGCAGTTCCTTTTAATTCTAATTGATAAATTCCCACGCTGGGAAAGATCACCTCAGTTCCAGGGATACCTTGATATTTTTCGGCGGAAATTGCTTTAAGTTGAGGCTGCATTAACGGTTGATCATTGGCTTTTCGAGGTTCTCGATAAATTGACAATTGACAATTACATTGGGAGAAAGGAATCATTTGTCCCCCGCGACGAGTTAAAACAAACCAAATTGTTGCTTTTTGTCCGACACGGGGATTATGATTGGGTTCAAGATGAAATGTAACGGCTACATCTCCAGAAACTTCTACTTCATGAGCGATCGCTCGGTTAAAAAACAAAACTGTTTCTAGGGGTTGAATTGAGAGGAATGTTCCCAAAATTAATAATAATTTTAAGAACTTATTTTTGTTTAAGGGGTGCAACATATAACTTTTTTAACCCAAAGAATGACCAAATGGTTTGATAGCGAATTAATAATACCACTAAACTTAACAATAAAAGCAGTGCAACTCTAATTTTAATCATCAGGGTGAGTTCAAACCCTCCCAAATAGTTTGACCCAATTAGGAGGGTATGAATGACCGCTAAAATGAAGGCTGGAACTGCTAATAAATGAATTCTACGCCAAACAATGCCTAATTGATTTTGAATTTTATCAAAACTGGTAATAGCGGGAGGAAGCATTAATACAAAAGCCAACCCTCCGGCTATAATTCCGCCTTGATGTTGAGGGATCATAAAGTCAAACCCGGTTAAATTCCATTGAAAAGTATGATCTAACATTTGTACCGTATGAACCACCGCTAATACAAAAGCACCGACTCCAAACACTCGTCTATATTTTAAAGGTTGTGACCATAACCGACTAATAGGACGAGCAATTAAGGCGACTATTAAACAAATTAAGGAGCCATAACCGGAATAATCAACATGATTTCCGGTTCTTAATAAGGTTAAAATTCCAATTAATAAAGTAATCCATCCCCCCAGTCTAAACAGTTGACTGCGACGGTCGGCGGTGAATTTTTCGGTTAATATTCCCACCCCTAACATCGTTGGGAAGGTTCCTATTCCAAAGGCTAACATCGTTAATATTCCCCAGCCAATATTGCCTGTTTCTGCGGCTTTAATTTGGGCGGTATAGAGAAAGCCACAGGGAATAAAGCCCCAAATTAATCCTAATAATAGGGGAGTAAAAAAATGCTGTTGTAAGGAAACATTCACCATGAGTTTACTCAGGTGATGATGCAAATTTTGGGGAGATAAAGGATGAATAATGGGGAAACGATGAAAGATGGTGGGGTTAATTTGAGCTAATCCTAAAATAATTAATAATATTCCGGTTAAAATGGCAATTCCTTGGCGAAAAAAACTGCCAATTCCTGCCATTTGTCCACTGGCAATTAAGACTGAACCGACTCCACCAATCAGTGCCCCAACAAAGGCATAACTGAGAATTCGACCTAAATTTAATAACAGATAAAATTGAAAGGGAATTTTACGAGTCGGTAAAGATTCATCGGAAAAGGAAAAGGCAACGGTTAAGGGGCCGCACATTCCCAAACAGTGACCAAAACTTCCTAGAAATCCTAATGCCCCAATTAACAACAGGTCAATGATCATGATTCCGTTTAAAAGCGGATTTTATAAAGTTGAAATAACGTTCCGGGTTTGCGTTTTAAAAGTTTAGCCCCTGTTGCTTTAATAATTGTTTCCCAATTTTCTAAGGGTTCTAAAAACACTTCTGTCCCTAAATAAGTTTCTAAAATTGCCCAATCTTCTGATAATTCAGCGTCGGGAATTAACACATCAAAGACAAAATCTCCACCGGGTTTAACCACTCGTTTAACTTCTTTTAAAACCAATTCCCAATAACTCAGAGGATAGTAACAACTCCACCCCGTTGCGATCGCTAAATCAAACTGATGAGCTTCATATTGCAATTGATGACCCGGTGCTAAGGTTACTCCTTTAAACAGTTTAGAATTTAACTGTGGCCCCCGAACATTGAGGGCATCTTTAGCAACGGTACTAATTTCTTGACCATAAAATAATGCTTCCCAATCTCGCCAAGGATAGATGAGAAAACTCACCCCACAACCAATATCTAAACAGCGTTGATTTTTGTGAGGTTTGGCAATTTCCCAAAAGGGGGAAGTGATTTTTTCTGCTAAAGTTCCCGCCATGCGATCGCGAAAAATTTCCAGGGTTTCTACTTCTGGGGGGAGGTCAAATGCACCCCCTTGATATTCTCGGTTAAAACGATGGGCAACGGTTGCGATCGCTGTTTCCAAGGGGTCAGACCCTACGGATAAATTAAAAAAATTGGATGGATTAGAAGATTTAGTCATTCATTATAGATTTATCTCTATTTTGAGCCTTTTAAGGCTTTGGTAAAGTTTTTCCGATAGGAGGAATTGAACACTAACACAGGCCAGAATAAGGAAAGGATCAGACGATTCTGGAAACTGCGGTTGAAGTTGGTCTTTTCAAACCCACTCCAAAACTTCCAGATTCCGCCTCCATAAATGACAAGTAGCAATAGGCTAATGATCGAACTCATACCCAAAAGATTTTGCTGTGAAGGATTAAACAGAAGTTAATGGTAATCTATTGTAGCAGTTGATTCGAGACAAGTGTAGTTTATCACCGATGAGTAACTGATCTCCTCAACCCTCTGGCATCAGTTTCCTCCATTTCCAGCTTGATCAAAAGCTTGCCCCATCTCGTGATTAACCTTTAAGCAGGAGACTTCAGCCGGGGAGAAACCCAAGCGTTTAATAAAAATTAACGATTAAAATAGAGAATCATTTTAATATTTTTGTCCAGGAAATAAGAAATTTGCTATCCTAGAAGAAGTGGGTTGTTCATTTTAATAGTTTTAAAGCCTTTCGATTAAAAACTTAAATCGGTAAGCTGTAGAATCAATTTCGTTGAAAGGATCTCAAGAATGACGCTTTTTTTTTGATTAAAAATCTGAGTCCATGAAATCTCAACGATTTCAATTTATTTTCAGTCAACATCAATCAGCCTTAATCAGTCAGGAGGATATATGCGAGCAGTGCTAATGGCAGGTGGATCAGGAACACGACTGCGACCCTTAACCTGCGATCTGCCTAAGCCGATGGTACCGATACTCAATCGTCCCATTGCTGAACATATTATTAATTTACTCAAAGAACACAATATTATAGAAATAGTTGCCACATTGCATTATCTTCCTGATGTGATGCGAGAATATTTTCATGATGGCAGTGATTTAGGTGTCCAAATCACCTATGCCGTGGAAGAAGATCAACCCTTGGGAACCGCAGGCTGTGTTAAAAATATTGCTGAACTTTTAGATCAAACCTTTTTAGTCATTAGCGGAGATAGTGTCACCGATTTTGATTTAACTGCCGCCATTGAATTTCATCGTCGCAAACAATCAAAAGCCACCTTGATTTTAACACGAATGCCGAATCCTATGGAATTTGGGGTGGTGATTACTGATGAAAATCAACGCATTCGTCGCTTTTTAGAAAAACCCGCCACCAGTGAAGTTTTTTCCGATACGGTGAATACAGGAACCTATATCTTAGAACCGGAAGTTTTAGACTATCTTCCCTTTGATCAAGAATGTGATTTTTCTCAAGATTTATTTCCATTACTCTTAGAAAAAGATGAACCCATGTATGGGTTTATTGCCAATAACTATTGGTGTGATATTGGTCATTTAGATATCTATCGAGAAGCCCATTATGATGTCTTAATGGGGAAAGTAAAACTTAAAATTCCCTACCCAGAAAGCTCTCCGGGGTTGTGGGTGGGAGAAAATACTTATATTGATGAAACAGCCCAAATTGAAACCCCCGTTTTGATTGGTCGCAATTGTCGAATTGGCGCTAGAGCACAAATTGAAGCCGGAACCGTCATTGGAGATAATGTTACCATCGGCGCCGATGCTAATATTAAACGGCCGATTATTTGGAATGGTGCGATTATTGGGGATGATGCCCATTTACGAGCTTGTGTGATCGCCAGAGGTGCCCGTGTAGACCGTCGTGCCCACGTTCTCGAAGGGGCGGTGGTGGGTTCCTTATCCAGTGTAGGGGAAGAAGCCCAAATTAGTCCAGGGGTGCGGGTGTGGCCCAGTAAAAAAATTGAATCCGGGGCGACCCTAAATATTAATTTAATTTGGGGTAATACCGCCCAACGCAATTTATTTGGTCAACGGGGAGTACAAGGATTAGCCAATATTGATATTACGCCGGAATTTGCTGTTAAATTAGGGGCGGCTTTTGGATCAACCTTAAAACCCGGTTCAACCGTAGCGGTTTCGCGAGATCAACGACCGATTTCTCGCATGGTGACTCGTTCCTTAGTGGCAGGTTTAATGTCCGTTGGCATCGATATTATTAACTTAGATGCGACTGCGATTCCGATTACCCGCACGGCCATTCCGTCGTTAAAAGTTGCCGGGGGAATTCACGTCCGACTTTCTCCCGAACGGGCAGATTATCTATTAATTGAATTTTTAGATCATAAAGGAATTAATATTACCAAAGCCAAAGAAAAGAAAATTGAAGGAGCTTATTTTAAAGAAGATTTACGACGGGCGCAAATTCCTGAAATTGGTAACGTCAGTTATACCATTGATTTACTTGATATTTATAGTATCAGCTTTGGAAAACATATCAATCCCGAAGTGTTACGCTACAGTAATGCTAAAGTTGTTATAGATTATGTTTATGCCGTTTCTGGGGCAATTTTACCGCAACTTTTAGCCAAATTTGGCTGTGATGCGGTGGTCTTAAATGCCAGCTTAAATCATACCGCTTTATCCGTTCCTGAACGAGAAAATTTACTCGATCAATTAGGGCGAGTCGTTGAAGCCTTACGCGCTAATTTCGGGGCGCAAGTCTATGCCAATGGCGAACAATTTATGTTAGTCGATGAAACCGGAAGTCCCATTCGGGGAGAAATCTTAACCTCGTTGATGGTGAATATGGTGTTAACCTCCCATCCCCGCAGTACCGTTGTAGTTCCAGTTCATACTTCCGCCGCCATTGAACAAATAGCCCGCCGTTATGATGCCAAAGTCATTCGCACCAAAGCCAACCCGACGGCTTTAATGGAAGCCTGTCACCGCAACCCGAATGTAGTTTTAGGCGGAAGTGGAGATATGGGGTTTATTTTCCCCCAACTGCATCCGGGGTTTGATGCCATGTTTTCTATTGCTAAAATTATAGAAATGTTAACCACCCAAGAGCGATCGCTCACCCAAGTGCGGGCAGATTTACCCCATGTTGTCCATCGTCGGTTTACCGTGCGTTGTCCCTGGACAATTAAAGGCGGATTGATGCGACATTTAGTTGAAACTCATTCCCCAGAAAACCTAGAATTAATTGATGGAGTCAAATTAATTAATTACCAAGATGATAACTGGGTGTTGATTTTACCTGATGCTGGAGAACCTCTCGTTCACATTTTTGCCAATAGTGTTGATCGCGATTGGGTTGATACAACCTTGCGAGAATATCGCAATTTAGTCCATGAGTTTGTGAATCAATCCCAAGGGATGGAACACCCAGACGACGTTTGACATTCAAAATTAACAAAAAAAGAGTTTAAAGATTAGACTAAAAATGTCATGATCAAAAAAAACTCAACTCCCTGGGAGTGTTTAACCTTGTACTAGAATTTGTTGCTTAACCATGAACAGTATTATTTTGATGGCGGAGATTATTCAAGATCCCCAACTGCGTTATACCTCTGATAGTCAACTCGCCCTAACAGAAATGTTAGTTCAGTTTCCAGCACTGCGGGAGATCGATCCTCCTTCCACGTTAAGAGTCATCGCTTGGGGAAATTTTGCCCAAGAAGTTCATGAAAAATATCATCAAGGCGATCAAATTATCATTGAAGGTCGTTTAGGGATGAATACCATTGAACGACAAGAGGGATTTAAAGAAAAACGGGCAGAATTAACGGCCCAACGGATTTATCCGGTGCAAATGCCATTCAAAACTCAATCCCCACATTCTGATCCCACAGCCACTAACCCGAATAAAGTGGTTCCTTTAGGATCTCGTCGCGCCAGCACTCCAGCTTCTGTTTCTGAAGATTCCCTAGAATCCCGTCGCCCCCCAGCCAATCCCAGCCCCAGTCGAGTCACTCCCCCCAGCGAACCGGAAAACCCGGATTATGATCCGATTCCCTTTAAACGGGCGGTTGCCTTTTCAAGCGTTGAAGTTGGACTGGTTGAGGCTTGGGAATTAGAGATCAATCGTCCCCGTGTTGGATTTGAGTGGACAAAATTTTAATGGCGGTTTGTAGAAGCGCTGGAATTCAGGAACAAAGCGCTCTACAAAAGGATTCATTGTTCAGAAACGATGACTGATGCAATGTCAGCGATTTCAATTGAGTCATCCGTTGATTAGGCTTTACTTCTTAAGGAGATCAGCACCCGTGAAGTTGCCACTCCGTCAATTGCTTGTTATTCCGTTTGTGTTACAAATCTCTATTGTAGTCGGAATGACAGGATTTTTTTCCTATAAAAACGGACAGAAAGCAGTCAACGATTTAGTCATTCAGTTGCATCAAGAAATTAGTACCCGCATTGAGTTAAACCTAAAAACCTATCTGAATGCAGCCCATATTGTCAATCAGACGAATCAAAATGCCCTGAGTGAAAAATTATTCGTCTTAAAAGATGTAACCCGTTTTAAGCCTTTGTTTCTTCACCAACTCTCTGCTTTTCCCTCTGTGGATTATATCGCCTGGGGAAATGAACAAGGAGAATATTTGGGAATCAAGAGAATTCAAAATCAGCAATTTCACCTAGAAATCGTTCAAGCTTTCACTCAAAATCAGTATCATACCTACGCCTTGAATTCTAATGGCAAACCGGGTCAACTCTTAAGGATATTTCCTAATTATGATCCCCGCACTCGCCCTTGGTATCAAGCTGCTATTCAAGCGAAAAAAGCAACTTGGAGCCCGATTTATTTATGGTTTGATCACAGCACCTTAGCTATTGATGCCGTCTTACCGATTTATAATCAACAAGGCCGTTTATTAGGAGTCTTGGATACACCCTTAACCTTATCGGAAATTAGTGATGTTCTGCGAGGGTTGAAAATTGGTCAATCTGGACAAAGTTTTATTATTGAACGTTCCGGGATGTTGGTTGCTAGTTCTTCTAGGAGTAATCCTTTTAGGGTTAAAAAGGGTCAACTTCAAAGACTTAAAGCCATAGAAAGTCAGGAGTTTTGGATTCGAGAAACTACCAAACAGTTACAAAATCAGGTTCAGAGTTTTCAACAGATTCAAGAAGCGGTTTTCTTTAATTTTAACTGGGATAATAAACGATACATTGCACAAATTTTTCCCTATTTAGATGGAAGAGGAATTGATTGGTTAATTTGTATTGTTGTTCCTGAAAGTGATTTTATGGCTCCGATTAAAGAGACTCAAAAAATTACGATTTTGCTGTGTTTTTTTGCTTTGGTAATGGCGAGTAGTATAGGAATAATAACTGCTCATTGGATTACGGCTCCGATTATTCAATTAAGTCAAGCTAGTCAAGCGATCGCTCAAGGAGAATTAGACCAAAAGATTGAACTCAATCGCACAGATGAACTGGGAATTTTAGCTCGGTCATTTAATCTGATGGCAATGCAGTTAAAGACGGCTTTTGAGAAATTAGAAGTCCGAGTGCAAGAACGCACGGCAGAATTGCAACAAGCCAAAGCAGCGATTGAAAGTTCTAATAAAGAATTAGAGGATCGAGTCTATCAACGAACGGCAGAACTTTCTTTGGCTTTAGAACATTTAAAAAAAACACAAGCAGAATTATTGAAACGGGAAGAAAAACTAAAATTTGATGCGTTTCATGATAATTTGACGGGGTTAAAAAATCGAACTTGGCTGTTAAATAGACTCCAGTATTTAATTCAGAAAACAAACCCTAAAAAGCATTATTTATATGCGATTTTATTTTTGGATTTAGACCGATTTAAAGTGATTAATGATAGCTTGGGTCATTTAGTCGGAGATGAATTATTAAAAAGTGTTGCTCATTGTTTAACAACGATTGTCAAATTTAAGGATACTGTTGCACGACTCGGAGGAGATGAATTTATTATTTTATTAGAAAATATTAAAGATGTTAATGAAGCAACAGATGTAGCTCAACGAATTATTGAACAGCTTAAACGTCCTTTTTATATTCATCAAAATCAAATTTTTACAGGTGTTAGTATTGGAATTGCCCTTAGTTCAATGGGATATTCTCAACCTGAAGAGGTGATTCGAGATGCGGATATTGCGATGTATCATGCCAAGCGTTTAGGGAAGGGATGTTATCAAGTATTAACCAGTGAAATGCAAGTTCCAGCCCTGCAACGGTTACAACTGGAAAACCAGTTAAGAGAAGCATTAATTCGAGAAGAATTTTTATTATATTATCAACCGATTATTTCCTTAGAGACAAGACGATTGATTGGATTTGAAGCGTTAATTCGTTGGAATCATCCTGATAAAAATACCATTAGTCCCAGTAAATTTATCCCCATTGCTGAAGAAACAGGATTAATTCAAGCCCTTGATTTATGGGTCTTAAAAGAAGCCTGTCAGCAAATTAATCGCTGGAATCTACAATTTCCTGATTTACCACCTTTGACCATGAGTGTTAATCTTTCTCCTGTTGATTTAAGGCAAGTTAATTTAATCGAAAATTTTAAAAAAATTCTGGAAAATTATCCGCTAAAAAATTGGATATTAAAGCTAGAAGTGACTGAAACGTGCTTTTTAGATTTTTTAACATTTGAACAAAGTTTAATTCAACAACTTCAAGAACTCGGAATTCAATTTTGTATTGATGATTTTGGAACCGGATATTCCTCTTTAAGTCGGCTCCATAACTTTCCCATCTGCACTTTAAAAATTGACCGTTCTTTTGTGAGTAAAATCCAGTCTGAAACCGAAGAAACAGAAATTATTCACACGATTATTATGTTAGCTCATAGCCTAGGGATGGATGTAGTCGCCGAAGGAATTGAAACCCAAATTCAACTGGAAAAATTAAAAGAGTTGGGATGCAATTATGGACAAGGTTATTTAATTTCTCAACCGTTAGATTGTTTAAAAACCACAGCATTTTTAATCCGCTTTCTTTCTTAAGATTCATTGCAACCGGATCATAATAAATACTGACATTTTTCTTTACAATCTGTAACAATGTAACAAAAACAAGATACAATCGATTGATATGACAATCATTATAAAAAAAATCTAAGTCTATCAAAAGATAGATATAGTTTTTTTGATAAAAAATGTTATTATCTTAAACAGATTAGATATCGGTAGCCTAGTTTGCGATGGCATCAGGAACAATTTTGCTCTCTATGTGTAAGTTCTGCCCGCGTCCCTCCGAATTCCAATCTCCGCACACCCTTGATTTTTGACTGAAAAGGTAAGTAATGACGATCTATGTAGGTAATTTGTCTTACGACGTCACAGAAGACGATCTCAGAGAAGTTTTTACTGAGTATGGTTCTGTGAAAGAAGTTCAAATCCCTGTTGACCGGGAAACTGGGAAAAAACGCGGATTTGGCTTTGTTGAAATGACGACCGATGATGAAGAAACTAAAGCCATTAATGAACTTGATGGTGCTGAGTGGATGAGTCGAGTTCTGAAAGTGAATAAAGCTCGACCCCGTGAAGAACGCAAACCCGCCAGAGGGAGTTGGGGAAATAAACAAAATTATTCCCGTCGCTACTAAGTGAGTGATTTAACGCAACATTAATTCGGATCTGTTTTTTAACAGGTTGTGCTAGAGTAATCAGTGAGAGTAAAATTCGGTTGTAGCTTTTGTTTGTAGTCTTGATGGGCATTTCCCGTTTGGTTTGGACAGGCTTCTCTCCGAAATTCCAACCTCTGCACTGTCTTGATTTTGGAGATACCCCATGTCTATTTATGTCGGCAATCTTTCTTATGACGTTACCCAAGACGATCTAACCAGCGTGTTTGCAGAATATGGTTCTGTGAAACGGGTTCAGCTTCCTAAAGACCGTGAAACCGGTAAGGTACGTGGCTTTGCTTTTGTAGAAATGGAAACGGAAGCAGAAGAAGCAACCGCCATTGATGAACTCGATGGCGCGGAATGGATGGGGCGGAGCATGAAAGTGAATAAAGCCAAACCCCGTGAAAATGCCGGGGGTGGCAATGGTTCCTTTGGTGGTGGTGGTCGTAGTGGTGGTGGTGGTCGTGGTGGTCGTCGCTACTAAACAACTCTTGGACTGGTTATTTCGATTCAGATTGAAGCCCATCAGTTTCTAGATTTCATCCCCTAAAAAAAGTTCAAGCTTTGTGGCTTGGGCTTTTTTTATGTTTAAATCTAATAGTTTTATTTTTATTTTTGAATTGAGTAATTGAGTTGAGTAACAAATTGTAAAGTTCTGCCTCTGAAATTCAGTAATCACTGATAGCTCAACTGTAGATGGTTAAACTAGAACATGAAGTTAGGCCAAAAATTTTCTGTTTAACTTTTATCTTCCTAAAGGCGTTGATGGAGTGATATGAATCTAACGAAAACCCTACATTCCCTATTCAAAGTAATTTTTTGGGTTTGGAATGCAACCTTCCTAGGTGTTGTTTATCTTTGGATTTTACCCTTTGTAGCGATTTTCTTAGTGGTAGCAACTTTTACTGGGGAAATTGAACTAGAATTTACCTTAACCATTCTGGCTTTAATTGCAGTTCCCACCATTTGCACTGTTATTGGTGCCCGATATTTCCGCCAACGTCCTGTCGAGTTAATCCGATTATTTTATGGTGTAGAAGCACCGCTATTTCTCTTTTGTCTGGTACGATTATTTATTCTGCGAGAACTCACTCCAGCCAGCCGTTTAGTTTTAAGTACAATTCTGATTTGTGTCGCTGCCTTTTTCGTAGAATTATTATGGGGATATTTAGGAAATAAGCAGAATAAAACTCATCGATTTTTAACAGGAATTCAACTCGTTACCCATAGCTTAATGCTATTAGTCGGGTTATATGTGGGAATTTTTCTTTTCTATTATGCTGTTCCCCTTGCTGTGATTCTCCTGCGCCAGTTCTTTTCATGGGAATGGTTAACTTTTCTTTGGCAGTCTTTAACTCATGATTTCTTATTATCTTTTTCTATCGTGACAATTTTGTTAACAGGAACAGCCACCCTATTTTTAGGAATGCCTTCCGCTTTTGTTGCCCTTTATATTCATTCAGGACAACGAATTATACGCAAGTTTTCCACCCAATATGGTCGTATTCGTACTACCCAAATTATATTAGGAACCCTAACGCTTTGGATAGTTTTATTTATAAATTTTCTCCATCAACCGCAAGTTTTAGCCTTTCAAAAGTTAGAAACAATTCCCAAAACTGATCAACAAAAACAAGAATTATTAGCACAATCTCAACCGATTCGTCAAGGGTTAATTAATGCCTATCTATCCGCCTATCGTTATCTAGGAGCCGTCAAAGATAGTAATTCTATTGAGAGAATATACAAAGATGTTTTTAACCTGCCTCAACCTCTTTTAGATACGATTCAGAATAGTTATAATCAAGTGATGTCCCCCTTTCTGTATCAAGGAGATTTAGATAAAGATTCGGAAAAAGCTGAAAAACTCTATGCTGATTTTTTTGATACTTCCATTCAAAAAGGAGAACGCCTTGCCATTCAACACGCGCTCAAATCTACTGCTATTTTAGATGAAGCAAAAGCCGGATTATTGAATATTAATCAGCAGAAAGTTTGGTTAGCAAAACAAGAAGTTACGGTTCAAGAACAGGGGGACTGGGGAGAGGTAGAAATCTATGAAGTGTATCAAAATCAAACCAACGATGTAGAAGAAATTTTTTACTCCTTTTCCTTACCCGAAACAGCCGTAATTACAGGTCTTTGGTTAGGAGATACGAATAATAAAGCGACTCGTTTTCCCTTTACCGTTTCTCCCAGAGGTGCGGCTCAAAAAGTGTATAATTCCCAAGTAAAACGGGAACGTCCTGTTGACCCAGCATTATTAGAACAAGTCGGAACTCAACATTATCGACTGCGCGCTTTTCCTATTCCGGCTAAATCAACTTCTTGGGATAGAAATAATTCCAGTCGTCCGACAGAATTGCATCTTTGGTTAACCTATAAAGTCATGGGTCAAGGAAATCAATGGCCCTTACCTAAAGTGGGTGAAAAACGCAATATTTTCTGGACAAAAAGCACCCAACGCATTCGCAATCAAAAAAGAATTAGAGGGTTTGACAAGAATTGGTTAGAGGCGAGTTTACCCGCTTCTAAAGCATCAATTCAATCCCATCAAGTTACTTTAGAAGGCTACAAAATTACCGCTCAACCTTTAACTGAAAAAGATTATAGTTTACCCCAAGGTCAACAATTTGCAATTATTCTCGATACCTCTCGAAGTATGGGAAACCATCAACAGGAATTAGCTAAAACCTTAGAGTGGTTTAAAACTAATGTTCTTCCCAATAATCAAGCGGATTTATATATAACCGCAACGGCAGAAAATCAACCTCAATTAATTGATGATTTGCGTCAGTTTCCGGTGAATCAAAAAGCCTTTTATGGAACCCTGCAAATTAAGGAAATGTTACGTCAATTTATGGAATTAAAGGGAAATAAACCCTATGACGGGATTATATTAATTAGCGATGAAGGAAGTTATGAATTATCAGAAGATAAAACAAGCGTTCCTCAGATTTCTATTCCCCTGTGGATTGTCCATTTAGGTTCCCTTGCTCCTGCTTATGAAGATGGAACATTAAAGATGATTCAAACCAGTGGCGGGGGGGTTTCTACTGATATTTCTGAGGTGATGAAACGGATCGCAACCACTGAACAATTAACCCAGAAATTAGTCAGTTCACCCCAACCCAAAGCGACGGTTTTAACGGTAGCAGATGGTTATGGGTGGTTAATGGAAAAAACGACAGAAAAACCCACAAATTCTCAGGGGTTTGAACCTATTGTTGCACGATTATTAGTTCGGGGATTAAGTCAGAAAACCTCGGATCAACAATTAACAGAATTAGATGGGATTCATGCGATCGCCAAAACCTATAATATTGTCACCCCTTATTCTTCAATGATTGTTTTAGTTAATGATGAACAACGTCAAGCTTTGAAAGCCGCAGAAGCTTCTGCTGATCGATTTAATCGCAAAATTGAAACGGGAAAAGAACAGTTAAATAAACCCAATAATCCCTTAAATAATACGGCTAGTGTTCCTGAACCGGGAATGGTCGTTGGCTTAGGAATCATTGGGTTATTTATGATTGTTAAATCTCAAAAAAATAATATGAACCCTTAAAAAATGACACAAATTACCACGACTGAATTACCTCAAACCTTCCAAACTCTATTAATAGAGGTCGAACGTACCAAAACCCCCCTAACTGTTATTCATAAAGGAAAACCATTAGTAATTATCTATCCTGCCAACAGCCAACATTCACGCCCCGCTTTTGGGGCTATGAAAGGAAGTGGTAAAATATTAGGAGATTTAATCATTTCTGTTGCCGAACCTTGGGAGGTTTTAGAGTGAAACTTCTGGCTGATCTTTTCCCTGATGCTAGTCATGTTCAGTTTCATGACCTTATAACCACAACCTCTGAATTAGATAATTATCAAAAGCTGGATCACGACTAATTAAAATAAGGGAATGATTCATCGCCTGTGCTACGAGGATGCGATCAAAAGGATCTCGGTGATGTAGGGGCAGATTTGCATAAAACTCGGTATCTTTAACTGTAATTGGTAGAATTTGAACATTAAGATATTGCAATTCCTTTGATAAATCTTCAAAGGGTCGATTGAGTTGAAGCTTACCGATATTAATTTTAATTGATATTTCCCAAAGGCTGGCAATACTAAAATACAAATCGGTTTTAGTATCAATTACTTCTTTCGCTTTACTGCCTAGATTAGGATCGCCAGTTAAATACCACAAAAAGGCATGAGTATCTAACAAAAATGTCATCTTACATATATTCCTTTAGATCTTCAAGTGGTTGATCGAAATCATCAGACATAAAGATCTGACCAACCCAACTTCCATAACCCTGAAATTCTTCAAGTTTTTCTTGAGATGATTCACTTTTGGCGTGTTTCTCAAGTAGATATTGTGCATAATCCAATATCTCTTTTTTTAAAGATTCTGGCATCTTGACGACGGTTTGAAAAATCTCTATATCAATAGTCATGATTACTAGGCAATATTGGCAAGGTTATTTTTACTTATTATACCATAATTACATTGATATGAAGAAAACTGGTGATATAATAAATTAAGTAATTCTGAGAGTGCAATGGCTAAACTTCAGATTGAAAACTTGCCTGATGAACTATATAGTCAGATTGAGTGTCTAGCCTTAGAAAAAAAATTTACTCTTAATGAGGCAGTTATTCATCTGTTGACGCAATCCTTATTATTTGCTCCTGACAAAGTAATGATAAATCGGACGCAACAGAACCAAGCTATGTCAGCAATTCTACAAAGAATTCGTAATCGTCCGAGAGTTAACCCCAGGGATTTTGGATTAACAGATAGCACTATTTTAATTCAAGAGGATCGCAATAGATGACCGTTACTTTGGGGGGATGTTCAGATCCAAGATTCCAAGTTAAATGGCTGTACTGCTTGAATACGCTGAAAGTCTTTATCAGTTGTTACTAGAGTAAGTTGATGTTGAAGTGTAACAGCGGCAATCCACAAATCATTTTCACCGATGCCTAATTGAGTTATGTTGGTTCTACGGCGTTGGGATCGCTCTTGTGGGGCATAGCGATCAAAGACTGCTGCTTTGAGGTTGCCGTAAATTTCGGCGGTGGTTTCGTCGATGGGGTAGATGTATATTCCAATCAAGAAACGTTGAACTAGGGCAAGATTAGCCTGTCGTTGTTGAGATCGAGCCGCCATGTCAATCAATTCCCCCTTGACAATTGTGCAAGTTGCGATTGACTCATCCGCAAGATTGGCAAGGCGATCAAGCACTTGAGTGTTGCCGAGTATAGCGTAACTACAGTGATTTGTGTCGAGCAGAAACATTACTCGAAAGGATTGGGGTTGTGGTCAAATTGTATTTCGCCTCGTGAGTATTGGACGGCTTCTAAACATTCTTGGAAATCGTCCCCTGACCAAGTGCCGATTGTCTTGAGATGAGCGAGAAAGGATCTAGCGGATGTGTTACGAGGTTTGCCCGGAAGAGAGTTAACAAAAGTGAGGACTTCGGCAAGGTGATCGCTCGGCAAAGTTTCAATTGCTTGTAGAAGTTGTTCTTTTAAGGTCATAAGCTTTGCGAGGGTTGTTATTTATGCGTTGATCCTAATGGGCATTCGCTCTTTATATTTTAGGCGATCGCTCTTGACTTTTGACGCATTGCGATCACTTTTCCTAAAATTATTACAAGAAAGTGCGATCGCTTTTTTTAAGGCTGCGATCGCTCTCCCTACAATTATTATAAGAAAGTGCGATCGTCTTTTTTAAGACTGCGATGGCACTGATAAATTTCCTCTAGGATTTGATTAGTTAACATTTTTTATTCTCCCATTAACTGATATAGTAGATTAACTCATTCCCCTGAACACAATCAAAAATCAATTAATCAGGCTCTATATAACGTATATCTAAACGTTTGAAATCTCGATCAAAAGAAGCAACAGACTCATTTTCTTTACGAGCCACTTCTGCAAGATAAGCATCAACAAAATCAACATTTGCTGTCGCCATACTATCAAGGGCTGCTATTACTTGCTCACTAGATTCAAGAGTAATACCCTCTGATGTTAACAAACCTATCAAAACATCTGCAACTTGTTGTCGAGAATAACCATAAAAAGAAATTAATACCCAAACCACTTCAGCCACAACAAGTGAAGATACCTTGAGTGTAATTTCCCCTTGTTCAGCTTTCTGTAAAAATCTAGCAGATCGTTCAGCAAGATCAAGGGGATCATTGGTAATGAACCTTAATAAAATATTGGCATCTACCCAATAATTACTTATCATATTATGACTGATTAGATTTCTGAGCTAAAGATTGAGCTACTGTTTGGCGTATAGTTGTTTTACCCGGATAAGGTTGAGTAGCTGGTAAAATTCCTCGAAATTCACTCAGGCATTTTCTTTGAATCGGTTGTAACCTAATTTCATTTCCGGTAACAATTAATAGGAATTCATCTCCCTGTTTCAGTTCTAAACGCTCACGAATTTCAGGAGGTATAGTAATCTGTCCCTCTTGATTAAGTTGTGTTTTCATGATTAAGCTATTTTCTGAGATGGGTTGATTTGATTATATCTTAAGCGATCGCTCTCTTGACAATGGTTAAAAGCAAGCCCCCCACACTTTTTGAGGTATGCTCAATGCTGAGAAACCGGGTTTCTTAACAACAATTTCGGTTAAGATCCGCTCATCTTTCTGAGAAACCCGGTTTCTGGTTCACTTTTCCTAATTATTATCAGAAAATGCGAGCACTGTTTTTTAATCGTGCGATCGGTTTCCCTACAATTATCGCATTGATAAAATGAAAATAAATTAAATTTTAAATAGAAAAAGGCTGCTATTCCATTATATATTCTAACTTTGATTTTGGTATTGGATTTTCATTGTAGTTTACGACACCTTTAATTATCACTTTGGCATTTATACCATTACTCTGCCATGAGCAAAGTTGTAACTGATCAATTCTACTATTAAAAAATTCCCTTACAAGTTCGGCTGCTTTTTCTAAATCAGAAGGTTGTTCTAAAAAAATATTAATGCCCTTAATTGTCGCACTTTTCCAGACTGATGTGCGTCCATCACTAACAATATTGATTCTAGCCAACCTCAAATGAAGCATTAAGCTTTCAAATTGAGATTCAATATCTTCAGAGTTAGTGCAATATATAACATTAAGTCTTGTTTCCCACATTGTTGTTTTTGCCTTCTTATATACTACTTTCTGAAACACAAACTCTAGTTTTTCCAGTGACACAAATCTGGAATTAATTCTTTGTCAATTGGCCCACAAATCTCAAAAACCATTAATCTCGCTTTAACTCCAGCAAGAATCAGAGCAGAAGAACGATGATTGCCGTCCATTATTAAGTGTTTGCCATTTGGTAATGCGTATGTTGCTATTACAAGTTGAACGGGTTGTTGAGTAGTATTTATGAATTCATTTAATAGCTCTTGAATTTTGTCTCTACGTCCACTATCAAGACGATTTATAGCTTTAGGAATATCTGCCAATGTCAGTGGATTTGCATTTGATTCTAAATAGCTGACTTCCTCATATAAATTATTAAAATACCAGGGTAAATACCAAGCCGAAGGATTTTCTAATTGATCAAAAACAGTGATTTTAACAGTAATTTTTTCGATTTTTAATCTCTGCCAATTCAGTTGAATTCTGATTGAAGCATGAAAAAATGCTTGAAACATTAAAAAAGGAATTTCAGTTGATTTCATATTAATAATTTAATCTTTTTGGTTTGATGAGTTTAGCAATTCTATAATTTCGTAGTCTTTTCTATTCTTTAAATCTAAAAGTCTCATCACCGTATTTTCTTGTAAAAACTGATCACAAATTTCTTTCATTCTTTGTGGATCTGTAGATTTTAATTCATATAAATATGTTGCTATAGAACTTTCTATTTTCCGGCTTAACCTGTTATAATTATTTCTATTATCTGATGTTGGCTGTAACAGTAGTGTATCTATAGTGGCTATAAAATCACCCAATTTTTTTTGCTTCTTATTGTTTTTAATGATCTTATTTTTATCAAGTTTGTCAAGTTTATCAATTTGTTTTAATGAACGCCGAACTAAAATTGCAGCTAATGGTTTTCCACCACATGAATCATAATGTGTTAATAATCTTAAAGATTCAAGCAGGAGATTATCAGCATAATCAATAGCAAGATCTTTCTCACAAAATTGCAACACTGGCAATAAGGATAAACAGTCATAAAGCAATGCTGATGCTGAACTAGATTCTCCTTCCCCAAGTCTGTGTATTCCCTTTTCAATCACACCAATTTTTTCATATATTTCTAATCCTGATAGTCCAGTTTGAAGATATTTAATTTCTTGGGTAAGATCCCTTATTAGATAAACTGATTTCTCTTGATTCTTACCTATCCAAACTGTCATAAGAAACAAGATAAATCCTGCGGAAAGTGAGACTATATCAGCCCAAGTCCATATATTATCAAGCATAACAAAAAATGCGGTTTTTCTAAATTTACTCGCGCACCAAAAATTAGTTGTTGAACTTATAATTAGATCGCAAATGCAATCTATAAAGCCATTAAAGGGTGTAAAACAGCAAACGTTTAATCCCTCAAATTGCGCTTTAATATGTCTATTATTATCCCTGACAAACTCAAGTATTGTCTAGCCTAAAAATGTTCAATTTTGCCAACAGTTTCTACCTGCTTTTATCCTCTTGAGATATATTTTTATACAAAAATATACAAAATAGTTCAAGAAAGTCGGTAAAGGTGCACTATAATACATAAAAGTCTTGTATCTCCTACCCCTTATGGATCTCAAAGAAGTGTTAAAAGTAGCTGATAAAATAGTATTTGCTAAAACGGGCCAGCATCTTGATGATTTAGAAGAGGCGGTACTGCGGGGAACACTGGAACGGGAGACATACAAACAAATTGCTAAGGATTTTGATTGTTCTGAAAGTAATGTGAGAAATACGGGGTCAAAATTATGGCAGATTTTTTCAGAGGAGCTAGGGGAAGATATTAGTAAATCGAATTTTCGAGCCGCGATGGAGAGGTTACAAAACGCTAATTTTTTCAACTTTGGACAAACTGTTAATCATAGTTTTAATATTTGTGGAGAAAGTAGACATCCGCCAGATATACCCAACTCCTATCAGCAAAATGAGAATAGTTATAATACTAAACAATCTAAAAACCAATGTTATGATTTAAGCGAAATGCCTGATTTGGGTGCTTTTTATGGTCGCACGCCTGAATTAGAAACCTTGACAAATTGGATTTTACAACAACGCTGTCGTTTGATTGCCATTACGGGTATTAGTGGGATAGGGAAAACGGCGTTAACGGTGCAATTGGTTCAACAAATTAAACATGAATTTGAGTTTGTAATTTGGTGTAATCTTGACTCATCGCCGACTTTAGCAGACTTTCAAACTAACTTAATCGAATTTTTTTCGCAGTCAGAAGAACTAGATTTATCAGCACCTCATCCGAAATCTTTACCTCTAATCAAATATTTGCAAAAGCATCGCTGTTTAGTGGTTTTGAATAATATTCACAATCTTTTTAGTAGTGGAGAATTAGCGGGAAAATATAAACTCGGATATGAAGACTATCGAACTTTATTTAAACAGATTAAAGAGTTATCTCATCAAAGTTGTTTATTGTTAATGGGTTGGGAACAACCTCGAATTGTAACTGAGGTTAAATGCGAAAATTCTGTAATTCGGACTTTACAATTGACAGGTTTAGATATTGTTGCTGTAAGGGAAATATTTAGAGATTATGGGTTAGTTGAAATTGATGATATTGAGGAAATCATTCAACGTTATCAAGGCAATCCCTTCTGGTTAAAAAGTATAGCAAATTTGATCCAAGAGTTGGGAGGATGTGCAACTGAGGTATTATTGAATGAGACGCTATTGTTACCCGAAGAGGTGAAGGAGAGTTTGCAGCAACAGTGCGATCGCTTATCGGAGACAGAAAAACAAGTGCTGTCTTTATTGGTAGCCGAAAACAATCCAGTTAATTTAGTTAAATTGTTAGAAAATAGCCGAATTCTCTCATCAGATTTACTCAACTCCATTCAATCTTTATTACGACGTTGTTTAATCGAACAACAAGGTAATTGTTATACTATTTTACCTTTAATTAAGCAATATCTAGCTAGTTTAAATCAGTTGTACAAATAGCTTATATGAAATCTTTAAATGTTTGCTACAAATCCCCCCTGTAGAGACGTTGCATGCAACGTCTCTACAGGGGGGCTGGGAGGGATCATCTGTAGCGTTAATAAGGGGATTTCATATTAAAAACGACATCAAGGGATTAAAAACCCGGTTTCTTTAAGAAGTAGGGGTGGCGTCCCTTCCAACCCTCTTGGTGCCTGGGTTTGGTCTCCCAACCCTTACAGATTTTGATCACAAATATAATGTTTTAAGGGCTATTTCTAAGTCTGAGGTTAAAGATTTTGTCGCCAGTTTAGGAGATTGTTCTGTATAATTATTAACCTGAATTGGTTCTCCAATTTTTATTTTAACAGAAGACCCTTTAGAAATCGGTGCAGGTCTATCATAACGAATACTAATCGGAACAATTTTTAAATCTAAATCCGGTTTTTGGGATAACGTTTGTAATGCAATTCGGGCGACTCCAGGTTGAATAGGATGAATATCCCCCTCTAAAAAAATATGTCCTTCGGGAAATAAAACTAAAATTTGTTCTTGTTTTAACAGTTCAATACTATAGCGAATACTGGAGGTTCCAGGGTGATCTCGGTTAACGGGAAACCCCCCCAACCGTTGAATAAACCACCCTTGAAACCCCTGAGTTTGCTCTAATAAAACCATATATCTTAAGTCTCGTCCCGTTACCCAACGTCCGGCTGAATAGGCTAATAAAATGGCATCCCATCGAGACCGATGAGTGGGGGCTAAAATCACTGCACCTGTTCGGGGTAAATAGTCTTGACCCTCAATTTCAATCGTTTTAAAATAGAAGGGTACAACCAAACCACTGCATAAAAGATAAGCAATGGGTGTTAACCAAGGAGAAACTTTAGAGTTAGAAAGACTTTCCAACATTAGATTAGAGTTTGAGACTGTTAATTCTGGCTTATTCTAAACGTTCTGCATATAAACTTTGAACTAAATTCTCTAGTTTTTCTTCAGAACAACAGTCAATGAGCATATCAAAAGCATCGAGAAGTTTAGCAGCATTTTCTCCTAACATGGGACTCATATCCCAAACATCCTGTACCCAGTCTCGCGGACGTTCATTATCAAAAATCATCCGTTCTAACAGTTGTCTGGCTTCGGTTTTGGTTAAACTCATAACAGTCAAGGGTAATTTAGAGAGGCACTTTAATCATTATATCTAATTTAGTTTATCAGTAGGATTGCCAAAATTACAACCCTACTTTGACCCGATAATGCTTAAGGGTTGAAATTAATCACTATAGCGTTCTTCTGCCCAAGGTTCCCCCCTTTTATGATAACCATTTTGTTCCCAAAATCCCAATTCCTCATGGTCAAGAAATTCTAACCCATTAATCCATTTTCCACTTTTCCAAGCATATAAATGGGGAACCACTAACCGCAGGGGGCCACCATGATCAGGGGGTAAGGGTTCATCAAAAACCTCATAGGCAAAAAAGTTGTCTTCTCGTAAGAAATCCTCCATTGAAACATTAGTGGTATAACCTCCATAACAGTGTTCCATAACATGAATGGCTTGGGGGTTAACTTCAACAAATTTCATGAAGTCAGTAACTTTAATTCCTGTCCATTTCACCTCTAATTTTGACCAGTGCGTTACACAGTGAAAATCGGCGGTAAAATTACTTTTAGGCATTGCCATTAAATCAGACCAAGTAAAGGTTTTGGGTGTGGCTAAACCCCAAACTTTTAACTGCCAATCTTCAAGAGAAATTTCAGGAGTTTCCCCATAGGTTAAGACGGGAAAACCTTTACTTAAATGTTGTCCCGGTGGAACGCGAGCACTCTCATCAGAAGTAGGTTTATGGAAAAATTGGCCTAACATGATCAACACTCAAGGGCTATTTTTTTAGTTAGTATAGCACTCTTAGAATAGGGAACAGGGAATAGGGAACAGGGAACAGTAAGTTATAACCCTTATTACAAGGTTTAGTATTGTTAAATAGCTTAATGGGTAGTGCTATATAACGTTAAATTTGGGGTTTTTAGGCGATCTGCTCTCGAAGTGCTTCTTCCTTTATATATAAATGTTAAATTTTAGAGGTCTATCAGGAGAAGTGGGAACAAAGTTGGTAATTCAGTATACTATGAATAAGATCTGTTAGGGCACAACAACAATGGCTCCGATTTACTTGATTCCTTTGTTGATTAGTTGTCTAGCCGCTTGGGTTAGTCTTGGTAATCCCCAATGGAAAATTGATGACTTACCCAAACTTTTAGCAACTTTAATTGGTGTAGCCTGTCTGATTTGGTTCTTTGTCGCTACACCTTGGTTCATTAAACTCAGCTTGATTCTTGGGTTACTTATTCTAGGTAATTATTCCCTGGAAAAATTCTTAACCACAGATGAGTAATTTCAGGTTTAGTGGATTTTTAATTAGAATTGGAGGCGGGTTTCCCTAAAATTGTAAATGACATTTTTCCTGTTAATCCGCTTTTCCAAGCCATCCCATCCTGATCTCGAAAAAAGATTTTTAGATCCACACCCAATAACTGAGTTTTGGGATCAGTAGTCATCCATAACCAATCATCAGAATGACCCTGAGTATTATTAACAATTGAAAGTAAATAACGTCCCGGTTCTAATCTAAAGGGTTGCACTAAACCCACATAATTAAAAACAGGATGGGAAAAACGCTCAATATCCGTTTGAGTTTGGCGAACTTCCCTTAACTGCATATTAATTTGGGGTGTAACTTCTGGTATTCCCTCAACAATTTTAAAAATTCTGATGGAAAATTGAGCCTCTGAAGGTTTCCCATCAGGAAAATATTGACCATTCCAATGAATTTGATCAATTTCAACAATTTGGCGAATCAAAAATTCATAACCAATTTGTTGTTGTCCCGAAAAGTATTTGCCATCAAAATCACTCAGTAATCCAAAAGAACCGTTACCTTCACCGGACGAAAAAATCACCTCAGCTTGTACCGGAAGTAGGGAATAGTTAAGCGTTATCCAACTACTCATTAAACTGGTTAAACCGATCATACACTGCTTCAAAACTTGGCTTTTTTTCAACATCATAAAAATAGAGATTTGTCCTAGAAAACTAAAATTAAGATACAATAGCAACTGTTGACTCAAACTTGATGCTATTATGATACCTGCGTTGATTCCCAACACCGAAAAAGAACGATTAGATGCACTGTATCACTATGAAATGTTGGATACACAAGCCGAACCTTCTTTTGATCAACTGACCCTTCTGGCTACCTATAGTTGTAAAACACCCATTGCTTTAATTAGTTTACTCGATCGCGATCGCCAGTGGTTTAAGTCTATTATTGGCCCTAAGCCACCCCAAACCGCAAGAGATATTACTTTTTGTGCTGATTGTATTTTACAAAACGTTATTAAGATAAGCTAATTTGTATTGAGATTATATTCACTAATTCCCCCAAATTACTCATGTATCCAAACGTTACGATTATTCAACATCCTCTAATTCAACATAAACTCACCTTGATGCGACGGGAAGAAACCAGTACCGCCAAGTTTCGTCAATTGTTGCGAGAAATTAGTATGTTATTGGCTTATGAAATTACGCGAGATTTACCCCTCCGTAAACAATCCATTAAAACCCCTTTAGGCCCGATGGAAGCGCCGATTTTAGCCTCCGAGAAAAAAATGGTTATTGTTTCAATTATGCGGGCAGGTCAGGGAATTTTAGATGGTATTTTAGAATTAATTCCTTCAGCGCGAGTCGGCCATATTGGCTTATATCGAGATCCCCGAACCTTTATTCCAATTGAATATTATTTTAGATTACCTGATGATATCGAAGAACGAGAAGTTTTAGTTGTTGATCCCATGATTGCTACTGGAAATACAGCCGTTGCAGCTATCCAAAGATTGAAACAAACAAACCCTTTATCCCTGAAATTTCTGTGCTTAATTGCTTCACCAGAAGGTATTGAGCATTTCCATTCTTATCATCCCGAAGTTCCCTTGTATACGGCTGCTATTGATGATCATCTCGATGAACATGGATATATTATTCCGGGTTTAGGAGATGCAGGCGATCGCTTATTTGGAACAAAATAACCCTATAATTTAGGAGATAAAAAAATGACAACTTCCCCAATTCTAAGCAACTATATTAATGGTCAATGGTGTTCTTCTGAAGCCATAGAAACCCTAAATGTGATTAATCCAGCAACCTTAGAAATATTAGCAAAAGTTCCTCTATCTCCGGCAACAGAACTTAATCATGCGGCAGAAATTGCTCAACAATCCTTTGCATCCTGGCGAAGAACCCCCGTTACAGAACGCATTCGTTATTTATTTAAACTCCGAGAATTATTAGAGCAAAATCAACAGGATTTAGCTCAAACTATTACCCTAGAATGTGGAAAAACCTTCGCTGAATCTCTGGGTGAATTACAACGAGCAATTGAAAATGTTGAAGTGGCTTGTGGCGTTCCTACCTTAATTCAAGGCTACAATTCTGAAGATATTGCTAGGGGAATTGATGAAATTATGATTCGTCAACCTCTGGGAGTTGTAGCAATAATTGCTCCGTTTAATTTTCCGGGGATGATTCCCTTTTGGTTTTTTCCTTATGCGATCGCCTGTGGCAATACTTGTATTATTAAACCCTCCGAAAAAGTGCCCTTAACGATGCAAAAAGTATTTGCTTTAATAGATCAATTAGGATTACCCCCAGGGGTGATAAATTTAGTCAATGGAGCGAAAGAAACCGTTGATGCTATTTTAGATCATCCTCATATTAAAGCCATTAGTTTTGTCGGTTCTACTCCCGTTGCTAAATATGTTTATAGTCGCGCAGCAGCGAATGGAAAACGAGCACAATGTCAAGGCGGCGCTAAAAATCCGGTGATTATTTTACCGGATGCTGATTTAGAAATGACCACAAAAATTATCGCCGATAGTGCTTTTGGTTGCGCCGGACAACGATGTTTAGCTACCTCCATTGCTATTACCGTTGGTCAAGCAAAACAGAGTTTTACAGATGCGATCGCCTCCGTTGCTGAAACTCGAATTGTTGGCTATGGATTAGATAACAATGTACAAATGGGAACGGTTATTTCTGCTCAAAGTAAAACTCGAATTGAAGGATTAATTCAACAGGGAAAAGATGAAGGTGCTAAAATTTTAATTGATGGCAGAAATCCTAAAATTTCCGGTTATGAACAAGGTTATTTTGTGCGTCCAACAATCTTACAAGATATTAATCCCCAGGGAGAACTTGCCCGTACAGAAATTTTCGGCCCCGTATTAAGTTTAATTCATCTGAATACCATTGAAGAAGCGATCGCTTTTATTAATCAAAGCGAGTATGGAAATATGGCTTGTTTATTTACCCGTAGTGGGGCGGCGGCGCGGAAGTTTCGCTATGAAGCTCAAGCGGGAAATATTGGGATTAATATTGGAGTTGCTGCACCGATGGCATTCTTTCCTTTTAGTGGTTGGAAAGATAGCTTTTTTGGAGATTTACACGGTCAAGGACAACACGCCGTTGAATTTTTTACCCAAACCAAAGTTGTTGTTGAACGATGGTTATCCGACTGGTCACGACAATTTTAACCTAAGTTTATAGATAATAAATCAACGAAAAAAAATCGAAAACTAATGAGGTTAGGAAAGATAAAAGCCTTGGATTTTGTTGATGGTTAAGGGCGAGAAGACCTCGCCCCTACCTGCTTTAATGGTGGTGATGATGATGACCGTGATCATGATCATGGCTATGATGATGGTGATCATCATGGCTATGAACATTCGCCAAAGCCGGATTAACGGCTAAAGCCATTTCATTGAACAGCGCTTCAATTTGGGGATTTGCCCAATTTGCTGCCATTTTTAGAAATTCTGGATGGTCGTTAACACACTCCATTTGAACATATTTAACATCAGAATATTTGCGACGCAACGCCTCAATAATATGTTCAACATCTAACAAGGTTTCATGGTTTTCTGTGGCAAATCCAATGGGCATAAATACCACCGCTTTTGCTCCTAATTCAATTAGATTACTCGCGGCTAATTCAGCGTTGGGTTGAGTCCATTCAATTAACGGAGTATCATGGTTTAACCAACCCACAGAAATTAACGGATAACGGTTAATTAAACTTTCCCGTACCTGCTCATACAACGCTTGACTTTCATCAATTCCCGAAGTAAATCCTTTGGCTTTGTGGGGACACCCATGATTCATTAAAACAATGCCAATTTGAGAGGGAAGATAAGCTTGAATTAGTTCATGCTGAATTTTATCTTCCACTAAATGTTCTAGCAGTTGAATATAGGCAGGTTCGTTATAGAATGAAGGAATATAACGTTGACCTTTCACCCAATGTTCATCTTCTTCTGCTAACTTTTCTAAGGCTTTATTCACCTGTTCAACCGCAATACCACTGGTAAAAATAGAGTCAACAACTAATAACGGATAAATCAACAGTTTATCAAATCCTTCGGCTTTAATTTCGGTTAAAACCTGTTCAGGAAGAAACGGAGCGCAAAAGTTAAAGGCTTTAAAGACTTTAATGCGATCGCCCCATTTTTCTTTTAAATGTTGTTCAATTCCGGCCCGTTGTTTCTCAAAAATGGCATTATGGGGAGAAATAAAATTACCATGTTGATGACTCCATTCATGGAGATCAAACATGGCTAAAAGTTTAGCCAGAGGCGGATAAATCCAAGTGGGAACGGGGGCAAATTTAGCGGTTAAAAGATTTAACGCTTGTTCGTTATAATTGGCAAAGTCCTCATAACTTTCGACTTCACCATAACCCATGAGTAAAACCGCCACTCGATTTTCACCCTCTGTTGAGGTAGGTGCTGAAGAAATGGTTTCCAGTTTTTCAGGAGTCGCAACCACGTTTTTGTCCTCGCGTTCAAGTGCTGCTATCAAGTCCTTCTAGGGAAATGTTCTCTTCCCTAGATAAACTCTCCTTAAAAGTTTAACATCCCCTATGGGGGGATAGGGAAGGGGGTAATGTGGAACAGGCATCTTGCCTGTTAAAATTTGCTGATTATGGGTTGGGTGGGGAAACCCCACCCCTACGAGCAAAAATGTTATTAATTTGTCCGGGGATTCATGAAATCGAATTAACAGAATGTTTTTTAAATGGAATTATAGAAAATTGGGAAGAGCAACAACAATTAGGAGAATTATTAATTTTTCCCACTCAGGAATATCCCGCTTATTCTAGTTTTCAGATTTATAATTTTATTCAACAAAATACCCCTAAATCTGCTATAATAATTATTAGTTTTAGTGCGGGAGTTGTGGGGGCAATTGGGGCTGCTTTGACTTGGCAACACTTCGGAGGAACGGTTAAAGGCTTTATTGCCATTGATGGTTGGGGAGTTCCATTAGTGGCAAATTTCCCCATTTATCGAATTAGTCATGATTATTTTACCCATTGGAGTTCAGCTTTATTAGGAAGCGGAAACGAAAGTTTTTATGCTGATCCAGCCGTTGAACATTTAGAATTATGGCGATCGCCCCAAACCACAAAAGGATGGTGGAACCATGAAACATCAACAGGATTAAAAACAGCAACGCCAACAACAGCAACATTATTTATTCAAAATATTTTAAAATCAAGCTTATTGATTTAACCTTTAAGAAAATGACTGTAGCCACAAATCTAAATAAAACCTTAATTTCTGTGAATGGTGTCGAGCATTACTGCGAGTGGGTGACAACAGGTAATTCTAAACCGGGTTCAAAACCCGTGATGGTATTTATTCATGGTTGGGGCGGTTCAGGACGATATTGGGAAAGTACCGCCGAAGCCTTATCAGATCAATTTGATTGTTTAATATATGATTTACGCGGGTTTGGACGCACAAATTTACCCCTAGCGGTAACGGATACAGGCGCATCAGAGCGTTATGAATTAATTGAATATGCTGAAGATTTATATACGTTATTAGATCAATTAAATTTAGATACAATTTATCTGAATGCTCACTCAATGGGGGGTTCTATTGCTTTATTATTTTTAAATCGATATCCCCAACGAGTCAAACAAGCGATTTTAACCTGTAGTGGCATTTTTGAATATGATGAAAAAACCTTTAACGCCTTCCACAAATTTAGTCGTTATGTCGTCATGTTTCGCCCCAAATGGTTAAGCTTAATTCCAGGGGTTGATAAAATGTTTATGGCTCGATTTCTTCACCGTCCCATTCCTAAACCCTTAAGCCAAGCCTTTTTAGAAGATTTCTTATTAGCTGATTTTGATGCCGCTTATGGAACCGTTTTAACCTCGGTTTGTAAAGAAGCAACAGAATGGCTACCAGAAGAATTTAAAAAATTAACCGTTCCAACGTTATTAATAGCTGGAGAACATGACCAAATTATTCCCGCCGAAATGGGACGACAAGCTGCCGCTTTAAACCCTAAAGTTCAGTTAGCGATTCTCAAAGATACCGCCCATTTTCCCATGTTAGAAGATCCCGAAACCTATTTACAAAACGTCCGACAGTTTTTAAATGCGGTTGACGGTTAACCCTTGACTGTCTCAAGATAGTTGCAAACGAACTACGATACAATAAGATCAAATACAACCCGTTGTTTTTGGAAATTTCGTGAGCCGGAAACTATGACATCCTATGCAACCTCCACTGCCAGAGCCGAAATGAGCGAACTCCGGCGATTAAAAGGCTTACTTCCCCCTGAGTTGCAGAGTTGGGTGACGGTCGAGAAAACCGTCGAAGTTAACCCACCCCTCGTCCGTTGCGAAGAAATTGGCAAGGATCAAGTTGAAATTCAAATTGACTTGGTTCGTTGGGAACAGTTGGCAATGGATCAGCGCAATTTGCTATTTTGGCATGAAGTAGCCCGGATTCAAAATGATACGATTCCCAGAGATGGTTGGGAAATGGCAGCCTTAGCCATTGGTTTAGGGGGCGCCGTTGGAGAACTGTGGGTACAGGACGGACTGCTATTATTATTAGCCTTGGCATTATGTGGCGTTTCCGGCTATCGTCTTTATCAGAAAAATAACGGAGAACGCACGTTACAGGAATCATTAGATGCGGATGAAAAAGCTATTTCTCTAGCTACTCGTTTCGGTTATACCTTACCCAATGCTTATAAAAGTTTAGGAAGTGCGTTAAAAACTTTAGTCGATCAAACTCCGAAAAAACGTCAAAAAGCGCGTTATGAAGCTCGACTGCAAGCCCTCAAACGCAGTGCAACTAAAGCTAAAGCTAGAGTGAAAGGAGGAAGCGATACTTCTTCTAGTTCAGAAAATGTATTTAATTAATTGATTGGCATTAAATCAAGCTGCCATTATTCTATCTAGGGTGCGTTACACTTATTGGCGACGCACCCTAAAATTTTATAACAAGAAACCGGGTTTCTTGAACAATCTGGACTCAACAACGAAAGATCACGACAGAAACCCGGTTTCTGATGTCTAAGCAATGTTCAGAGAAACCGGGTTTCTCAAATAATCTGGATTCAACAACGAAAGATCACGACAGAAACCCGGTTTCTGATGTCTAATAAGCAGAAAATTTTAAATAAACTATGTCAATTATTGTTGCTGAACAGCTAAGTAAAGTTTATCCCGTTGCGATTAAAGAACCTGGATTTCGAGGAACAATTAATCATTTTTTCAAACGAACCTATCGGAATGTCCAGGCGGTTCAGGGGGTGTCCTTTAAAATTGAATCCGGTGAAGTGGTTGGATTTCTAGGGGCAAATGGGGCAGGAAAAACCACCACATTAAAAATGCTAACCGGGTTAATTTATCCCTCTAGTGGATATGTTGAAGTGGCTCACCATACCCCCTTTAAACGTCAATCTAAATTTTTACAAAAAATCACCCTAGTCATGGGGCAAAAACAGCAATTAATTTGGGATTTACCCACCTTAGATTCTTTAAAAATTAATGCTGCTGTTTATGGTTTGTCTGATGCAGAATATCGGCAACGGGTAGGGGAATTAACGGAGATGTTATCCCTAGAAGGAAAGTTAAAACAACCCGTGCGAAAATTGTCTTTAGGGGAACGAATGAAAGCCGAATTAATGGCAGCTTTATTACATCGTCCTCAAGTTTTATTTTTAGATGAACCGACGTTAGGATTAGATGTCAATGCTCAAGTGAATGTGCGGGAGTTTTTAGCTGAATATAATCGCCGTTATCAAGCAACGGTGTTGTTAACCAGTCATTATATGGCTGATATTACTGCACTGTGTAAACGAGTGATTTTAATTCATCAAGGACAGCTTATTTATGATGGTAGTTTAGAAGGTTTATTAGAACGATTTGCCCCCTATCGAGAAGTTAAAATAGAATTAGAGCATTGTTCAGGAGATACCTTAGCAAGCTGTCAGCAGAAATTATTAACCTATGGAGAAATAGAATCGATGGAAGGTCAAGTGGTACGATTATTAGTAGAACGGGATACTTTAACAGCTACGGTTGCTAAAATATTAGCTGAATTCAATGTCCTCGATTTAACCGTAAGTGATCCTCCAATTGAAGATGTTATTGGTCGAGTTTTTAAGGCTGGAATTGTTAATTAACTAAGATTGCGGTGGCTACGCGATCGCATACCGCTATAACGATTAGCAAAGGTTATAATAAAAACCGAGTTTCTAAAAGCGATCGCCGGATAAAATTAATGAGCGATCGCTTTTTTAAACCGATATATTGGGCGACGTGCGCGTTACCCCTACAGGAATTGATGTTTTTTAAGCTGCCATATCCTCAAGGTTATCGTAATCAATCATAATGGCTTTTCCATCAGAACTAAAATCAGCCCAAACGGTTGAAAAATAGCGATTATGAAGATAAATTACTTCATCCATATTCGTGATTACTTCAATTTCTTCTAAATTTCTTTCGGCTTTTCTCCAAGCTGTCACGGTTAAATTTGCACTGCCTTTAAAAGCTATTAATCCATCGATAACAATTAGTTTTTGATGGGGAATTATATCCCAATTAAAAATAGTTTCACACATGGGTTTAATCTCTAACTTTGGGCTTTCATGGGTATAGTTAGATAATTCGGGTAATAGATAAGTTTGACTAGAGGTTAACGAAACAATACCTTTAACTGGAATCTGTTGGGATGTTAATTTTAATGCGCCTAAAAATTGATGACTAATTCCAAGGCTAGTAAAATGGATAAACTTTTTAGCCAGACTCATTGCTTTTAATAAACCTGCCATGAGGGGATAATCGGGGTCAGTATTAAGGCGTTGTGCGATCGCTCCTAATTGCTTCAAATGCTCAATATCAAGATTGTTATCATTAAAGTAGAGATTTTTATCTCGGAAATAAGTTTGAATTACTTTTGCAGGTTCAGGACTATTGACAATATATTGAATTCCACAAGTTGGGCAGAAAATTTGTTTTTGTTGGTTGCGTTGTAAGTTCGGTTGAATGGCTAAACACTTTTGACAGTGAGCCAAACGGGTGTCAAATTGAGAGAAGCTACGCAGATCAAGATCGGGTGTTTTACGGTTAGGTAAATTAGAATAATCGTAGCTGTTGGGTAAAAACATATTTATTCCTCGTTATGAACATTTTTATATTTGCATAGGGAATCCTACACACCGAATGGACAAGAATAATCAATTTATACACAAATTAGATTAATTTTGTGTATGGCTTGTGTAAAGACTAATTGATATACTAAAAATGCTCACTAATCATGGATACTATGAGACAAAAAGACCCATCGCAGATATTTAATGATTTACCTGAAAAACGTAAACAAGTATTTCGCTTGATGTGTGAAGGAAAAACTGATGCTGAAATTGCTGAAGCTTGGGGAATAAAAGAAAGCACAATAAGAAAACATATTGAAAAATTAGGTGATGATTTTAATATTGGTACAGATAAGGAGCATAGTGATGAACGTCATTCAAGACGGGATAGTTTACTAGAGATAGGGCAACAGTTAGGTTTAGTACCATCTGGGTTTTATATTGAACGTCCTCCCATTGAAACAATTTGTTATCAAGAAATTTTAAAACCTGGCTCTTTACTAAGGATTAGAGCATCGAAGCAAATGGGAAAAACCTTATTAATGACTCAGATTTTTGAAGAAGCTAAAAAACAAGGTTATAAAACTGCTAACTGGAATTTACTCCAACTTCAGGAAGATGAAATTACGAATATTGATAAATTACTACGTTCTCTTTGTATAGCTGTAACTCGCTCATTAAACTTAAATCATTCCTTGGCTGATCTTTGGGATGAAACCATAGGAAGCAAAGATAATTGTACATATTATTTGGAAGATTATATATTGTCTCATTTAGAATTTCCTATTATTTTAGGATTAGATAATGTAGATCGAGTTTTTCATTTAGAAACTATCTCTACCAATTTATTTGAATTATTACGGTTTTGGTATGAAACTACAAAAACTAATGATTTGTGGCAAAAAGTAAGATTTGTAATTGCTTATTCTACTTCTAATTATCCAAAATTAAGCATTAATAACTCACCTTTCAATGTTGGAAAGCCAATCGAATTACCGGGGTTTAACACTGAGCAAGTTCAAGATTTATCTCGACGATATGGTGTTACTGTTGATTCTAATACAGTTAGCAATTTGATGGATATGGTAGACGGTCATCCCTATCTAGTTCGGCAAATCTTTGAGCAAATACAAGCTCATCCTAATTTAACAATAGAAGAAATTTTAGAAACTGCTCCAACTAATGCAGGAATTTATACCAATTATCTTAGAGATATTAGCGATACTCTTAAACAAAGTGTAGAATTAGCAGCAGCTTTTAAAATAGTATTAGAGGCTGATCAACCTGTCAGGATTGATGATGAATTAGGCTTTAAGTTGGATAGCTTAGGGTTAGTTGCTAAGGAAGGTAATAATGTGACACCTCGCTGTAATTTATATCGCTTATATTTTAATGAAAGGTTATAAAAAATGAGTAATCAGCCGATTCCATTCAATGATGAATACACTTTAGGGGGAAGTTTAACTGTTAATGATCCCACCTATGTCGTTAGACAAGCAGATACAGAACTTTATGAAAGTTTAAAAGCTGGAAAATTTTGTTATGTTCTGAACTCTCGGCAGATGGGAAAATCTAGCTTACGAGTTAGAACAATGCACAGGTTAAAACAAGAAGGTTTTGCGTGTGTAGAAATTGATTTAACAGGTATTGGCAGTAATCAAGTTTCTCCTGAACAATGGTATACAGGAATTGTCTATCGAATTATGAGAACTTTCCGCCTTCCTAGTCAGCTTAACTGGCGAGAGTGGTGGAATAGTAGTAATTTTATTTCGCCAATTCAAAGGCTTGGTGAGTTATTTGAGGAGTTTTTATTAAAATCAGTTTCTCAAAATATTATTATTTTTATTGATGAAATTGACAGTGTTCTAAATTGTAGCTTTTCTACTGATGACTTTTTTGCTTTTATTCGATATTGCTACAATCAACGAGTGAATAATTCTGATTACAACCGTTTAACATTTTGTTTGTTAGGAGTTGCAACGCCTTCTGATTTGATCCAAGATAAAACGCGAACTCCTTTTAATATTGGTCAAGCCATTGAGTTAAAAGGTTTTGAATTTGAAGAAGCGAAGAAATCTTTAATTAATGGAATAGCTAAAGTTGTTGATGCTCCTGAAAATGTTTTAAAATCTGTTTTAGATTGGACAGGAGGACAGCCATTTTTAACTCAAAAGCTTTGTAAGTTAGTATTCGATAAAATTTTAGAATTTCCTAATCATAATGTTGATGAGTTAGTGGAATCTACAATGATTGAGAATTGGGAGGCTAATGATAATCCTGAACATCTTAGAACCATTCGCGATCGCATCCTCAAGGATGAAGCATACACTAGCCGACTATTAGAAATATATCAACAGCTTATCAGTTCTCCTACTCAAACCTTAAGGGCAGATAATGGCTATGATAAAATTAAACTTCAATTATCTGGCTTAGTTGTTAAAAAAAATGGTTGTTTGCAGGTTTATAATAAAATTTATCAAAAAGTTTTTAACTCGAATTGGCTAGAACAAGAGCTTGCTAACCAGCGAAATTTTTATCATGAGAATTTAGTGGCGTGGCGAAAGTCAGGGCGAACTGATAACCGACAGCTTTTAACTGGGGGAATCCTAGAAAAAGCATTGAAGGATGCAAAAGGAAGACGTTTAAGTGATGAAGATCAAGATTTTTTGAATGCTAGTCGAGACTATGAACGTCAAGAACTGAAACAGGCGAAGGAAAAAGGCACAAAAATTCTTGAACTTGTCCAAAAAGGAACCCAACTGGAGCGACAAGGAATACAAACTTTAAGATTATTTTATAGAAATATTGACCATCTGCAAGCCCTACGCGATGCGATTCAAGCTGCGGAAGAATTACAACAACTACGACAAGAATGGCAAGAACTCGTTAAATATGATGCTGAACTCCTCAATCATATACCAGTCGCTACCCCTTACTTTTCTTTACAACAAATCCTCAGCCAAATTCGCAAAGGGCGAGAACTCAAAGGTCATCAGGCCTGCATAAAGAGTGTGTGTTTTAGCTCTGATGGTCAATACATAGCAACTGCTTCCTATGATGGTACTGCACGAGTTTGGGGTGTACACGGACAATTGTTACATTGTTTAAAAGGTCATACTAGCCAGGTAACGAGTGTGTGTTTTAGCCCAGATAGTCAATACATAGCAACTGCTTCTCGCGATAAAACCGTTAAACTTTGGCATATACAGGGACAATTTTTGTACACCTTCACAGGTCATTCTGATGAAATAACAAGTGTGTGTTTTAGTCCTGATAGCCAATACCTTGCTACCGCTTCTCATGACAATACTGCTAAACTTTGGAATTTTCAAGGAAAAGAATTGAAAACCTTTAACGGTCACTCTGATCAAGTAACAAGTGTATGTTTTAGCCCAAATAGTCAATATATAGCAACTGCTTCTGCTGACAAAACCACTAAACTTTGGAATTTAGAAACTAAGCAATGCCAAGCTACCTTCAGAAGTCATTCTGCGAGGATAACAAGTGTGTGTTTTAGTCCTGATGGTCAATACCTTGCTACTGCTTCCACTGATAAAACTACCAACGTCTGGCATATAGAGACAGAAGAATTAAAGACTACCTTAAAAGGGCATAGAGGTTGGGTAATGAGCGTATGTTTTAGTCCTAATGGAAAATATCTTGCTACTGCTTCCAGTGATAAAACAATTAAACTTTGGGATATACATGAGCAAGAATGGTTAGATAACGGTTTGTATAAGCCAGGACGATTGTTATATACCTTGAGGCATCATTCTGCGGTGATAACAAGTGTGTGCTTTAGTCCTGATAGTCAATACCTTGCTACTGCTTCTTATGACCAAACTGTCAAACTTTGGAATATTGAGGGAAATCACTTGAAAACTTTCAAGATGGATTCGGAATGCCTAACAAGTGTATGTTTTAGTTTTGATGGTCAATACCTGGCTACTGCTGCTGCTCAGGAAAAAGTAGAGATCTGGAATTTTACTGGAAAACGACTGCATTACTTTAAAGATTACTATAATTATACACTGGGTTTGTGTTTCAGTCCAGATGGTAAGTTTTTAGCGACTGCTTCTGATGATACAAATGTTAAACTGTGGAATCTACAAACACAACGATGTAAAACTTTCATAGGCCACTCTGAAACAGTAATGGATGTATGTTTTAGCCCTGATGGTCAATTTTTAGCGACTGCTTCTGATGACAAAACTGCTAAACTTTGGAATGTACAAACAAAACGGCGGAGAAGTTTCAAAGGCCACTCTAATACAGTAATGGGTGTATGCTTCAGCCCAGATGGCCACTATTTAGCCACTGCTTCCCTTGACAAAACTGCTAAACTCTGGAATATCGAGGGAGAACTGTTGAAAACGTTCGATTGTCATAGCGACTGGATAACAAGTGTATGTTTTAGCCCCGATAGTCAATATCTCGCTACTGGTTCCCGTGACAAAACAGCAAAGCTTTGGAATATAGAAGGAGAAGCATTACATACCTTCATAGATCATACAGGTTTAATAACCATTGTATGTTTTAGCTCTGATGGTCAATACCTTGTTACTGGTTCCGATGATGGAACTGTTAAAGTTTGGGATTTACAGGGAAATTTGTTAGCAGATTTTCGAGGATATAAGGGCAATTTGTTAGAAGGTGAACCTGATTTTATTGAGTTGGATAGTTCTGTTTTAGGTGTCTGTTTTACGCCCGACTGTAAAAATATTGTTGCAGTTTATACTGATGGAACAGTACGATTTTGGCTGTTTGAGAGTTTAGAAGAATTAATAGCACGGGGGAAAGCATGGTTAGGAGTTGATTGAAATAACAATATTAGGCTTTGTTGATCTCAACAACGAGCAACTGCACTCCACAGCGAGTTGCAGCTTCCGCCAACCGGGTATCAAGTGTTGCAATCGGCAATTTCAACCGTAATGCTAACTCTAAATAAGCTGCATCATAGGCTGCTAAACCTTCTTTTCTTCCCAGTACCAAAGTTGACGAGAGTGCATGAATATTCGTAGCTTCGTCAATATGAATTAATAGTGATTGTAATAAAGCAATAGCTAACTCTGATTGCTCAGGTGTGATCCGGTTACGGCGTTCAGCAACCAATAAAGTATTAGCAATTTCTAGTGACCAAATGCTCGGTACATAAACTTCACAATTGGGCATTATTGTCAGTATAGTATTAGCATAATCATTATTTTCATCCACTAAACACCAACTAATTGCTACGGAACAATCTAATATAAACCGCATTAAAACCTACGTCCTTCTTCAATCATTTCTCGAATTGAATTTTTATCTAATCCTACTTTTTTTCGTAATTGTTGGATTTGGGTAACGGCTTCAGTCATTGATTCTTTAGTTGTTAGTTTTCCCCAAGCGTTATACTGGGGTTGAGTTTCCTCAGATGGTAACGGCTGTAAAACGACTACCACTTCAACAGAAGTATTTTTAAGATCGGTAGGCATTTGGATTTGCAATATGCCATTGATTCCAATATGCGATCGCAATTTCATCGTTTCCATATTAGAGTCTCCTTCAGATTGAAAAACGGATATTAACCAAGTTATAGGATTTGAGATGGCAACATTAAGATTATTAATATAACAGGTTGCTCTCTTTAGCAAGGGATGATCAAAAGCACGATTAAAGCAACAAACATCTAAATCGAGTTTATCGTTTTGACTCCTATCCCTGATAGAATAGTAAAGATTTGTGTAAGACTCCTCCAATTTTAGGGGTGTGGAATTGGAATGAGAGGGAATTGGGCAGAAATTAAGGTTTAGTCTGGAAAAATAGACTTGACAATTCTGTCTATTTGTGATATAGCACTTCGATTTATTTTATTAGTCAAAAATTAATAGAAACCAATGGTTCAACGGCGATCGCAAACGTTTTTCCAACAGATTCTCCTGGGGACTCTTGCCAGTACAATTTTACAATTATCGATTCCCCTAACCTCCCTCAGCCAAGCCAACGCAACGTTAGGGGTGATTCGGGATACCGAACAACTCGCCGAATGGAATGGTATTGAACAACGGTTAAAAGCCAGTCGAATTCCCTATCAAACCGTTGATTTAAACAATATTAAAAGCGTTACTGATCTGCAAGGAATTCGCGTTTTATTCCTACCCAATACAACAGTAATTAAAACCGAACAAGCCAAAGTTCTGCAAGAGTGGGCCAAACAAGGGGGACAGGTGATTGCCAGTGGCCCTGTAGGAGAACGGTCTACCCCCTTAGTCCGTCAACTGTTGCGCTCAATTTTAGGTTCCTATTGGGCTTTTCCCCTCACCGTCCCCGCTAAACCCCAAGTCGCTAAAAATCGCTGTCGCAGTCGAGATACCCTTTGTCCCTCCCTCACCACTTGGGGGCCAATGCAGCAAAACCCAAACCCTGTTGAAGGGGGGGTTCTCATTCCCACCACCTTAGAAAGTTATACCGCAGGCATTTGGGAAGCCAGTGGCAGTTCTCCGGCGGTCATTACCACCCAAAAAGCCACTTATTTAGGCTGGCGTTGGGGAAATCAATCCTCGGCGGATATGGATATTGCGTGGTTACAAGCCGCCGTCAGTCGTCATGGTTTAGGGACAACAGCCACAACTCCCGTCGCGAGTTCTCCCCTCCCAACGCCGCCCCCAGTCGCAACCCGTCCCATCCCCAGACCACCAGCCGTTGTCACCCGTCCCAACCCAACGCCGCCCCCAGTCGCAAACCCCAGACCACCAGCCGTTGTCACTCGTCCCAACCCAACGCCGCCCCCAGTCGCAACCCGTCCCAACCCCACACCTCAGCCACCTGTTACCCCGACGGTAGCAACCCGTCCCAACCCCGCGCCTCCTCCTGCTGTCCCGACCCGTTCCAACACCAGCCTACCCCAACCGATAACACCAACGGTACAGCCAACAGCTATAGCTCCACCCCGTCCCGTCACACCGCCAACGGTTCCCCAGGTGCCGCCTTCTCCACCCCGTTCCACGACACCACCCCCTCCGACTGTCACCGCCACTCGGACGTTACCCAATACTCCAGCAGTTCCCAATAATTTTATTGACCCTTCCGAACAAACGGCGCCTGCGGGGTTAGAAGTACAGCCAGGAAATGAACCCATTGAGGAATTAACGGCCATCGCCATGCGTCAGGAATTAGTCGATTTATTAGGACGATTTGAAAATGCGTTAATTGCCTCAAATTCGGGTAATGTTCCGATTAATTTACAAGTTGCTTCTACTCAATTAATGGCGACCCAGGGAGGTAGTTTAGCAAGTGCTAATTTTAAACAATCGGATCAAATGATTGCCAAAGCTCGACAGGTAATTAAGGATTTTCCTGAATTAGTAGCTCATCAAAATTGGGCAGAAGCTCGTCGTCAATGGTTAGAAATTCGTCAACAATTATGGCAACATTATCCCACTGAAGGAGAACGCTTAGGAGCAGAAATTCGGGCGGTTTGGTTAGACCGAGGAACCATTGTTAAAGCGGGGGGTGAAGCCGGACTAGCGCAAGTCTTTGATCGGTTAGCGTCGGCGGGAATTAATACAGTTTATTTTGAAACCATTAATGCGGGTTATCCGATTTATCCCAGCCGCATCGCGCCTGAACAAAACCCCTTAATTCGAGGATGGAACCCATTAGAATCGGCGGTGAAATTAGCCCATGAACGGGGGATGGAATTACACGCTTGGATTTGGGTATTTGCGGTGGGAAATGATCGCCATAATCAACTTTTAGGACAACCCAGTAGTTTTTTAAGTCCGGTCATTCAAGCCCATCCTGATTGGGTGAATATTAATAATTATGGAGAGTTAAGAAATACCCGCGATCATAAAGTTTATCTTGATCCAGCAAACCGAGAAGCCCGAGCTTATGTCCTGCGTTTAATTAATGAAATTGTAACGACCTATAATGTGGATGGGTTACAGTTAGATTATATTCGTTATCCGTTCCAAGATCCAGGGGGAAATTACACCTATGGTTATGGAAAAGCTGGACGGGAACAATTTCGACAATTAACGGGAGTTGACCCGGTTAATATCACACGCAAAAATCCTCAATTATGGAATCAATGGACGCAGTTTAAAACGGATCAAGTCACTTCTTTTGTAGCCGAAGTTTCACAATTTTTAAAACAACAAAAACCCAATGTGATTTTATCCGTTGCGGTATTTCCCCATCCTGAACAGGAACGGATTCTGAAAATTCAACAACATTGGGAAGTGTGGGCGAAACAAGGTTATGTCGATTTAATTGTACCCATGACTTATGCGATGGATACAAACCGTTTAAAGCGAATTACTCAGCCTTTAACTCAAGAACAACGGTTAGGATCGGCGTTAATTAGTCCGGCGATTAAGTTATTGAATCTTCCTGAAATTGTAGCGATTGATCAATTACAATCCTTACGGGATTTATCCACCGGAGGCTATTCAATTTTTGCCGTTGAAACCATTGGTAATAATTTACAAAACTATTTTCGCCGGACTCAAAATTCTTCTCAAACAACTCAACCTGCAATTCCCTATCGACAACCTTTTGCAGCAGCCCATGATCGGTATTTAGCATTAAAACGAGAATGGAGTTTTCTGTTATCTAATGATCAACTTTGGATTCGAGATGGGGAACTAAAAGCCTTGAGTACCCAAGCGGAAGATTTAGCCCAAACCTTAAAACAATTAGAGGATAACCCCTCTTCTCAAAATTTAGAAATTGCTCAACAAAAGTTAGGAACGTTTCAAAAACAATTCCAAACTTCTATGCGTTTACAAGCCTTAGAACGTCCCTATCAAGTCTCTAGTTGGGGAAATCGTTTGGCGAGTATTGAGATGTTATTACGGTATGGAGAACGAAGAATTAGGAATTAAAATTGTAGGGTGCGTAAGGCGAAGTCGCACGCACCATTTCTCATATACAATTATGATGCAATGATCAGGAGCAAATATTTTAGGATTTCATGTTAGATGGTGCGTGCGCTCCGCTTACGCACCCTACGGTTTACGTTTTACTTTTATGTTAGATTAATAGAAAAGGGATGTTGTAAAGTTGAGGTGACAACATGACTAAAACCCCTGTAAAATTAACCTTTGAGGAGTATTTAACCTACGATGACGGAACAGATAATCGTTATGAACTTGAAGATGGGGTGTTAATTCCGATGACACCTGCGAGTCCCATCCATTCTGATATTGTAGGGTTCCTATTTATCTGTTTTTATCAAGAAGTTCAAAGACGGAATTTAGACTTGAAAGTTAAACAAGGAGATGTGGGAATACGAACTAGAATAAATCGTTCCCGACAACCGGATATTGCTATTATTCAAGGGGAAGATTGGCGACGGTTACGACAGTTTAAAAAATCAGCCATTCTGGAAGTTCCGGCTTTATTAGTAGTAGAAGTTGTGAGTCCAGGGGAAGATAACGAGAACCGAGATTATGTTAAAAAAATAACTGAATATGCGGAATTTGGCATTTCTGAATATTGGATTATTGATCCGTTAACAGAACAAGTAATGATCAATTTTTTGATGAATGGAAGTTATCAAAATACTGTTTTTATAGGTCAACAAAGAATTATTTCTCAACTATTCCCCGACCTCAATTTAACCGTTGAGCAAATTTTTATAGCAGAATAAAAACTGAAAGTATTGACAAAAAAGCTAGAGCAAGAACGTAGGGTGCGTAAGGCGAAGCCGCACGCACCATTTCTCAGATACAATTATAATGCAATGATCAGGAGCAAATATTTGTGGATTTCATGTTAGATGGTGCGTGCGCGGAGCTTACGCACCCTACGGTTTACGTTTTACTTTTGTGTTAAATTAATAGAAAAGGGACGTTGGAAAGTTGAGGTAAGAACATGACTCAAACCCCTGTCAAATTAACCTTTGAGGAGTATTTAACTTATAATGACGGAACAGATAACCGTTATGAACTTGAAGATGGGGTGTTAATTCCAATGACACCTGCTAGTCCGATACATTCTGATATTATTGAATTTCTCTACGATACCTTCAAAGCGGAGATTAAAAGACTAGGGTTAGACTTAAAAGTAAAACAAGGAGATGTGGGAATACGAACTAGAATAAATCGTTCCCGACAACCGGATATTGCTATTATTCAAGGGGAAGATTGGCGACGGTTACGACAGTTTAAAAAATCAGCCATTCTGGAAGTTCCGGCTTTATTAGTAGTAGAAGTTGTGAGTCCAGGGGAAGATAACGAGAACCGAGATTATGTTAAAAAAATAACTGAATATGCGGAATTTGGCATTTCTGAATATTGGATTATTGATCCGTTAACAGAACAAGTAATGATCAATTTTTTGATGAATGGAAGTTATCAAAATACTGTTTTTATAGGTCAACAAAGAATTATTTCTCAACTATTCCCTGAAATTAATTTAAACATTGAGCAAATTTTTATAGCAGAATAAAAACTGAAAGTATTGACAAAAAAGCTATAGCAAAAACGTAGGGTGCGTAAGGCGAAGCCACACGCACCATTTCTCAGATACAATTATAATGCAATGATCAGGAGCAAATATTTGTGGATTTCATGTTAGATGGTGCGTGCGCGGAGCTTACGCACCCTACGATTGAAGTTAATCAAGGTGAAACCCAAAACATTCCTTTAATTCCGTTAGGGTCGGTAATAAACCCTAAATGATGATAGAAATTAACGGCTTTTGAACCTGCAAATAAGGTAATATTTTCGATGTTTTGCTGGCGCAGTTTTTCTAAGGTATATTGAATTAAGGCTTTTCCTAATCCTTGACTTTGAAAATTAGGATGAATTACTACATCCCACAAAGTCGCATTATAAACATGATCAGAAACGGCGCGAGTAAACCCAATTAATTGTTTTTGCGTATCTTTGACAAACCAGAGAGTAACGGCTAAAAAACTGTGTTCTAGGGCGATTTTCATTTGTTCGTGGGAACGAGTCATCCAACCTACTGCTTCAAAGAGTTGATCTAATTGGTTTAAGTCAAAATCGATATCGGTACTTAATATAAATTGTCCGTTTTTTTGATTCACAGCTAAAGGATTATAAGAAGAATTGACAGTGGGGTTAGCAGCGATCGCCTCATCATATTTAGACCATTTTTCGAGATTTTGATTAATATTTTGATGTTGCAAAAGAATTGATTTTTCTAAATCTTTCTTTTTCTGAAACACCGTCTTTAATTTTTCTTTAATTAACCGCTCATCAGGATAAACTTCCATTGCCATTGAATACAGAATTAAAGCAGCATTCATCCAATGTTTATGGAGGAAAAAATCTGCTATTTTAATCCATGATTTTAGATTACTTTTTAGAAAATTAATAGTATTTTCATATTCAGGATATTGTTGACTATTCTGAATCACTTTTCGATAATAGGCGATCGCAAGATCAACAGTTTCCGGTAAACAAGATTCTAGGGTTTCTCCTAATTTAGTCGCAATAATCACAAAATCCTGTTCTTGATGGGTTTGTAGAAGAATAACCAAACTATTCCAATAAGAAGTAATGGCTAAATCCCACTTTTTTTGTTGAACCAACGCATCCCCTAAATTACAATAAGACCAATGAAATTGAGCATTTAACTGAATAGCTTTACGGTAAACATCAACCGCTTCTTCCCAGGATTTTAATTTTAATAAAGCATTTCCTAAATTATGATACGACCAGGGAAAATTAGGATTCAGTTCAATGGCGCGACGATATTGAATAATCGCCTCTTGCCATTGTTCTTGTTTTAATAAAATATCCCCTAAATGATGATAAAACCAAGAGCAATTAGGATTTAATTCGATAGCATGACGATAATTTGTGATCGCAGCTTGCCATTGTTCTTGCTGACTCTGCAAACGCCCTAAATTAGCATAAGCTTCAGCCGACTTGACATTTGTTGCCATCCCATTAACCAAGTTGAGTTTTAAAGCATCTTCCTCTGGCATATTTCCGTATTTAAACAGGCGTATATAGCACAGATTCTAATCGTTGTAACGCGAAATCTAAATCATCATTAATCACTTCAAAATCAAACTCATTGGCTGCGTCCATTTCTGCTTTTGCCCGCATTAAACGCCGTCGAATGGCATCTTCAGAATCCTGACCTCGACCCCGTAAACGACGTTCTAATTCATCAATGGAAGGAGGCATAATAAAAATTCTTAAAGCGGAAGGAAATGTGCTCCGAATTTGGCGAGCGCCTTCTAATTCTATTTCTAATAAAACTGATGTTCCCGCTTCAATTTGTTCTTTAACTGGGATTAAGGGGGTTCCATAACAATTACCTGCAAATTCAGCCCATTCTAATAACTCTCCCTGTTCTACCATTTCTTGAAACCGATGTCGATCTACAAAATAGTAGTCTCGTCCATTAATTTCACCCGGACGGGGAGAACGAGTGGTTACGGAAACGGATAAATGCAGGTCAGGATGACAGTTGAGCAGGGAACGAACCAAGGTTCCTTTTCCGACCCCACTAGGGCCTGTCATTACAATTAATCGGCCTTTTTTCATGGCATTTTTACTTATTCACGCTTAATAAGAGTCTTTCTATTTTCTCATAGGATGCCGATGGAAACCAAGGGGAAAAAATACAAAATCCCTTAATCATCACGGGAATTCCCGTCTTTCGCTATCACGAACCGATGAGCAACGGTTTCTGGCTGAATGGCAGAGAGAATCACATGGCTAGAATCAGTGATAATCACGGCTCTGGTTCTACGTCCATAGGTGGCATCGACTAACTGTCCGCGATCGCGTGCATCTGTTATAATACGCTTAATGGGAGCCGATTCAGGGCTAACAATGGCAATCACCCGATTTGCAGAGATAATATTACCAAAACCAATATTGATTAACTGAATATCCATAAAAATCTCAACTATAGGGTTTGCCCATATTTTTGCGTCATAATTCCATGATAGTGAGAATTTTTGGGAGTTACAACTGTTTATGGGTTAAAAAGTTCCGGTTTTATCCTCTTGAGTTTGTTTTTTATTGTTGAGTTAAAATACCAAAAATTACTAATTTTAATGAATATTTTGCCGGATAAAACCGTTAATATAGAATTCAAAAACGCTATTTCCCCTAAAAAAAAACAGCAAAATATTAATAAAAATCAAGAGAGCCTGAATCCCCATCTCCAGAAGTATGTGTTAAGCTGACAGGTGTTCTCTGCCTATTAATGTAACCGATTATGAAAGCAATTGTTATCGATCAATACGGATCACCCGATGTGCTGCGTTATCAAGATATTCCCACCCCAACGATTAAACCGGATCAAGTTTTAGTCAAAATTCATGCCAGTAGTATTAATCCTGTAGATTGGAAAATTAGGCAGGGATTATTACAACCTTTATCCGGCTACAATTTCCCCAAAGTTTTAGGCTGTGATTTATCGGGGGAAGTGGTGGAAGTGGGGGAAAAAGCAACAAGCTGGCGGGTTGGAGATCAAGTTTATACCTTCGTTAATCCCTTATTTGGAGGGGCCTATGCGGAGTATGTGGCCGTAAGTGCTACCAATCTGAGCTATAAACCCCAAAATATGACCTATACTGAAGCTGCGGGGGTTCCGGTGGCGGGTCTGACGGCGTTACAGGGGTTGTTAGATTTAGGTCAATTGCGACCGGGACAACGGGTATTAATTAATGGTGCTTCTGGTGGTGTGGGAACCTTTGCGGTGCAAATTGCGACGGCGATGAATGCGGAGGTAACGGGAGTTTGTGGGACGGCTAATGTTGAGATTGTTAAACGTTTAGGAGCCCATACTGTTATTGACTATACCCAAGAGGATTTTACTCAGCAAGAAATTCAATATGATATTATTTTTGATGCGGTGGGTAAACAGTCCTTTTTTAATTGTGAAAAAGTTCTAAAACCGGATGGAATTTATATCTCAACATTACCAACGGTTGATAATATGGGAGCGACCCTACAAACGTTATTCTTTTCTAACCAAAAATGTAAATTAGTCTTAGCTCAACCCAGTCGTCGAGATTTAGATGCTTTACGAGATTTGATCGAAACGGGTAAAGTTAAAACAATCATTGATCGAACCTATTCCTTAAGTGATTTGGCTGAAGCTCATACTTATAGTGAAATGGGGCGAACCGTTGGCAAAATTGTGATTACGGTTAATGAAGGGTTACAAACCATTAATATTGATTAGAACAGCCGTAGAGACGCGCCATGGCGCGTCTCTACATGGCTATATATTACCAATTAATGGCTTTAGCAATGGGCATTCTCCATCCGGTTCCAAAAGCGCGATCGCTAATTTTTAATCCGGGTGCAGCTTGACGACGTTTAAATTCAGCAATCATGACTAATTTAATCACTTTTTTAACGACGGGTTCTTCATGTCCTGCTTCCACAATTTCAGTTAAGGATTGATGTTTTTCAACTAAACGATATAAAATATCATCTAAAATTTCATAAGGCGGTAAAGAATCTTGATCCATCTGTCCGGGTTTAAGTTCTGCACTCGGCGGTTTCACTAATACATGATGGGGAATTATGTCTTGTTCATAATATTGATTGAACCAAGAACATAAGGAATAAACACGGGTTTTCGGTACATCTGCAATCACCGCTAATCCCCCATTCATATCCCCATATAAGGTACAATATCCCACCGCCATTTCTGACTTATTTCCGGTGGTTAATAATAAATGCCCAAATTTATTAGAAACTGCCATTAATAACGTTCCTCGGATGCGAGATTGGAGGTTTTCTTCTGCTAATCCAAAGGCGGTTCCTGCAAACATCGGTTCTAGGGTTTGATCAAAGGTTTGCATTAAATTTCCAATAGGTAAAGTCTGGGTTTGAATCCCTAAATAATTGGCTAATTCTAAAGCATCTTGAATGGAATGATCGGAACTATAGGGAGATGGCATTAACACGCCTAAAACGTTTTCTGAGCCTAATGCTTCCGTTGCGATCGCAGCCACTAAAGAAGAATCAATTCCCCCACTTAACCCTAAAACAACCTTAGAAAATCCACATTTCTCCACATAATCTTTTACCCCTAAAACTAATGCTAACCAAATTTCTTGATCTTCATTTTCAATTAAATTTATATCTTGATTTTGGCTAGAATTAGCAATTAAATCTTGTGTTTTTGAATCAAACTCAATAACTGCAAAATCTGTCTCAAAAGGGTTTAGACTTAAAATTTTATCGCCATTTTTATTAAACGCAAAACTACACCCGTCAAAAATTAAATCATCATTTCCGCCTACTTGATTGGCATATAAAATCGGAATATTATAGCGTTTTGCAGTATGACTAATTAAAGATTGTCTGAATTTTTGCTTACCCACTTGATAAGGTGAAGCCGATAAATTCACGACTAAATCTACATCTAAATGAGCTAAATCTTGGAAGGGATTACAAGGATAATTGCGTTTTCCCCAGAATAATTCATCATTCCATAAATCCTCACAAATTGTTACCCCAATTTTCAATGTTTCTTCTAAATAAAAAAACTGGCTTTCTAACCCCGGTTCAAAATAACGATCTTCATCAAAAACATCGTAAGTTGGTAATAATCGTTTTTTAAAATACTGTTTAATTTCACCCTTTTCTAATAATGCAGCACTATTAAAAATCGGGTTCCCACCTTTTGTTTGATAATCTAAATTTTGTTGAATTGTTCCCACTAAAACGGCAATTTTAGGCGGTAAATCTACTGCTAATTGCTGTAATTTTTTCTCTGTAGCATCAATAAAACTCGGACGAATTAATAAATCTCTAGGGGGATATCCGGTTAAGGATAATTCTGTTGTTAGTAACAGATGACATCCCGCTTCAACCGCGTTTTCTGCTGCTTCTAATATTTGTTGAGCATTTGCCGTTAAGTCTCCAACCGTCGGGTTAAGTTGAGCGATCGCAATTTTCATAGTAGTTTGTTCCTATCAATCATTAATGCTTAAACTGTACTATAAACACTTTTACTATTCCCAAAGTAAGACTCGTAAATATGACTATAAACCCCCATAGTTCGTAGTAAGCCCTTCAGGGCTAACAGGCGTAAACACCTCACCACTTTCGTAGTAAGCCCTTCAGGGCTAACAGGCGTGAACGCCTGACTACAAGTGAGCAACTTATTCAAAGAATTGAGCAGGTTAGAAACCCGATTTCTCTATTTTTCACCTACGCTAAACCCTGAGATACAAAACCCGCCCAATATTGGGGACTGACAAAGGGCAATCGTTCCCGACAAAGTAAGTCTAATCGTAATCGTTGAATTTTAACCATTTCTGCTTGATTTTCGCCCCAATTTTGCTGCTCAAAATAAGCCTCTAATTGCTGTTTATAATTAGCATATAATTGATCTCCTGTCAAGTTACGCAGCTTAAATTGGGCTTTACGAATCGCTTCTGAACGACTTTTATCCTGCTTTTCCTGATAATATAAAATACAAAACAAAGCCGTTGCTAAATCATCCACCGCCCATAACGTACTGACCACATTTCGCGCCCCGGCACAGAGGAAACCCGCAGCAATACTCAGAGGATCATCCGTAATTTGGGTTAGGGTTAAATTCGTTTCGCAGCAGGAGAGAAACACTTCCGCTAAGTTTGCAAATCTCCAAGTAAAAATCCGACCCAAGTTAACATCCCCATCGAATAAATGTAGTTTTGATTCTAAAGGATTATCGAGTTGAGAACTGGCGTGATGGCTGGAATGGAGAACTTGCACTTGATTGGGTAATTGTTGATAATTACTAATCGTAGCTTGATCGTATTTTAGGCGATTCTCTAACTTAACATTGTGCAAAGTTGCCAAAGTTTCGCATTCGTAACCTGTGAAAATCAGATCTCCTCTAGCATTTTCAACAATTCCCATTGTCTCAGGTTTGAGGTCATCTCGTTGATGGCAATAATTGAGAATTTGACAACTGGGAACAATACGAATACGGAATTGATTACTGAGGTATTCCGGTTGTTGGGGTGGGGTTTTGGCAGAGGTATCAGGGGTTTTGTTCATATTCAGGCTAGTGCCGCGAGTTGTGTCAGAGGTTGTATTGCTATTGGGAATCGGAATATGATTTAAAGGTAAGGCAGCAAAGGGAATCTGATGTAAATACAAATGAGGAATAATAATCAGTTCTTTGATGCCGTTGAGATGTTCGGAAATCAGTTGATTAATTTGCAAACGGTTAGCCAGTTCGGGGAGAAATTCACTTATTTGATTTTTCCAGGCGGTTTTGTTTTCTTTATAAGGTTTTAACCAGTTATCGAATATCGAATTTTGCAAGGTTTCCAGTCCTTGACCTTCGCAGGTGTGGAGTTGGGGCGGTTGATTTTTTCGTAAGATGAAAATGTGGGTATGTTCAGGAGTTGTATAAAAATTGAGAATAGCGGTTTCTGCATCAGGAATTAACGTTTGCATCTGTTGGAAATTTAGGGGGTCAGCTTGCAATTGACCCGCCAAAACGGGGTCTTTACTGCGAATTTTCAGCCAAGCTTTTTGTTTTTCGGTTTCTAATTCTTTAATCTTTTCCAGAATAATGTCACCGTTAGGGGTTGCTTGGCGAGTGGTGGCGAATGCTTTTGTCCCGTCGTTGTCAGAAAAGCGAAAACGGTCGCTTTGTTCTTGCAGGCGATAATATTCTGCCACTTCTGGGGGAATTTCGCCTTGGGGGTAGAGGTCTTTGCTGTAAAATAAGTCCGCGAGGTGGCGGGAACGGGAACGGTCTGCGGTTTCGACGGCTTTATCGTATTGTTTGAGGTTGATGTAGCATTGGACAGCGTTGGCGTAAACGGAGAAGGCGTCTGCAATGATTTCTTGGCGGCGTTGGTCGGTAGTTGACCCTTTGCGGAGTTGTTCGACTGCTTGCATAGCGGGTTCGTATCCTTCTAAGGCGAGTTGCCAGTTGCCTTGGGTGAAACCAAGGTTGGCGAAGTTGCGACCGACAATGAAGCATACGGGTGGTATAGTTTCGGGAGTGGCTATTTTGAGCGAGTCTCGATAGTTGTGAATGGCTTTTTCAGTTTCTCCCAGAGAGTGGTAAGCACCGCCTAAACCTCCCAGAGAAACTACTTCCCCGTGGCGGTATTTGATTTCCCGACTAATGGCTAAATACTGTTCGTAGAAAGTGATGGCTCGTTCATATTCTCCCAGAGAGAGGTAAGCATTGCCTAAATCTCCCAGAGAAATTGCTTCCCCTTGACGGTATTTGATTTTCCGACTAATGGCTAAATACTGTTCGTAGAAAGTGATGGCTCGTTCATATTCTCCCAGAGAGAGGTAAGTATTGCCTAAATTTCCCAGAGAAGTTGCTTCCCCTTCGCGGTCTTTGATTTCCCGACTAATGGTTAAATGCTGTTCGTAGAAAGTGATGGCTTTTTCAACTTCTCCCAGATGGTGGTAAGTATTGCCTAAACTTCCCAGAGAAATTGCTTCCCCTTTGCGGTCTTTGATTTCCCGACTAATGGCTAAAGACTGTTCGTGGAATGTGATGGCTCGTTCATATTCTCCCAGAGACCAGTAAGGATTGCCTAAATGTCCCAGAGAAGTTGCTTCCCCTTTGCGGTCTTTGATTTCCCGACTAATGGTTAAATGCTGTTCGTGGAATGTGATGGCTTGTTCATATTCTCCCAGATGGTAGTAAACTGAACCTAAATTTTCCAGAGAATTAGCTTCCCTTTGGCGGTATTTGATTTCTCGACTAATGGCTAAATGCTGTTCGTGGAATGTGATGGCTCGTTCATATTCTCCCAGATAACAGTAAGTATTGCCTAAATTTCCCAGACAATCAGCTTCCCCTTGGCGGTCTTTGATTCCCCGTTTAATAACTAAATACTCTTCGTAGAAAGTGATGGCTCGTTCATATTCTCCCAGATAGCAGTAAGTATTACCTAAATTTCCCAGACAATGAGCTTCCCCTTGGCGGTCTTTGATTTCCCGACTAATGGCTAAAGACTGTTCGTAGAAGGTGATGGCTCGTTCATATTCTCTCAGAGAACCGTAAGCCATCCCTAAAACTCCCAGACAATCAGCTTCCCCTTGGCGGTCTTTGATTTCCCGTTTAATGGCTAAAGACTGTTCGTAGAAGGTGATGGCTCGTTCATATTCTCCCAGAGAACCGTAAGCCTTCCCTAAAACTCCCAGACAATCAGCTTCCCCTTGGCGGTCTTTGATTTCCCGTTTAATGGCTAAAGACTGTTCGTAGAAGGTGATGGCTCGTTCATATTCTCCCAGAGAACCGTAAGCCTTCCCTAAAGCTCCCAGACAAGCATCTTCCCCTTCGCGGTATTTAAATTCTCGATTAATAGCTAAAAACTGTTCGTAGAAAGTGATGGCTTTTTCAGTTTCTCCCAGAGAGTGGTAAGCAGTGGCTAAAACTCCCAGACAACCAACTTCCCCTCGGCGGTCTTGAATAGCTTGATAAATGCTAAGACAATGTTGCAAACAGTCCAAAACCCTCATAAATTGGCTCATATAACACTGTTTAATTCCCCACTGTAATAAAATATCGGCTGTCTGTTTTCTGATTGCTGTTGGCTGCTGGCCACTACCGAGCCATTCCCCCAGTTGCAAGGCTAGGTTAGTTAAAAAGTTAACCATATTTTGATTAGCGTTATCATCAAATTCTTCAGCAACCGTGATTATCGTTTGCAAAAGTCCGGGGTCGAGTAAATTGGAATTGTCATTTATTAAAATTTGCCCTTCTTCCTCGGTGGAACATTGGAGCAGTTTTTGGATGAGTTGCACATAGGCGTTCATGCGTTGTTCGTCCATTGTTGTTTTCCTTCCTTATGAATTAACAATCTATAATTAAGAACAGAGTCAAATCGAAAGAGGCAACTATGAAATCAGAGTATAATTTCTCCCAAGCAGAACAAGGTAAGTTTTACCATCCTGATGCTAAGTTTCATTATCCTATTTATCTTGAACCTGATGTCGAGGAGTTTTTGACTAAAATTGCTGAACAGAAAAATATTGAGGTTCAAGTTTTAGTCAATCAATGCTTGAGAAATAAAATTAAATCGATTCAAGGTATTGAGTAGCTTAGAAACGAGGTTCTTTGCAGAAACTGGATTTCTGCTTTGGTTTCTAGTTTCTCGAATTAACTGGGGTTTTGAACTATTGAAAGAAAGGTTCAAGCAAAACTACCAGATAGTTTGTACATATCGAGTAAAATTATTCTCCCAAAGCATCCCAAAGCTCAGGCATCGGTTCATCAAAATCGGTGGAAATTTTGATTGGCATTCCCCGCAGGGGATAATTTTTTTTCGGTGCATCAGAAATCGAATAGGGAACTATCCGAGCAATTGGCAAACCCTTGCGGGTAATGACAATTTCAGACGGGTTAGCAGCAATTTCTTCAACAATTGCTGTTAGTGTGATATCGGTTTCATCTAGGTTTAGATATTTCATGCTATCACCTTCTAGTCAATGAATGGTTAAGAAATAACATTAAGTTAATTCAAAGTATTGAGTAGGTTAGAAACCTGATTTATTAGTCAACTCTAGGTGAGTCTGCCTTAATCATAACAGAAACCGGGTTTCTTGACCCATATAGCGATAAATGATGGAATCTGTTAGACTTATGTAGAGAAGAAAAAGGGAGTCAAAAAAATGACCACTATTCAATCAACGACAACTGCAATAACATCCCTTTATGACCAGGATTTTTATCTGTGGTTACAGACAACTATCAACGTATTAAAAGAGGGAAAATTTGCCGAAGTAGATTTAGAGAACTTACTAGAGGAACTGGAAAGTATGGGGAGAAGCGAGAAAAATGCTTTAAAAAGTAATTTGAAGGTACTTTTAATGCACTTACTCAAATATAAATATCAGTCAGAAAAACGAACAAATAGTTGGCGGTACACTATTATAGAACATCGTCAACGCCTCCGAGATACCTTCAAAACCAGCCCGAGTCTATATCGTTTTTTTGAAGATATTTTTAATGAATCTTATCAAGATGCCAGAGAACTAGCCGCAGGTGAAACAGGTTTATCTATTAATCTATTTCCCCCAGAGTCTCCCTTTACTGTAGAAGAAGTTCTTAATCCTAATTTTTTACCCCCTGATCATAATTCTTCCGAAAATATTGAATAGATTAGAAACCCTGTTTCTCCAAGAAAGCGGTTTTCTAGGCTTCAGTTTCTTGTTCCACAACATCAAAACTTTGATAAAAAACCTGCCAGTCTCCTGACTGTTGCAAGTGGGAAAATAACTGCATAACCCGTTCACCTTCCCACTTGGGTAACACATCTTGTTCTTGGGGAATTAACCAAGGTAAATTTAAAGGTTCCTTCAAAACTATCCCTAAAAATTCCTCCTGTCCCTTGTCTTGAAAAAGGAAAAATTGATTAGTTTGACCAGCCCAAGACTCCTTTTGAGGCAGCAAAATCGGCGGTTGTTCGATGATAGAATTAACTGCATAACCAAAGGATGGACAGTGCAACACTGTACCCGCTTCACTGCGATTAAACAACAGTAATTGATACTGGGGATATTCTAAATCAATCCGCATCCGAAGTTTCTCATTTACTGGAATTATTGGCGGAATTTCTGGTTCTGGAGTGGGTGGACGTTTCAAATAGGCTCCTCTCAAATCTCCGTCTAATACCTTTTGCTGATCTTCTTTCGTTAAAAATTGTATCCAATGAGCAGGAGATTGAGCTTTTTCCCGCAAAAGTTCCCAGCTATTCGCCTCAAGCCATCGCGGATATTTGTAATTCCATAGCCAATTATAAACTACTTTCCAATTCCCTTTTTCTCCTTGTTCTTTATTCAGTAAGCTATCAACATCAACTCCATCGGCTCTCATTTCTGCTGCATATAGTCCTTTAATAGCTGGTTTAATTGTTTCTTTTTTTGCTTTTATTGGTGTGTATTTTTTTTCCAATCTCCCTATCATTATATTGACAATATTTTGCACGGTCTGAGTAATGGACTTTGAATAAAAGTCTGGAGGGAGTTTAAAACCTTCTGGTCGCATCAAATTCTCAGCAATATCTGTGTGTTTATATAAAGTTGGGCGATTTTTATCAAACCGCAGGGGAAAAAATAATTCTTCTACATCATTAAACCCTGGCTGCTCTTTCAGTTGATCTGCGATTTCATTAAGAAACTTTTCTTCTTCAGGTGTCATGATAGATACCTCTGGTTATATAACGAGCTAGAAACCGGGTTTCTGAAACCAGATCATTATCTTACTCCTTAAGCTTTGGGCAAGAAACCCGGTTTCTGGAATCCCTGTTTTAAGATAACACATTCTTAGAAATAGACAACCCATAAAGCCTGCTAACTATTTCAACTATTTCAACTATTTCAACTATTTTAACTCTAAAAACTAGATGGAGTAAAAAACAACTATTTCATCATATTGACAACTATATCCACTTTTTTAATATGGGTAATTGAAAGTAAGTTACTGAATAACCACAGGACTTAAACATGAAAAAACAGTTCATTCTTTATGGTGCTACAGGCAACCTTGCTACCCTATATCTGATTCCTGGCTGTTACGAGCTTTGGCGACGAGGAGAAGATTTCAAAATCATCGCTATTAGTTTAGAAAACTGGTCAACGGAAGAGTTTTGCAACAACATTCTCCAGGCGATGAAAGAGTATAAATCAGCCCCGGAAGGTATCGATCAAGATTGGTACTTATTCACTCAAACCATTGTTTACATTCCTTTAGATTTGGAGGCTAACTATGAGTTACCCAATGTTGCGTAATGTCCTCGATCCAAATTGCCAAACGGCTGTTTACCTGGCTCTACAACCCCAGCATTATCCCCTGGCAATTCAGCAATTAAAGACTCAGGGTTTATTGCAACCTGATACCGAGATTTTTGCAGAAAAACCCCTAGCAATTAATGGAGTTGAGGGGGAAAACCTTTTGAGTTTTTTGGAAGAACTCAAAATCAAAAAGCTCAATCTTGTGGAGTCGTTCAACTTGAAAGAAACCATCAGCAACGTGATTGCTTTTCGAGCCAGTACGCCTTTTGAATCTCTGTTAAACGCAGATAATGTTAAAGAAATTCGCATCTATGCTCTGGAACAAATTACTGTCCCAAGTGAGCGAGTTTCCTTCCTAGATCGGGTTGGTTCTCAGTTAACCGATATGATTAGCCATCTGTTAGCGATGACAACACCTTTGCTGCTAAAATTACCCGAAAATTTGGATGTTTCCAATCTCCGAGAAGGCAAGGAAGAAGCTGCCCAAGCTTTGCAGGTCATTGATTCAGAAAAAACGATTTGGGGACAATATCTGGGTTATCCTACCCCCACAACTTCCACCTTTACAGCGTTTACCTTAGAGTGCAAAAATCCCCGTTGGGAAGGGGTGAAAATTAAAGTTGTCACCGGAAAAGGTTTACCGCAAAAATATTGTGGCATGGAAGTTATCTTTGATGAACAATCACAAATCAAAAGCTTGTTTGGTGACATCAAAGCACCTCGTTTAGTGTTTCGACACTATCCCAATGAAGGGATTACATTCCACTTTCATGTTAAGCGACCCGGAGCCGGAATGGAACTGGTGCCAGCTAAATTGGAATTCACCTATGAAAATACCTTTAAGCAAGTCAATCAACCTGCTTATTTACGGTTGCTTTCCGATATCTTAGCGGGGGATAAATCCAGTTTTGCCAGCCCAATTGAAGCCTTACAAGCTTTAAGAATTGCCGATACTTTACAAAAGGATTGTGTGCCGTCTTCCTTCGTAAAATACGACATTGGCACCTATCCAGAAGCCGCTAAAGATTGGTTGCCATTTGAGGTTGCATGGCTTTAAACGTAGTAAGCCCTTCAGGGCTTTGAGTCCTGAAGGACTCACTACAAAGGCCTTATTTTAGTTTGATGGTAAAATCTAAAATAAGGCATCAAATAATTCCTGATGAAGAACTTTAAATCTGGCACATACATCCAACAGAGTCATTACAAAACTTCTTAAAGAAGCCACCCAATCTAGCAAAATAGAAGGCACACAAACCAATATAGAAGAAGCCTTATTAGACCAAGAAGATGTACCAGTTGACAAACGATTTAGAAAATCTATCAATTCTACAAGAAATCACTCGAGGAAAAAGAAGTAAGCACTATATATTTTCTGAATATTTAGATTTGTTCAGAAAGCCTAATCATTAACCAGAATGTTCACGCCTATTTTGATGAAGTGATCCCTTGCACAATCTCAATCGGTTAACCCGACAATCACAGGACTTGTGAGAAACCCTGAAAATCTATAAATATTCCTCTTGTATCGGAATTTTTACTTTTTCTAAATCAGGGAGTTTAACAACTTCTTTCTCCTGTTCCTTCACATTAATCGGAACTCGCAACGGTTGACGTTGCTCTAGCCAACAACTGGCTAAGGGTAAGGTTTGATCCAAATCTTCCAACGGTCGCGGAATGACCATCACCGCGTTTAACTCGCCAATGCGTTCGGCTTCAAACATTCCCGCTTCAACAGCCATTGCCACATCGGACACCGGGCCGCGAATAATCGCCGTACACAACCCCGCCCCAATGCGTTCATAGGACATCAGACGCACATCTGCTGCTTTTAACATGGCATCTGCGGCCCCCACCATCGCCGGAAATCCGCGTGTTTCTAGTAAACCCACCGCTTGATTACTTAAACGATGACTTCCCCCCCCACTGGTGAGATTAGATAAGCGGGAACTAATGGGAAGCACAATTTCTAAATTGGGAAACGGTCGAGGAATGACTAAGGTAGAGATCAATTGACCAAATTGTTTCGCGGTTTGCGCTCCGGTTTCCACCGCTAACCGCACCTCAGAAATTTTTCCCCGGACAATGGCTGTACAATGTCCCCCCCCAATTTTCTCATATCCCACTAAATGAACTCCGGCAGACTTGAGCATCATATCAGCCGTTCCCACAATTGCCGGGAAACTCTGAGTGGAAACTAAACCCAAGGCCAGATCTCTAAACTCGTGCTGAACTTGCTGTCCAGAAGAACCGGAATTATGTTTGTTTATGTCCATTTTCAATCATTCCGATGGGTCGGGAAGAGGGGTGTTGACTGTTGAGTGTTGACGGTTAACCGACAACCAACATCCAACACCCTTCAATTCTGGGGATTATTAAAGGCTTTGCGATGGGGAAGCAAGGTATCCAATAACTGACTGAGGTGTTCCTTGCCATAAATAATCGGAGGGAGTGGCTGGGGTGACAGTTCCACCGATTCTGGGGACTGAGGAACCAGAGCGGATTCTTCCGATTTTTCCGGGGAAGGAGCGATCGCCGTTTCTGGTTCAGCAGGAACCGATAAAACATCTGAAGGTTGAGCCGGTTTTTCCTCCAAAGCAGAAATAATCTGGGGTTCTGAAGGAAAAGAATCTAACTCTAACAGAGGATCGGACAATTCACCAAAACCAGAAAGGATTGGCGGTGATGGGGTGAGCGGAGGTTCCGGTGGCACAGATACCTGTTCGGGTTCTAATTCACCAGAGCGATCGCCAATCACAGATCTCGCAGCAACGACTTGTTGAGGGGCAATAGAACTCTCAAAAATCGTTGTTTCTGAACCAATACAGGCGTTTTCCCCCAGGGTTCCCGCCCCCAGAATTAACACCCCCGACCCCAACACAACACCTGCCTCTATTTCTAGGATACCGTGATAAGCCTGAATAATCACTCCCCGACCCACACAAACTCCCGCAGCAATCCGAAGCTGACTATCGGTTGCCGCTTGTAAGATCACCCCGGGTGCAAGGGTGGCACTGGGATCGATGGTGACATCGCCACTCACATAAACATCAGGGTTTAGGAGTTGCGGTGGCGATATGTTCATTGTTGCTGGAACCTCTAGCGTTTCAACAGGAAACTGGATCTTAGGGACGTTGGATAATTTCCTCCAGTACCCGACGTTTGGCTTTTGAGTCAATCCCAATCAACCGCACATACTCGCCGCTATGTTCGTTTAAACAACCGTTTAAAGCGGTCATGACTTCAGAGATATTGTTGGATTGAATCGGAGAGCAACTCTTCCAAGATCCGGTGCGGAAGCGACGAGCATCAGCGTGTTCTGTGCCAATTTTGTAGCCTTTGGCTAACAGATCCCGCACTTGCTCGGTGACGTTGTTGCCGAGTTTGCCACTGGAAACCGGGGCTACACTGGCGCTACTGCTGGATGCAGGGGCTGAAGTTGAAGCGGTTTTAACCACTTTGCCATCGGGACGTTGAATAATTTCTTCGAGCACCCGGCGTTTGTTTTTGGGATCAATCCCAATCAAGCGCACATATTCCCCAGGATGCTCACTGATGATGGCATCTAATTTAGATAGGGCGTCTGCTACTCCTGAACCGGAAATGCTGGGGCCACTGCGCCAAGATCCGGTACGGAAGCGACGGGCATCGGCATATTCTGTGCCAATTTTGAAGCCTTTGGCTAACAGATCCCCAATTTGTGCTCCTAAATCAGAACTGCCACTACTGGCAGAACCGGACGGGGCTGAGGCGGAAACGCTGACTTTACCATTACTGGATTTGGCAGCAACGGGGCCATCGGGACGTTGAATAATTTCTTCGACCACTCGGCGTTTGGCTTTGGAATCAATGCCTAACAAACGGACATATTCTCCAGTGTGTTCTCTCAGGCAAGCTTCTAACGCAGCCACGACTTCCCCGGTACTCTTCGCATTGATGGGAGATCCACTCTTCCAAGATCCAGTACGGAAGCGACGAGCATCGGCGTGTTCTGTGCCAATTTTGTAGCCTTTGGCTAACAGATCCCCAATTTGCTGAACGATTTCCGAGGGTAAATTCCCACCGCCGACATTGGCATAGGAGCGATCGCGACCACTGCCATTCCCAGAGGATTCATTACGGATGGGGTTAATACAAGACGCGTTTTCAGAACACTGATAACCGGCTTTGAGAGATTGGTTCACACCAATGACATGAGTGGCGAAGCTGAGATCGGCATCCGTGACATTGGGTAAGCGATCGGCTTGTTGCTGATTGGTGATAATAGAACCGGAGGGAACGTATTTTCCAGGGGGAATTTCCACGTCTTCGATTAAAACGTGCATCATCACAATGCAACCATTCCCAACTCTGGAATTAAAGACCGTAGAGCGGAACCCGATAAAACAGTTATCTCCCACATAAGCAGGGCCATGAATTAAGGCCATGTGGGTAATTGAAGAATTCTTGCCAATCCACACGGAGTAATTTTGGCCATCATCGCCTTTGACGCGACCTTCTTCTAAGCCATGAATCACTACGCCGTCTTGGATATTGCTATTTTCCCCAATCGCAAAGGGTGAACCTTCATCAGCGCGAATGGAGGTGCCAGGGGCGACTAATACATGAGCCCCAATGCGAACGTCACCAATAATATTAGAGAAAGAATGTACATAAGCCGTTGGATCGATTTTCGGCTCTGCCAAGTTCTTCGACCAAGGGGTTGGAGGTGCCGCTAGGCCACGAACTGCCATAATCTTAATTGCTCCTAACCGAATAGTTGTTTGTTGTTCGTTTTCAGGGTTCGTTATCTCAGAAGCTAAAATGGGTGATTAAGAAGGAATGGAATTAAAACTTAAGAACTTCTAAAGTTTTTCAATTTCGGGTGCAAAATCTAAATTTTTTTCAAAATTTCAATTATCCTATAAGGAAACACCCTTTCAGCCTTGTTCTTTTTCAAGATTTTCGGCTTCTGGCTTCTCAATTGCCCAACTTTCTCTCCTGTTAATAATGATCTCTTTTGCTGTAAATCAAGCGATTTTCTACGCTGATAGTGTCAATAATGGCAACAATAGCCGCATCGCTGGGGCGTTTTTCATTCCCTTCGATTTGACGGGCTGCACTGCCTCGACTGACCAGTACCCACTCACTCACTCCGGCTCCGACTGCATCAATCGCCACCTCATATCCATTGGATATATCTTCTCCATTTTCATCGACAAATTTGATCAGGAGAAATTTGGAACCGCGTAAACTGGGTTCTTTTTGATTACCGACGACTGTGCCAATCACTTTGGCAATTTGCATAAGAGTTGGAGGATGAATAAAGGGAAATTTTCAGTAACAATAGGTCGGATACACCGACTGAAGGTTACGGTTTAAATCTTCTGGAAATTAAGGACGGTTGATGGGACGCCCAGCCATCATTTCGCGGAATTGTTCCACCGCTTCGGTGTAGCGGATGGGTAAAACGTATTCTAAATTTTCGTGAGGACGGGCAATAATATGGGTCGATAAAACTTCTCCACCCTTGACTCGTTTGACGGATTCAACTCCCGCCGCTACGGATGCTTGGACTTCGGAAACATCGCCCCGCACAATCACGGTAACACGGCCACTGCCAATTTTTTCGTAACCGACTAAGGTAACACGGGCGGCTTTTACCATTGAGTCGGAGGCTTCAACAATAGCAGGAAAGCCTAAAGTTTCGATCATGCCAACTGCAATCGCCATTAAATTTGACTCCTAAAATCAATCAAAACGGTTCAGGAATAACGCGGAATGCCGTCGTACAACAGCAAGATTCCGATAAAACTTAAAATTGACTTTTGGTGCTGCGCCAGCGCCACGGTTCAGGAATTGCTTTTAAGAACTTGTACGTTTGTCAATTCAAAGGGGTATTTTTGAGTCCTTAGCCTTAGTAAGACCGGAACTGCTCTACCGCATCGGTGTAGCGAATTGGTAACACATATTCTAGGTTCTCATGGGGACGGGCAATAATGTGGGTGGAAGTCACTTGACCACCATTGACTCGTTTAACGGATTCAATTCCAGCCGCTACGGATGCTTGAACTTCGGACACATCCCCCCGCACAATTACGGTGACTCGGCCACTGCCAATTTTCTCGTATCCGACTAAGGTAACACGAGCGGCTTTCACCATTGAGTCTGCGGCTTCAACGACAGCAGGGAAGCCCAGGGTTTCAATCATTCCAACAGCAATTGACATTGTTTAACTCCTAATTAATGAACAGACTAAACTACAATGTATTTTTAAGCAATAAGTGACTTCCCAACAGATTGAACCGTCGGATTTCGGCCTACACTCTAGGTTGTAGTTCGCCTCTAAGTCAAATTTTACGGCTTATTTATCCCTAGATTTGGCAATAGTTATATTTTCCTATTGCGACTCCCCATACCGTTAGGTGGGAAGGAAAGATAAGCCCTGCTCTCATGAGAGCTAGAAGGTTGCGGCAGGCCTTACCGTACCTTAATTTTTTGTCAAATACGGCTTTAGATTACCTACAATTTCAATTTGCAGAAATAGTAACGAACCTCCCTCTCTAAGAATAGGAGAATCGTGACACCCTTGACAATATTAATCTGCATTATATTTTCTCATTTTTAATATTATTTTTGTTGATATTGAATTTTGATTAAGTTTTGTTAAGTTTTTAAAAAAATAAAACTGTGCTAAAACGACTATAGCTCTATTTAATAGAGTTGTAAATTAATTTGACTCTATAAAAGGGTATAAAAATGGAGAGTTCAAGGCAGAGAACAAACCCAAAGGCGAAATCTTGATATAGTAAATTGATAATTCATAAAAATTTTCTAATTTAACTTAACATGACGGATTTTCTCCTCCAAACCAGTTGGTGGATACCTTTGTATGGCTTAATTGGGGCAATCTTGACCTTACCTTGGTCAACGGGACTGGTGCGACGTACTGGGCCAAGACCCGCCGCCTACTTTAATTTGTTAATGACGCTTTTGGCCTTTATCCATGGTTCGGTGATTTTCCGTGCCACTTGGGATGAACCCATTCAGCAAATCCTCATCCATTGGGTACATACGACTGATTTAGACTTGTCCTTTGCCCTAGAAATCTCTCCGGTGAGTGTGGGGTCAATGGAATTAGTCACCAGCCTGAGTTTAATTGCTCAATGTTACGCCCTGGGATACATGGAAAAAGACTGGGCACTGGCTCGGTTTTTTGGCCTGATGGGATTCTTTGAAGCAGCCATTAGTGGGTTAGCCTTGAGTGATTCTTTGTTACTCAGTTACATTCTCCTAGAGTTGTTAACACTTTCTACCTATCTCCTCGTGGGCTTTTGGTACGCTCAACCGTTGGTAGTGACTGCGGCTAGGGATGCGTTTTTGACAAAACGGGTGGGGGATGTGTTGCTGTTAATGGGGGTGGTTTATCTCTCAACCCTCGCGGGAAGCTTGAGCTTTTCTGATTTAGAAAACTGGGCAGAAACGGCAACCTTAATGCCCTTACCAGCAACTTTACTCGGTTTAGCCTTAATTGCGGGCCCCATTGGAAAATGCGCTCAATTTCCTTTAAACCTGTGGTTAGATGAAGCAATGGAGGGCCCTAACCCGGCTTCGATTTTGCGAAATTCAGTAGTGGTAGCGAGTGGAGCTTATGTATTAATTAAACTTCAACCGGTTTTAGCGTTATCTCCCATTGCCTCTACAACCTTAGTGGTTTTAGGAACGATCACAGCCATTGGTGCTTCCCTAGTTTCCATTGCCCAAATCGATATAAAACGGGCTTTATCTCATTCCACCAGTGCGTATTTAGGGTTAGTTTTTATTGCGGTGGGAGAAAGTCAAGTTGATATCGCTCTGTTATTATTATTCACCCATGCGATCGCTAAATCTTTAATTTTCATGAGTGCGGGTTCCATTATTCTGACCACGAATACCCAAGATTTAACGGAAATGGGCGGGTTATGGTCAAAAATGCCCGCCACGACAATGGCGTTTATTGTCGGTTCAGCCGGTTTAGTGGCGTTAATGCCCTTGGGAACCTTTTGGACAATGCGTCGTTGGGTGAATGGATTTTGGACAGTTCCCCTGTGGTTAATTTTAGTGTTGCTGTTGATAAATTGTTTAACGGCGTTGAATTTAACCCGGGTTTTCGGATTAGTTTTTGCTGGAAAACCTCAACCTAAAACCAGACGCGCACCGGAAGTTCCTTGGCCGATGGCTGTACCGATGGTGGCGATGATTATTGTCACGTTATTAGTGCCCCTGATGTTACAACAATGGCAATTATTACTAACTTGGAATAGTCCCTTAGTTGCAACATCTGCTTCTGGGTTTGCCGCCATTGTGTATCAATTAACGGTTCCTTTGTTAATTTTATCAGGATTAATTGGTGTAGCCATTGGAGGAGCAATTTATTTATATGGAATGGGTTCTAAACCCTTTAAATTGCCTTGGAAAGAATTGCAGAATTTACTGGCTTACGATTTCTATATTGATCGAATTTACAATGTTACCGTTGTCTTATTGGTCAGTCGTATTTCTGCCTTAAGTGCTTGGATTGATCGATATATTATTGATGGGATTGTGAATGCGTTTGGTTTAGCAACTCTATTTAGTGGAGAAGGCTTAAAATATAGTATTTCTGGACAATCCCAATTTTATCTGCTCACCATTGCTCTCGGTGTTGGAGCACTTGTGGGACTGATGTTGTGGCTATTTTAATCAGTTAGTTGTTAATAGTTAGCTAAAGACTGATAACTGATGACTGATGACTGATAACTGATAACTGATAACTGATAACTGATTTATGCTGAGTGTATTAATTTGGGTTCCTTTGTTCGGTGCGGCTTTAATTGCTTTTTGGCCGAAGATTTCGGGTAAAACGGCTCGTCAATTGTCATTGGTGATTGCTGGAGGACTATTTTTATGGTCGTTGGTTTTAGCAGGATTATTTGATCCAAGTAATCCTTCTTTACAATTTAAAGAATATATTCCTTGGCTTACACCCTTGGGATTAAATTATTACTTAGGAGTCGATGGTTTATCCTTACCTTTAGTGATTTTAAATGGTTTATTAATTACCATTGCCATTATCAGTACCAATGTAGGAATTAGTCGCCATCAATTGTATTATTCCTCAATTTTGTTGATTGCGGCTGGAATTGCGGGAACCTTTTTATCCCAAAATTTATTATTGTTTCTACTGTTTTATGAAGTGGAATTGATTCCCCTTTATCTCTTAATTGCGATTTGGGGAGGTAAAAATAAAGGGTATGCAGCCACTAAATTTTTACTTTATACGGCTGTTTCAGGATTTTTAATTCTAGCATCCTTCTTGGGAATTGTTTGGCTGACCCATACCCTTGATTTTGATTTAGATACCATTAGTGCAACTGCTTTAGGCGTTTCTTCTTTACCCTTAAATACACAACTAATTTTATTAGGCGGTCTTTTAATTGGGTTTGGAATTAAAATTCCTCTGGTTCCCTTTCATACCTGGCTACCCGATGCTCACGTCGAAGCTTCAACCCCCGTTTCCGTCCTATTAGCAGGGGTCTTATTAAAGTTAGGAACCTACGGATTATTACGCTTTGGTGTAGGTTTATTTCCTGATGCTTGGTTAGTGATTTCTCCCTGGATGGCAAGTTGGGCTGTTGTCACCGTTTTATATGGAGCCTTTTGTGCCATTTATCAGAAAGATATGAAGAAAATGGTAGCTTATAGTTCCATTGCTCACATGGGCTATATTTTATTAGGGTTTGCTGCCGCTAACTCCACCAGTTTGTTAGGTTCAGTCATGCAAATGGTGAGCCATGGTTTAATCTCTGGATTAATGTTTTTAACCGTTGGGGTCGTGTATCGAAAAGCCGGAAGTCGAGACTTAGATATTATTCAAGGGTTATTAAACCCAGAACGGGGTTTACCCTTAATTGGAACGATCATGATTTTAGCCGTAATGGCGAGTGCAGGGATACCCGGTTTAGTCGGATTTGTGGCAGAATTTATTATCTTTCGAGGGAGTATGGATGTGTTCCCGGTACAAACATTATTGTGCATGGTGGGAACCGGATTAACCTCCGTTTACTTCTTAATGATGATGAATAAAGCCTTCTTTGGTCGCCTCTCTGAATATGTAGTGAATTTACCTCCAGTACAATGGCGCGATCGCATTCCAGCTATGATTTTAGCACTCATTATTGTTGTGTTAGGAATTCAGCCTAATTTAATGGTCAGGTTAAGTGATGCGTCCACAACAGCGTTAGCCCATACCCAACCTTTATTTGCTCATCATCTCGCCGAAAAACTTTAACCGTTCTCATGTCACTCTGACTTTTTTTGTTAAATTGTCAGAGTGATTTCTCACACTTAGTCCAACATGATTGTAAAATAAAATCAACCTTAATTTTAATCAAAACTTTAAACAAAATGGTACTTATGACCCAATCTTCTGCGGCTTCTCAACACCCTCTATCTGAGTATATTTATCGCCTAGAGTCCGGTGAAGCTTTATTACCGGATTATCCTGAAAATGTGGTGGAAGTAGTTGGCATTTTAAAAAGTTATGGCATTGTTTTGGATGCCTATTCCAAAAATTTAATTTATATTGCCAATGAGCAGTTTTTAGAATTATTTCCGTTTTTTAAATATTTTAATGGCGAGGTAAAAACTCAAAAATTATTGCAATATTGGTGGCATGATCGGATTAACTTTGAATATGCTGAATATTGTATGAAAACGATGTTTTGGCATGGAGGCGGTGGCTTAGATCAATATTTAGATTCTCCTGAATTTCGACCGTTAGCTGAAACGGCTATTCAAGCTAAAACCAAGGGGAATTTGATGATTCAGACCTTACATCGTTTGTTTCCTGAATTCCTCCCCGAACAAATTCGACAACTCGCCTATTACAGTGGATTAGGTCAATTCTGGCGAGTCATGAGTGATATGTTTATTTCCCTTTCTGATCGCTATGATCACGGAGAAATTAAATCAATTCCTGACGTTGTTAATCATATTTTATCAGGATTAGTTGAATCAGCGAATCAACCCATTACTTATAGCGTCAAAATTAACAATAAAGTCTATGATATTCTCCCCAAATCTGCCAAATTAACCTTTTTAATGGATACGGCTGTTCCCTATGTTGAAGCAGTGTTTTTCCGAGGAACTCCATTTCCGGGAACCGTTTCTTATAATGCTCAAGCCCATCAAATTCCCCCGGAACAAAAACAGTTTGCTTATGGTGCATTATACGCCGATCCTTTACCTATTGGGGGTTCAGGAATTCCCCCCACTCAATTAATGCAAGATATGCGTCATTTTTTACCTGACTATTTACACAATATTTATCAAAATAGTTGTCGCGGCGAAGACGATTTACGGGTACAAATTTGCCAAAGTTTTCAAAAGTCCATGTATTGTGTAACAACTGCCGCCATTATTGGATTAGCACCCTATCCCATTAGTACCTCTGATCCTGAGCAAAAACAAGCAAATCGGATTTATTTTGAAAATTGGATGGATCGATTTTTAAACTCTCGTTTAGGGGAAGTTAATAAACCCACATCTAGGGAATGTAAGCTATTTCCAGAACGTTAATACTAGAAACCCGGTTTCTTAAAGAAACCGGGTTTCTGCGAAAATTTTTGCTTCCCAACAGAGATTTGTGAAGAAACCCGGTTTCTGACCTCCAGGGCTATCTATCTAATGAGTTAAAACCAGAGTAAGGATTGTCAAATGTCAGCAACACCGGAAAGCTTACAAAAATTTATTGATTTCTGTAAAGAACATATCACAGGACAAGAAAGAAAAGAAGCACAAACTTTTTTAGATCGTTTTTTTAAAGCATTCGGTTATGAAGGTGCTTTAGAAGCGGGAGCAAAATATGAGGAAGCGATCAAAAAAGGGAGCCAAAAAGGTAAAACGGGTTTTGCTGATTTAATTTGGAAACCTAAAGTTTTAATTGAGATGAAACAACGGGGTGAGGATCTCAATAAACATTATGCCCAAGCTTTTGCTTATTGGCAACGTTTAGTACCTAATCGCCCTCGTTATGTGATTCTTTGTAATTTTGATGAATTTTGGATTTTTGATTTTGATAATCAATTAGATGAACCTGTTGATAAAGTCGCTGTTATTAACTTAGTAGAAAGAGCGAGTGCTTTTGCTTTTATGGAGTTAGGAAATCGGACTCCTGTTTTTAGAAATAATCAAGTAGAAATTACTGAAATTGCAGCCCGAAGAATGGGGGAATTATTTACAATTTTACACCAAAGATTGTCAAAACAAACCCATTCTGAATTAATCGTTCAACGTTTTATTTTACAATGTGTGTTAGCCATGTTTGCCGAAGATCGGGGATTATTACCTCAAGATTTATTTATTGCTTGTGTACAAGATTGTCTGCAAAATAAACTAAGCTCTTATGATATCATTGGGGGATTATTTAGAGAAATGAATCAAACCGGAATTACTCCGGCTGGGCGTTATAAAGGTGTAGATTATTTTAATGGGGGACTATTTTCTACAATTTATCCAATTGATTTAACTGAGAAAGAATTAGAATTTTTAGATGTGGCTGCGAGACAGGATTGGAGTCAGGTTAGACCCTCAATTTTTGGCAATATTTTTGAAGGTTCAGTTAATAAAAAAGACCGCCATTCCTACGGAATTCATTATACTTCAGAAAGTGATATAATGAACATTGTTCGCCCTACTATTAGTCAGTATTGGGAGGAGCGTATTGAGGAAGCAAATACTCTCAAGAAATTGTATCAATTACAGGTAGAATTACTCAATTATAAAGTCTTAGATCCAGCTTGCGGGAGTGGGAATTTTCTTTATATTGCTTATCAGGAATTAAAACGCATTGAGCAGCTTTTAATTCATAAAATTATGAGTAAAAAAACTACCAATATTGATCAATTACACATCAGTTTTGTGACTCCCAATCAGTTTTATGGAATGGATCTTAATCCTTTTGCGGTGGAGTTAGCTAGAGTTACTTTAATGATAGGGCGTAAGGTGGCAATTGATAAGTTTAATTTAACTGAATCTGCTTTACCTTTAGATACTTTGGATAATAATATTGTCTGTAAAGATGCCCTTTTTAGTGATTGGGTGAAGGCTGATGCTATTATTGGCAATCCTCCCTTTTTAGGGGGAAATAAAGTCAGATTAGAATTAGGAGATGAATACATAGAAAAAGTTTTTGATAAATTTTCAAATGTTAAAGATAAAGTAGATTTTTGTATTTATTGGTTTAGGTTAGCACATGATAACATGAATCAAAAAGGTAGGGCTGGATTAGTGGGTACTAATTCTATTAGTCAGGGACTAGGAAGAAAAGCATCCTTAGATTATATTACTCAAAATAAGGGTTATATTCACGAAGCAATTTCAACACAAGTTTGGTCAGGTGAAGCAGCCGTTCATGTTAGTATTGTTAATTGGTGTTATGAAAATCCCAAAGAATATTATTTAGATCATCAATTAGTTAAACAAATTAATTCATCTTTGACAACTACCGTAGATGTTTCACAAGTTTGTATAATTAAAGCTAATTCTAATTATGCTTTTAAAGGTGTTCAACCAACCGGACAAGGGTTTTTGATAACAGAAGAAGACGTTAAAAGATATATCAACATTAATGATAATAATAACACGGTATTAAAGCAATTTTTAGATGCTAAAGATTTAGCTAGAAATCCTCATGGAAAACCGGATAGGTGGATTATTGATTTTAATGATATGAGTTTAGAAGATGCTAGGGATTATCAATTGCCTTTTGAACATATAAAAGCTACTGTTAAGCCAGAAAGAGATAAAAATAGGCGAGAAATTACCAAGTTAAACTGGTGGAGATTTGGGGAAAAACGTCCGGCGATGAGGGAAGCCATTAAAAATTTATCTTTTTATTTTGCTATTCCTCGACATTCTAAATGGTCTATTTTTATTCCGGTTCAAAAAGAATGGCTACCCGGTGATTCTACTGTAATTGTAGCATCAGATGATTTTTACATCTTAGGAATATTAACCTCAAATATTCATCGTTTATGGGTAAAAGCACAAAGTTCAACTTTAGAAGATAGAATACGCTACACTCATAAAACCTGTTTTGAAACCTTTCCCTTTCCACAAACACCGACTAAAAAGGTAGTCGAAAAAATCAGACAAACCATGATTAAACTCCATGAATATCGGACAGAGCAGATGGAGAAAAAACAATGGGGAATCACCCAATTATACAACGAATATTTTACTGAGCCTAGCAGTCAACTGTATAAACTCCATCAACAATTAGATAAATTAGCAATGGAGGCTTATGAATTTAATCTTGATGATGATCTTTTAGAGAAATTATTAAAACTCAACCTGGAGTTAGCAGAAAAAGAGGAAAGAGGGGAAAAAATAGTCGGTTGTTGGGATATTTATCAATAATTTTTTACAGGAAAAACTTAGTTTCTGCGATGATTTTTTAAGAAACCCGGTTTCTGAACCCCACGCGATTACATCTAGTTGTTATAATAGATAAACCTGAGCATTAAAATCGCAAATGTATGACAGCCAAAATACACATCAGCAACTTGGGTAATTCTTTAGCTTTACCAATACCGGACTATATTGTAAAATTTTTCAATCTGAAAGCAGATGACTCAGTAATTTGCAGTATAGAAAATGGGAAAATGGTCATAGAGCCTGTAAATAATACAATTCTTATTTGAAAATATGACTGTTGAAGAGTAGTTAATCATCTTAATCAAACTGATTTCATGTTATCATAAAATCACTTGAAAGCAGAAGGAAATGACCATGCAAACCCAAGAAAAACCAGCTATCGAAAAGCTACCACAAACAGAGAAACGCTATTACACACCGGAGGAATATCTAGCATTAGAAGAAACTGCGATCGACAAAAGTGAATATCATGATGGGAAGATAGTAACAATGACAGGTGGAACAACCAACCATAACAGCATCATTATTAACTTGATTGCTAACTTAAAATTTGGCTTACGAGGCAAAGATTACAGATTATTTACTAGCGACGTGCGCCTGTGGATACCCCTAACTCGCCGTTATGTCTATCCCGATATCATGGTGATTCAAGGAGAACCCATCTATCCAGAAAATAACTCAACAGTTGTGACAAATCCTCTAATGATTATTGAGGTTTTGTCTAATTCAACGAAAGACTATGACCGAGGAGGAAAATTTCTCGCCTATCGCTCAATTCCTGAATTTAAAGAATATATTTTAATTGATCAATATAGCTATCATATTGAACAATTTGCTAAAATTTATAACGGAAAATGGGTATTAACAGAATATGATTTAGAAGACTCTATCTTAACCCTAGAATCCGTAGAATTTCAAATACCCCTAAGAGATATTTACGAAGGAATTAATTTTGAAGTGAAAGAGGAAGAAGGGAACAGAGTAATAACTGAATTTCAAGAATAATATCGAGTCCAGTTAATCGGGGGTCTGAGAAACTGCGTTTCTGCGATAATTGTGGTATCTTTAGTTAGATTTCGGTAAGAAAACCTATTCTGAGTCCCCAAGCGATCGCATGATCAACGAGAAAAGTATTATATTATCTAATATGCTGTATAAACTGCATTACACACACCCAACCCATCATTTAATTGCTTAACTTTATTCACCTAAATATGAAATCTTCTCGACTACAAAAATTGATCGGCTATTTGCGTCCCCATTGGAAAAAAGCAACCTTAGGAATTGTGGCGTTATTCCTAGTTAATGCTGTGGGGGTTTATATTCCAATTTTAATTCGGAATGTAGTTGATGAACTGCAAGTTGCAATTGAGTTTGACACCGTACAGCGTCAAGTATTATTTATTTTTATTTTAGCTTCGATGATGTGGGTCATTCGGATGATTTCCCGCATTGTTATTTTTGGGGTAGGTCGTCAAGTCGAATTTGATTTAAAACAAAAGATTTTTAATCATTTATTAACTTTAGAACCTTCCTATTTTTCCGAAAGTACCGTTGGAGATTTAATTAATCGTTCTACCAGTGATGTTGATAGTATTCGCCGTTTATTAGGGTTTGCCGTTCTCAGTCTTACCAATACAATATTTGCTTATGGGTTAACGCTTCCGGTCATGTTAGCCATTAACCTGCGATTAACTTTATTATCGCTTTCAGTTTATCCGTTAATGTTAATTTTAGTACAGGTTTTTAGTGGAAAGCTTCGAGATCAACAAATGACGGTTCAGGAAAAACTATCAAATATTAGTGATTTAATTCAGGAGGATATGAGTGGCATTTCTTTAATTAAAATTTATGCTCAGGAAGAGAATGAACGCAAAGCGTTTGCAGGCTATAATCATGAATTATTTGAAGCAAATTTAGAGTTAGCTAAAACCCGCAGTCTTTTATTTCCAATTTTAAGTGGAATTGCGAGTTTAAGCTTTCTAATTTTATTAGGAGTTGGAGATGAAGCGATCACCAATGGAGAACTCAGTATCGGGAATTTTGTTGCCTTAATCTTATATGTTGAACGCTTGGTTTTTCCGACCGCCTTATTAGGATTTACAATTACAACCTATCAGCGCGGAGAAGTCAGTATTGATCGAATTGAAGCCATTTTAAGTGTTGAACCTCGGATTAAAGATCCTTTAGAACCTTTACCCTTACCCACTCCCGTTAAAGGCTGGTTAAGTGCTTCTCATCTAACCTATAGTTATCCTAGAAGCAAAATTCCGGCTTTAAATGATGTTAATTTTATAATTAAACCGGGAGAAACCGTTGCAATTGTTGGCCCTATTGGTTCTGGGAAAACAACCTTAGCGAATGCCATTCCTCGGTTATTAGATATTAAGATGGATCAGTTATTTGTGGATGGTCAAGATATTACTCAATTAACATTATCTGATTTAAGATGTGCGATCGCCTATGTTCCTCAAGAAAGCTTTTTATTTAGTACCAGTATTAGCAATAATATTGCCTATGGCAACCCTCTCGCTGAACAATCAGAAATTGAAAAAGTTGCTAAAATGGCTAAAATTCATGAAGAAATTTTGAATTTTCCCAAACAATATGAAACTCTAGTGGGAGAACGAGGAATTCAATTATCCGGCGGACAACGACAACGAACGGCGTTAGCAAGAGCATTATTAGTGGATGCACCCCTTTTAATTTTAGATGATGCCCTTTCCAGTGTGGATAATCAAACCGCAACAGAAATTTTACAGAATTTAAAAATCGGAGTCCAGCGCAAAACTGTTGTGTTTATTTCCCATCAAATGTCGGCGGCGGCAACGGCGGATCGCATTTTCGTCATGGATCAAGGACAAATTATTCAAACGGGAACCCATGCTGAATTAGTTGCCTTAAAAGGATTATATCAGACCCTTTGGAATCAACATAAATTAGAGGAATTATTAGTTTAATGTAAGTTGGATGAAGTGCAGTCCCAAAGGGATTGATATTTTAACCCAAATTTAAACGGATTATAAACTCAATAATTTACAATCATCACCAATCAACAGAATTCGAGAATTGATCGGATTGCTGTAATAAGTTTTATGAACACTAAGGGCAAAATATATAGCCTACACTTTGCCTTTAGTGTATAGATTTCATGCTGATTAATTACTAAGGTGATTGGATGCGTTTATTAATAGTACAGTATGGTGGGGATTACCGCGAAGCTGTTAAACGCTTTGCTGCGGGTGGAGAAGAGACTTACTATGGTCAAAAATATTCGGTTGATGCGGTCGCTAACGTTGGGAAAAAAGCGGATGAAGTTGCAACGTTATGTTGTCTGACCGAACATCCGTATAACGAGAGACTTGAGAATGGAGTTCGCGCTATTGGTACAGGGTTTACCCAGAAAATTCAAGCTCAGAAGTTAGTCGGGTTAGCAAAACAGTTTCAACCCACTCATTTAATTCTCAGAACACCGAATACAGCAATTATTCGTTGGGCTATTCAGAGCCAGTTAAAAATACTGCTGATGTTAGCAGATTCTTTCAATTCAAAACGCTTACGCGACAAAATTCGCTACTACCAATTGGCAAAATTGCTGAATAGTTCCCAAATTGATTGGATAGGCAATCATGGAGTTACTGCGGGTCTATCCCTTGCTAATATTGGAGTTAATCCCAACAAAATTATCCCTTGGGATTGGCCTTATGAAATGACTCCTCACGCTTTTACGACTAAAAATTTACAATTGCATCAAGAGACTTATGAAATTTTCTATGTCGGTTTAGTCATAGAATCTAAAGGAATTGGTGATGTCATCAAAGCCGTAGCGCAACTCAAAACCCAGGGATTATCCGTTCGCTTAAAAATAGCAGGGAAAGGCGATATAGAACGTTTTAAGAACCAAGCTAGGGATCTAAAGATTGAAAATTCTGTAGAATTTTTGGGATTAGTACCCAATAAAATGATCGTTCCTTTAATGAGAGAGGCTGATCTGGTAGTTGTTCCCAGTAGACATGAATATGCCGAAGGATTTCCTAAGAGTATTAATGAGGCTCTCTACTCTCGAACTCCAATTGTTGCTTCAGATCATCCCATGTTTTTGAAAAAGTTAAAAAACCGAGACAATGCCTTGATTTTTAAAGCCAATGATCCAGTTTCTTTAGCAGAGTGTGTTAAAGAATTATTGTCCGATCCGGCACTCTATCACAGTCTTTCTTCAAGTTCTTATGAAACGTTGAAAAGTCTACAAATTCCCGTAAAATGGGCACAATTAATGAATAACTGGCTATTGGATTCCCCTGAACATAAACAATGGTTATTTGAACATAGACTGTCCTCTGGTCAATATCGAGAGTGTCCAAACCTGGACAACTCAGGACTTTATACAACTGGCATCATACCCAAGTTGATTCAACGAACTCTCAGTTTATAGATAAGTTTTGACTTTTTTTTGTATCAATAATATATTGAGTTTTTGATCCGGGGCACCAAGCGGGTAAATTAGCATCTTGCTGACAAGTCGAAAGCGGCAAGGGTTCAACACGTTGAATCCTTGTCACTTTCATCTGGCTACTATCTGTATTAACCTCTAAACAAGCACAGGTATAGCCATAATTTCCATTGGTTTTAACATATTCTGGCCCATCGAGATCAGGAATATTTTCCATTCCGCTTGCTTGATATCCGCCTTGAACGGAAAGAGTCCAAGTCCCATCTGTATCTTTTAAATACGAATTAGCAGGAGTAGGATTTGCTAACCATCCACACCGGGTTTCTTGGGCGTTAGCGGGTAGAGTCAGGGTAAAAAGGTAGGAAATTATAGCAGGTATCAAAAAGTTGATTTTCATGCTTTTATAAGAGATCACCGGGAACAGGGAACAGTAGGGAAGCCAAAATGATAAACTTGCCCCTACAAATCGAATTTTAGTTCATAGGAGCAAGTTGATTAAGCTGATTAATTAGGATTATGCTGACTCGTGTTGTCGATGCCAAGCGGGATGCCATAAAACTTCGGCTGTGGAACGTTTTTCGACCATTTCTTGGGTAATCACACAGCGAACAACATCTTTTCGGGAAGGAATTTCATACATGACTTCTAACATTAATTCCTCCAGAATTCCCCGTAATGCTCTGGCTCCTGTTTTGCGACGGAAGGCTTCTTTGGCAATCGCTTTTAACGCTTCCGGTTCAAATTCTAAACGCACATTATCCATGCGTAATAGCTTTTTATATTGTTTAACCAAGGCATTACTCGGCTCCGTTAAAATTTGCATCAATGCCCCTTCATCCAATGGAGAAACACGAGTTAAAACCGGAAGCCGTCCTATGAATTCGGGAATTAAACCAAATTTGACTAAATCTTCCGGTTGAACATGATATAAAATCTCATCGGACTGGAGGGGAGTAATGGTTGTTTTATTGTCTTCTCCCGACTGAATAAAACCGAGGGATTTTTTACCTAAGCGCTGTTCAATGAGTTTTTCTAACCCAACGAAAGCTCCCCCACAAACAAATAAAATTTTACTGGTATCAATTTGGATAAAATCTTGATAGGGATGCTTTCTTCCGCCTTGGGGAGGAACATTAACAACCGTTCCTTCTAACATTTTTAAGAGGGCTTGTTGTACCCCTTCTCCAGACACATCTCGTGTAATTGAGGTATTTTCGCTTTTACGGGCAATTTTATCAATTTCATCAATATAAATAATTCCCCGTTGTGCCGCTTCAATATCAAAATCGGCAACCTGTAACAGTCGCAGTAAGATATTTTCAACATCATCCCCAACATAACCCGCTTCCGTTAACGTTGTCGCATCGGCAACGGCAAAGGGAACATCTAATAATTTCGCTAAAGATTGGGCGAGTAAGGTTTTGCCACAACCCGTCGGCCCCATTAACAGAATATTGGCTTTTTGTAATTCGACAAAATCATCGGCTCCTGAATCAGAACCATTTAATTTTTCAGCACCTAAGCGTTTATAATGATTATAAACCGCAACAGATAGAACTTTTTTCGCCCCATCCTGACCAATCACATGATCATCTAAATAGTTTTTAATTTCAATGGGTTTAGGAATTGAAGTCAGAGAAAATCCTTTCGTTGCAGACTGTTTTGAGGAACGTGCCTCTGGCTGGCCGCTCACTGAACCCTTGGCTCGATTGCGGTCAGAAAATTCTTCTTCTAAAATTTCGTTACAGAGTTCAACGCACTCATCACAGATATAAACACCTGGGCCGGCAATTAATTTGCGAACTTGCTCTTGAGATTTACCGCAGAACGAGCATCGTAAGTGGGAGTCATATCTGGACATAGTGAATTAATCTTTTTTTAATTAATTGCTGGTGGCTTTTCCCTAAAAAGGGGAGATGGATTGAATGGGTTTGCTGCTTGGACTGGGATGGGTTTCCTTTTGGGGACATCCTAAGCAAGATCCATCCAATACTCTCTTCCTTTAAACTAACACTAAATCAAGAAAACGTGGCAATTTCAGGTTATTCTTTATTTTTACGATAGACCGGGGAGGGAAGTAGGCAGATAAACCGTAAAGGTAGAACCAACTCCCAGTTGGCTAGATACTTTAATTTGTCCTCCCATCATTTTGCAGAAATGGTGGGTTACCGTTAAGCCTAAACCGGTTCCGCCATATTGACGACTAAAGGAATTATCCACTTGGGTAAAAGCTTGAAATAACGTTTGCTGTTGTTCTAAAGAAATCCCTATTCCGGTGTCACTCACTTGAAAACAAATCCAGTCTAAGTCGCCATTGTGTTCTCGGTTTAACGTCAGGGTAACTTTCCCCTTTTGGGTGAATTTTAAGGCATTACTGAGCAAATTATAAAAAATTTGTCGGATTTTACCCATATCTCCCTCCATCAGATCTAAATTGTTTTTACAACAAATTTGAATTGTATTTTGATTTTGATCCGCTAGAGGTTGTAAGGTTGTCACCACGTCATGAATTAAACTAGCGACTTCAAAGGTTTCCACATTCAGAGGCATTCGCCCCGATTCTACTTTACATAAATCCAAGATTTCATTAATCATGGTGAGTAAATGGGAACCCGACTGACGAATTTTTTGTACATCGGGTAATAAATCATGAATCTCACGATCTAAGACTTCTTCAAGTAATAAATCACTAAACCCAATAATAGCGTGTAACGGTGTCCTTAACTCATGACTCATATTTGCTAAAAAGGTACTTTTGGCTTGGTTAGCAGTTTGAGCTTGATCTAAAGCGGTTTGTAAAATCGATTCAACCTTCAACCGTTCAATCATTTCAGTTCGCAATTGTTGAATTGCATCTTGTAATTCTGTCGTGCGTTTTTTAACTCTAATTTCTAATTCTGCCTTGACTTGGGCTAGGGCTTGTTCCGCTTTTCGGCGTTCAAATCGTTCAATGGCTAAGGCAACTAAATTCGCTAAGGAATCAATAAAGGTTCGATCTTCAAGATTACATTTCTGTTGATTACTGGGATATTCTACACAGATAAACCCAATAATTTTTCCCCCCAACCAAATCGGTACATCTAAACGGTTTCTCTGGGAATAGGGAAGATCCTTCAGGTAAGATTCAGATGATGAATCGAAAGAAAATAAACGATCAGCAGAAAAAGGTGCAGGTTGAGGATTAATCTGAGTTGAACAATGGGGAAAACAAGGATTAACGAGGGATAAATCCTCCGGGGAATGGTGATGGTTTTGACGTTCATACAAATCTAAACAAATCCAATCTAAACCTGGCTTTTCTATCCCAGATTCAACGTTAAATTCAGGAATGAATTCAGGAGATTGTTCGGTTTTTAAAATAGCATAACGAATGCTACTATTAAGCCAAACACTGACGCGATCTACTTCTAATGTATTGGCTGCGGTTTCAGTAATTTGGCGAATGGCAATATCCAGATGATCACAATTGCGGGTTTGTTCTCGACTTAAATCCCGCAGAGCAACATTTTGACGATGTAGGCGTTCTGTACTGACTTGTAGGGTTTGTTCCGCTTGTTTTCGTTCTGTAATATCATGGAAAATCGAGAGTATCGCTCGTTCTCCTTGAAACAGTAAAATTTGGAAAGAACCCATCACCCAAAAAGGGGTTCCGTTCAGTTTTTTGACTTGCAGTTCATAGTTATGAATATAGCCTTCCGCTATGACTTTTTCAATTAATTTTTGCCGATCTAAAGGAATAAGATAAAAGTCAAGGGTTTTGAGGGTTTTGATTTGCTTCAGCGAAAAACAAAATAAATTACTGGACATGACATTGGCATATAAGATTAAGCCATCGGATAAGCGACTAATAATAATCGGAATAGGAGTGGCTTCTGCGATCGCTTCAAAGATTTCTCGCCGTTCTAATGGAGTTTCAGAAGTGTCCATAGACGGGGAGGATTTGTGTTTTTGTTTGTCATGCCAGACTTTCAGATCAATAGTTGTATTTTTCCAGGTTTCAAGGTCTGGGAATAGGGAATTGGCGTGACCCGTAAAAGATTCTTGGGAAAGTTTTTCTTCTAGCATCATTCAAGAGTTTCAAGATTGAATTGGGGGTTTAAAAAAAGACTCATGAACTGGTTGTTTTGCTGACAGCTAGGACAGGGAAATAGACCAGTAACTAACGAGACAGCATCAATCCAATATCCTCTGGCTTATACCAAATCTGAGCGGGAAGGAAAAAGCGACTTATACTTAAAGCAGAATACCACCCATCACAGAATTGTTATTTAGGGCTAACCTTCTGAATAGAAGCTAAACCCATTTTATGCCAACACCCATTAACTTTGAGGGCGGAATTAACTTATATCGCCATCCCTATTTCCCCTGCACCCTGAATGACTTTGATAATTCTGAACAGTTTAGAATAAGATAACCTATATTGGGTGAATTAGGATTAAGGTTTTCCCGGAAAAGATCAAAATTTTTTGATCAGGAGTTAAACGCCGGACATTAACATATTTCTCGAATTCCCAAGCTGTGAGATATTGATTCTTGCACTCTCTTGGATTAGATATTTGCTGTGTCGTTAAGCTATGCACTGGTTCATGAATGGTTAACACCCTTGGCGACGGGTGGTTCAGAACTCGTTGTGCAGGAAATTCTCAACCATATTGAAGCGGATGTTTACGCGCTGATTGATTTTGAATCGACAAACCCTGACAGCTATTTGTATCAACGTACCATTGGTACAACCTTTCTTCAACAGTTTCCCCTGGCGCGTTCTGGGGTGCAGAAATATTTGCCTTTACTTCCCCTGGCCATTGAACAACTCGATGTCCGAGATTATGATGTGATTCTCTCCTCTTCCCATGCCGTTGCTAAAGGGGTGCTGACCAGTCCCCATCAACTGCATCTGTGTTACTGCCATACCCCGATGCGCTACGCCTGGGATTTAACCTTTGACTATCTCAACAGTAGTTTAGCGGGAAAGGGGCTACAAGGGGTGTTAACGCGCTATCTCCTGCATCGTTTGCGGCAGTGGGATGTAATCTCAGCGAACCGAGTGGATTATTTTATTGCCAATTCTAAACATACGGCTCGACGGATTTGGCGGTGTTATCGGCGGCCAGCCACCGTGATTTACCCCCCGGTGCAGGTAGAACGATTTTGTTTTCAGCCGCAAAAACAAGACTTTTACTTAACCGTTTGTCGTTTGGTAAGTTATAAAAAAATCTCATTGATTGTGCAAGCGTTCAATCGTCTCGGATACCCTTTAGTGGTGATTGGCACCGGCCCCGATTTAAAGGCGATTCAACAACTGGCAAAACCCAATGTTCAGGTCTTAGGATGGCAATCCAATCAAGTAGTAGACCAGTATATGAGGGATGCTAAAGCCTTTGTCTACGCCTCCTGTGAGGATTTTGGCATGGCCTTAGTAGAAGCTCAAGCCTGTGGTACTCCTGTGATTGCCTACGGTGCGGGAGGTGCTTTGGAAACGGTGCGAGATCTGCGACAATATCCAGATTCGGCAACGGGTTTACTGTTTTGTGCCCAAACCGAGGAGGCATTGGTAGAGGCCGTAGAAGCGTTTGAGCAGTCTAGGGGAAAGTTTAACCCTGATATGGCTCGATTAAACGCCTCTGGGTTCAACCCGAAACAATTCCAAGAGCATTATTGGGGATTCGTCGAGCATTGCTTACAACAATTTCAATCGGGAAATATCGGCTAAAATGCCAATTGATTTCGGATATTGAAAATAGGTTTCCCAAAGCAGAGGGTTTAAAATCAAGGAATTCTTTTAACAGTGGATTAAAATTTGGGCTATACTCCCCTTTTCCACTGGAGTTTTCCCCTTCTGTCAAGAACGATTTTTTATCCGAATTTTGACGAACTAAAGCCGAATTACCTATATTGGGTGTCTTGAGGCTTTATGATCAGGACTGTGTGTGGTGTGAATTGAAGGAGTAAGATGACTGCCAATAGCCAACTCATCTTTGGTAAGGGACTTCGGCGTGGGTTCACAAGGCGGGGGGTTTTGCCCTTAGCCCATCGGGCGATGCCTCAACCCCTGTCTCGACAGCGTTTAGACGAGGAGTTTTTTAAGAGATCCTTTGATATTGTCTTTTCCCTGTCTGTTCTGATTTTGTTTGCTCCGGTTTACATAATTTTGGCTCTGCTGATTGCGTTAAGCTCACCAGGGTCAGTTTTTTATGTCCAAGAGCGAGTCGGGAAAAACCGGAAATTGTTCGGTTGTATTAAATTCAGAACAATGGTGAGTAATGCCGATGAAATGTTAGTACAAATGATGGAAACCCATCCCCATTTGCGGGAAGAATTTCACAATAATTTCAAACTCAAACATGATCCTAGAATTACTTGGATAGGTCGGTTTTTACGGGTGACAAGTTTAGATGAATTTCCCCAATTTTGGAATGTTTTAATGGGGGATATGAGTGTAGTTGGCCCTAGACCTTTAGTGGTTGAAGAACTACATAAATATGGTCGTCACATGGATAAAATTTTGACCATTAAACCCGGAATTACTGGACTATGGCAAGTTTCAGGACGCAATGATATTCCCTATCCTCGTCGCGTTCAGATGGATTTATACTATGTCAATTTTAAGAATTTCTGGACGGATTTATGGATAGTCATCAAAACCATTGGTGTTGTGATTTTTCCTAAAAATAATGGAGCTTATTAGGTTCAGAAAAAATACAAGATTCCTAGCTCAATTGAATCTTGTTTTATTTTTCTTTGAATTTTCAAACCTAGAATTTGATAAACCCCCTAAACCTTGTACATCAAGAGTTGAGGGGTTTCATTTTGAGCTAACTAGCCGATAAGCTCAAACTGGGATGAGGATTCTCCGGTAACTGAACAAGCCTGATAGAGTAGGGATTGGAATTAACTTGAATTAAACTGAATATCAGGTTAATTTGGTGATGGGTACTGATCCAAGACTGACCAGTCTGCAAGATCAGGTTGATTGATTCACGGACTGAATTGCTGATCAGGTTCTGGGGTGCAAAAAAGACAGACTTCTCCCCGTTAATTGTTATGTACAATTAAACCAGGGAATATTAACCTACAAGACCATAAGGAATACTATAAATGACGGAACGGAAAAGAGCCTTAATTACAGGAATTACGGGTCAAGATGGCTCATACCTGAGTGAATTGTTACTCGAAAAAGGCTATGAAGTTCATGGAATTATTCGTCGCTCTTCTAGCTTTAATACTGACCGCATTGACCATATTTATAAAGATCCTCATAACCTGGAGGCGCGGTTATTTCTACATTACGGAGATTTAACCGATGGCACAACTTTACGCCGAATTCTCGAAGAAGTTAAACCCGTAGAAATTTATAACCTTGGCGCTCAATCCCATGTTCGGGTCAGTTTTGATTCCCCTGAATATACTGTTGATACGGTTGGAATGGGGGTTTTACGTTTATTAGAAGCAATTCGAGACTATCAACACCGTACCGGGATCGAAGTCCGTTTTTATCAAGCGGGTTCTTCAGAAATGTTTGGGAAAGTATTAGAAATTCCCCAAAAAGAAACGACACCTTTCTATCCCCGCAGCCCCTACGCCTGTGCTAAAGTTTATGGACATTGGCAAACTGTAAACTATCGAGAATCCTACGGTTTATTTGCCTGTAATGGAATTTTATTTAACCATGAAAGTCCCCGGCGTGGCCCTACCTTTGTGACCCGTAAAATTACCCGCGCCGTCGCTCGAATTGTTAAAGGAAAACAAAAGGAAATCTATTTGGGAAATCTCGACTCAAAACGAGATTGGGGCTATGCTAAAGATTATGTTCGAGCCATGTGGCTGATGCTCCAACATTCTGAACCGGATGATTATGTGGTAGCGACTAATGAAACCCATTCGATTCGGGAATTCCTCGATATTGCCTTTGGACACGTTAATTTAGATTGGCAAAATTATGTCAAATTTGATCAACGCTATTTACGTCCTGCGGAAGTAGATATTTTAATTGGTGACCCGGCTAAAGCTAAAGAAAAATTAGGATGGGAACCCAGTGTTACCTTTGAAGAATTGGTTAAATTAATGGTAGATTCTGATCTCAAAGCGTTGGAGGAAACTCAAGAACCTACCCATCAATTTGATTAATAACTGATTTGACACTCCCCAGCCTAAAGGCGTGGGGATTCTTTGTTCACAGAGCCAACTTGCTCAAACAGGATTTCTCCAGCCAGAGTAGAGGTCAATTCTCCCAAAGCGTTGCTTGCATCTAGCGCAAGAGTTCCCGTATGCCCTACGGTACTCAATCCTCGACTCAGGATATTTCTAGCTGCGTTTTCATCTCTATCCATTACGCAACCACATTGACAAACGTGTGTCCTAGTGGATAGTGTTTTCTTAACAATTTCACCGCAACTAGAGCATTCTTGGCTGGTATATTGCGGATTGATCGCCACCGTGACTCTTTCAAATACTTTACCAAAATATTCGATCCAGATCCGAAACTGATACCAGGATGCGTCATTAATAGACTTAGCTAAACAATGATTTTTTACCAGATTTTTAATTCTCAAATCTTCGTAAGCTATCAAGTCGTTAGACTGAACTACGCACCGTGCTAATTTCACAGCATGGTCTTTACGTTGCCTACTTATTTTGAGGTGGCGTTTCCCTAAAATCTGTCTAGCTTTGCCTCGATTTTTTGAACCTTTGACTTTTCTGGAAATCCGACGTTGTGAACGTTTAAGAACCTTTTCCCCTTGACGCAAAAAATTAGGGTTCTCAACCATTACACCATTAGAGTCGGTGTAGTATTCCTTCAAACCCACATCTAATCCGATGGTATTTCCAGAAGGCTTTGTATTTTCTTTCCGGTCAACATCGACACAGAATTGAACATACACACCGTCTGCACGTTTTACTAACCTCACCCGTTTTATTTGGCTAATTTGGTAAAAGTGTAAGTCGCGTGTGCCTTTTAACTTGAGTTTACCAATATTTTTTTTATCGGTAAACTTTATTGATTTTCTGTCATCTGCCAGTTTCCAACCCGTTGATTTATACTCAACAGAACGGCAGTTTTTCTGGAATTGGGGATATCCTTTTTTACCAGGAATTGACTTTTTGCAGTTCTCGTAAAAACGGGAAATAGCAGACCAGGCTCGTTCGGCGCTAGATTGTCTAGCTTGAGAGTTTAGTTCATTAGCAAACGGAAAATTCTTAGCCAGCACGGCGCAATATTTGTTGAGATCATACTTATCTATTTTTTTGTTGTCCATCCAATAGCGTAAACAGCTATTGCGAACAAATTGTGCTGTACGAATCGCTTCATTTACTGCTTCAATCTGACTGGCTTTTCCGTAAGCTTTGAACTCAAACACTAACATCGCCTTACCTCCGGCCGGATTTCTTATGCTATATCTTTGGGCACAAGATTGGTTGACATTGCAACAAAGGTTTACAATTAAAGCCTAACTAGAAGTTAGGGGTTTTAAACCGAATTTTCTGATAATAGAGGCGAAATTCATGAGTCCACTGGATTTAACAAATAAACGGATTCTGGTAACAGGAGGTGCGGGGTTTTTAGGGCGTCAAGTGGTGGCTCAACTGCATCAAGCAGGTGCTGATCCAAACCAGATTATGATCCCTCGTTCTAAAGATTATAATTTGTGTACATTAGACGCTTGCCAAAAAGTGGTTCAGGATCAAGATATTGTGATTCATTTGGCGGCACACGTTGGCGGCATTGGTTTGAATTTAGTCAAACCGGCTGAATTGTTCTACGATAACTTGATGATGGGGACTCAATTAATTGAAAGTGCCTATCGTGCAGGGGTAGAAAAGTTTGTTTGTGTGGGAACCATTTGCGCCTATCCTAAGTTTACGCCTGTTCCTTTTAAAGAAGATGATCTGTGGGACGGTTATCCTGAAGAAACCAATGCACCCTATGGAATTGCTAAAAAAGCATTGTTGGTGCAATTACAAGCTTATCGTCAACAATATGGTTTCAATGGAATTTATCTGTTACCCGTGAATTTATACGGCCCAGAAGATAATTTTGATCCCAAAAGTTCCCATGTAATTCCGGCATTAATTCGCAAGGTTTATGAAGCTCAACAACGGGGAGATAAAACCCTCCCAGTTTGGGGAGATGGCAGTCCCAGCCGCGAGTTTCTGTATTCAACGGATGCAGCGCGGGGAATTGTTATGGCTACTCAATTGTACAATGAACCCGATCCTGTTAATTTAGGGACAAATCAGGAAGTCAAAATTAAAGACTTAGTAGAAACGATTTGTGAATTGATGGGATTTGAGGGAGAAATTGTCTGGGAAACGGATAAACCCAATGGTCAACCTCGGCGTTGTTTAGATACAACTAGAGCAAAAGAAAAATTCGGGTTTATGGCAGAAGTTGGCTTTAAAGAAGGGTTAAAAAATACCATTGATTGGTATCGTCAACACGCTGAATAAGGTTTTAAAAAGTAACGATTAGGGTGTTTCATCTCAAGTGACACACCCTTTTTTTATGACCCTTAAACCCGAATTGCTGCGGCAATGTTAGTGATGATTTAGACTTCGATATTAATAGTTGGGCAACATTGAATTTTGTTTATCGAGTTGTGGGAAAGAAATTAACAAAAAACTCTATAAATTAGCGTAGAAACTTATCCTTTTAGAAGAAGACAATCTTCAGTATACAACTATATTTTAGACAATGCCCCGTCCTAATACTTTTCTCTTTAAAGCTAACACACGAGGACGAGCTCCTTTGCCGGAAAAACCCAACCCTTCTCGAAAGATTTCCGGCATATAAAAACGAGCTATATCTTCTTTTTCTTTATCTTCATAAATCACTCCCATGTCCTCTAATATTCTAACGGTTGTTGGCTCCATATCAAACTTTTCTACAGCAAAAGGAATGCTGCGTAGTTCAACAGAATATTGTCGTAGTGTCTCAACCCATTTTTCAAACTCTGGATATTCTTCTTTTGCTTCCTCTACTTTCTTTTCACTACAAGGCTTTAAGGCTTTACGGATTGATTGGGGCGGTAAAAGTCGGCTAGTAGACCATTTTTCAAATTGAATATTGTTGGATTGTTCCACTGTAATTTTAGCCGCATTATACAAAAACCGAACAATATCTCTTGCTTGCAATCTACCATTAAAATCTGTTAAAGCAGCAAATATCCAAGCATAAGAATAGGCTTCTTTAGAGTGATCAGAACCCAACCTTTTACCCCATAAATCTTGTAGTTTTTCTATCAAATCTTCTCGACTCAAACTTTCTATATTAATTTGCTCTGCACCCATTATTTTTGATTGAGCGCAAAGCCAAAAAACTAACTTTAGAAAAGAATCTTGATCCCATAATAAATCGTAAGAACGGTAAAGATTTTCAAACTGTCCTAAATTTTGAGTAATGGTATAACGGAGGAAATCTCGTCGTAAGAAAATGATCACCCCTAAATTAGATTGTCTGATTTCAGACAGCTTATTAGGTAAATCTTCAATTAAAGATTTTAACGCGATTTTTTGTTGAGAATTAGAGGCAATATCAGAAAAAATATCTTCTAATCCATCAAATAAAAAAATGATTTTCAAGGATTTATCTTTTAATTCATGATTGATTGTATAAAGACTAAGAGAACTGGTCTGATCAACATTAATCCCGATCACTCTTGCCATCTCTTTAATCCAAAATTCTGTCCATTCCGGTTCACTCCAAGCTGAGTTATGAGAAATTGCTCTTTTGATTCTATCTACACAATCTGAGGATTGAAAGCTCTGCTGATCACCAATCACCATGTGAACTTCATTTCTAGCTTCATTGATAATATTTTTTGCCTGATCACTCAGTTTTCCTGATTGCAACAGAGGGAAAATATAAGTTTGTGAAGTTCTTAATGGTTGGGACGGAGCAATCTTTTTTAAAAAATTTTCCCAATATTTAAAGCGGGATAACTGAATATAATTAAAGGTTTTACCCGCTCCTTTAGCACCAATTGATACAACACGGGGTAAGTCATCCTGAAACTGAGTTGCTAAATTTTTTAAGGGTTCTGTCACTAATAAATCTTCCCCTTCACCCTGTTCAGCATATTCGTACTTCTCGCAGATTTGCATAAGTTTCTGAACTTCTGATAGGGGATCAGATTGATTAGTTATTCCTGAATTTAAGTCCTGATTTTCCTGCTCATACAACTGTTCATTAGCCCACTCAAAAGCCATTTCCATGACTGAAGTTGGTCTAAGTTTTTCTCGTGCTTCTTCCCAATTATTAATATAAAGTAATTCCTGGGCAAAATAAGTTTCTTTGATTTCTAGTCTTGTTAAATACAAATAATCTTCTTCAGATTGTATATAAGCATACCGAAATCTCACTAAAGCATCCTTAAAAGCGGGTAATTTTTCGAGTTCAGGCGTCAGCATAGTAATGATTAAAGATGGATCATAATATTGTTGATCATTTATACTATTCTCTGACGGTGCTACGCGACCAATTTGTTCAAGCACTAAACTTGTACCGCTTATTGATTGTTCTGTAATTGTTGTTATAATAAAACGCTGAATTCGGGGATCAAAAATAATCGGACTCGATATTTCACTCAAACCTGCTCTGAGATCAATAAAAATATAATCTGCACCAACAGCATGACCTAAACGATGCAGCGCATTTCCACATTCCCAAGTTCCATCTAAAGTTCTGACTAATTGTTCAGGAAGAATGGGTGTATCTAAAAGTTGATGATCATTGAGACAAGCAGGTAAGAAATATACCGTTGACTTTCCTTCGGATTTAGAAGATTTTTTGATTTCTTTTGCTAAAAATGAAAGGGTTTGTTCTCGGTCAATTGGAGAATAATGATAGGATTCTAAAAAATCAATAAATGAAAGAGTAGGTTGTTGTTTTTCAGCACGATTCCAATAGGTCAAACCCGGAGCTTCTAAATCGGCATCAATGACTAATATCGTAATTGCTTTATCTATTTCTTTAGCTCTTTCTAACAAGGCAAAAAGATGGGCCGCTAAGTGTAGAGTTCTTCCCACTCCACCTTTAAAAGAATAGAATGCAATTAAACCGGGAGGAGTTTCATATTTTTCAGGAAGATGAACAGATTTCGATCTTTCTGCTATGACTTCGGGGTCACTTTCAAGATAAGCAATTTCTTCCCAAAATGGACGAACAACAATATTTTTTTCATAAAAGTTATCTTCTACACTAAATTCTACAGGTAATGTAGAATCACCTATATCAAGCTGAATAATAAATTGTTCCTCTTGATACCAATCCCCAAACCATTTTTTTAAAATAGTATTAATTTCAGGTTTATACTCATCGTTAATAATACCAATCTCTAAAGCATCTGAAAAACAATTAATTCTGACAACTCCATTAGGTAATTGATTCCCGTAACTTGTTTCTCGACGAATCACCCTTTGCACATCAAACCAAGTCAATAATCTCATGAATTTCATCACTTAAGCTCCTGTTCAATAAATTTACAGATTGTTAACAACTTTTCTTCTAAATGTTTATCTGTTGAGCTTTGTTGTTCGCTTTCATCACCCCACCTTTCTAGTTTACCACCATAACGCCACATTTGATTAATTTGACCTAGATTTAATTGTCTTTTCTCAGATCTATTTTTATCATCTTTTATGTCTGATATAAATATAAATTTAGGTAACTTTAAATTACCAGCAGCCAATAAATCTAACAGCTTATTTATATCATGCTGTGCCTGCTTAAACCTTTCATCCTGGCAATAATCAATACGATTTTTTCTTGTTCTTTTCATATACATTGCTTTCAAACCACATTCGACAGCGTAAAATAAGAGTAACCTATGAGCATTAGTTTTAGGATTTTCACAACCATAAGCTGACCTATTTTCTCTCCATGCTCTCTGCATTTCTCTATCGGTAAATGCTATAGCCATTAACCTGTTATTACCTCCTAGATTAAAGAAATTAATTAACTCATACTGATATAGATAATCTCCCCTGATTAACAGGGGAGATTTAATAATCTAAACACCAACAATAGAATGTTTATAAACCTGTTCAACCACTGTTGCTAACCGCTTCATACCTTCGGTAATCTCTTCATCCGTTGCCGTTAAACTAATGCGAAGACATTGATTTTTATGGCTCCATTCTCCTTGTAAACCGGGGAAAAATGAACTACCAGGAACTACAATTAAACCGACTTCTTTTAACTGTTGATAAAGTTCCCAATCCGTCATCGGTAAATCTTTAAACCACATCCAGGCAAAAATTGCGCCTTCACCTCGATGTAAAAACCAAGGTAAATTGTTAGGCATGGCTTGATTTAATGCCGTTTCAACAACGGTGAATTTCTGCTGATAATAAGGACGAATCACCTCAGTAGCAATTTCTGATAATGCTCCAGACCCAATGGCGCGAGCGGCAATGGCTTGTCCATAACGAGGGGAATGAATACACATATTAGTTTGAAACGCTTCTAATACCTGAATTGTGCTTTCATCCCCGATGGCAATTCCTAATCGTTCCCCTGGTAAACCGGCTTTTGATAAACTAATACAATGAATAATATTCTCTCCAAAAACGGGTTTCATTTCCGTAAAATTCAACGCCGGAAAGGGGGGAGCATAGGCCGAATCAATAAACACTGGAACCTCAAAAGGTGCCGCTAATGCTGCAATTTTTTTGACTTCTTCTTCCGTTAAAACATTACCACTGGGATTACAGGGACGGGAGAAAACAACACAGCCAGTCGTTTCATCAATCGTTAATTGACTAAAATCAGGACGATATTTAAAATAATGATTAGCTTCATCAATATCTAAGGCAGGTTGATAGGAAAAAACTGCTTCAGGAATTAAACTCACACCTCCATATCCGGTATAATCAGGACTTAAAGGTAAAACAACTTTTTTCAATTTACCTTCGGTGGTATATCCCCCAAAGGCATTAGCAGCATAGAAATAAATCGACTGACTCCCCGGTGTAATTAATACATTACGATCCGTTAAATTTAACCCATAACGAGAGTTAAAATCCTCAACAATAACATCAATAAAAGGTTGATATCCCTGACTCGAACCATACCGACAAACCACTTCTCCATATTCTGGACTCGATAGCAATTGTTCCGTACAATCTCGCCAAAGTTGTTCAACTTCTGGCAAAATTACCGGATTTCCCGCACTTAAATTAATAAAATCTTTACCTTTTCCTGATCTTAACGTTTCAATAATATCTTTCATAATGGCACGAACCCCGGTTAAACGAGACATCCGTTCACCAAATTGTGTCAATGCAGGATTCATAGTTCTATAACCCAATTAATTAACATTATCCACCTGTTATCAGGAGGCTGTCGGCAGAATCATAACCAGAAATCAATACCCAAAACCTCAGCAATGGAATCTGATGCCTGTTAATCCTCATTTGATCAATCTTAACCTTAGAATTGAAAATACAGAATAGTTTCAATCAGAATGTTAGGGGTTTTTGTGTCTATGGTGATCTGGCAAGCTGATTTTTATCGTCGTCCCCTCAAGGATACCAGTGGTCAACCCCTTTGGGAGTTATTAGTCTGTGATCAGACTCGCCAAGTTGAGTTTATAGCGATGTGTCCTCAATCGCAAGCGAATTCGACTTGGTTAATTGAACAGTTACAGCAAGCAATTGTAATCCGAAAACCGGAGCGAATTCAAGTCTTTCGTCCCCAGTCTTTTAGTTTATTAGAAATGGCTGGTAAAGCATTAGGAATTGTCGTCGAACCTGCTCGAAATACTGTCGCCTTAAAACAGTGGTTAGAGGAACGTTCAAAATCCTATTCTGAGTTAGAAAATTATACGGGTGAACTTTATAATCCTGTGAAATTAGATCAACCTCCCCCTTTACCTTTACCTGAAAATTTATGGGGCGATCGCTGGCGATTTGCTAACATTCCTGCGGGAAATTTACAAGAATTTTTTGCAGATCGTCCGATTCCTATTCTACAAATGCCTGATCAATTTTTACCGTTTAATTTGGGGTTAGCCTCTGTGGTAGCTATTCCGGGGATTGTGATTGATGGGGGTAAAAAATCGATGCAGTTGGCGCGATGGTTAGCGGAAATTCAACCTTTTTCTTGCAATTATATTTCGGGCTCACCCGATGGATTAATTTTAGAATCAGGGTTAATTGATCGTTGGGTAATAGCCACTTTTGAAGATGCAGAGGTCATAGAAGCCGCTAAAACCTTTGAAGTTAGAAAACAGTTAGCCAAGGGATTACATTTTATATTAGTTCAACCGGATGATTCGGGGATGACTTTTAGTGGATTTTGGTTATTAAAAGGGGAAATAAAAAAATAAAGTTAATAGGAGAAATCGGGTTTTTTCAAGAAACCCGATTTCTGAATAGTCTACAGTTTAACTTCTACAATTTCAGCAACAGATTCTAGTGTAGAATTCGGTACTGTAAAATTTCTGCGTAAGTTGTCAAATATTAAACCCTTGCCAATTCTCAAGGCTCAATTTTCGTTCCTAATACAGTTAAAAAAGCCGCTAACCAACGGGGATGAGCCGGCCAAGCGGGAGCCGTAACTAAATTTCCATCTATAATGGCATCATCAACAGCAATATCCGCATATTCTCCTCCGGCGCGAATCACATCGGGGCCACAAGCAGGATAGGCAGAACACCGTTTTCCCTGTAAAACATCGGCTGCTGCTAACAGTTGAGCACCATGACAAATGGCAGCAATGGGTTTATTCGTTTGAGCAAAATACTGCACCATTTTAATAACATCTGCATTCAACCGAATATATTCCGGTGCGCGACCCCCTGGAATGATTAAGGCATCATAATCTTCAGATTTAATCTGATCAAATGTGGCATTTAAAGTGAAATTATGACCGGGTTTTTCACTATAGGTTTGGTCGCCTTCAAAGTCATGAATTGCAGTTTTTACCTTTTCCCCGGCTTTTTTCCCCGGACACACCGCATGAACCGTATGTCCGACCATTTGTAACGCTTGAAAGGGAACCATGCACTCGTAATCTTCAACAAAGTCACCCACGAGCATTAAAATTTGTTTGGCAGCCATAGATAAATTTAATTAGAAAAATCAGTTTTCTCTTTATATTATAAATTGTTCATAGTAAAATGAATAGGGCAGAGGATTGGGGAGGAATAATCAGGGGTGTTTGATAGTATTTGCAAGTTTCTGGCAGAAAATTTTTCTCAAGATTTGGCGAGTTGGTTGTTGGGTTCTCCCGTTGCATTAACTGAGTTGAGTCCCCAAGAGTTATCATTGGAACCTATTCGGGCTGATTCTTTAATCTTACTGCAATCCGATGATTTGGTCTTGCATACAGAATTTCAAACTGAACCTAGTGCTAAAATCCCTTTTCGGATGTTAGATTATCGAGTAAGGGTCTATCGTCGTTTTCCCAACAAAGTCATGCGTCAGGTGGTGATTTATCTGGGTCAAACTTCTTCTCCTTTAGTCCAAGAAAATAGTTTTCGCCTGGAGAATACATTTCATCAGTTTGAGGTAATTCGTCTTTGGGAACAACCCCCTGAACGGTTTTTAAATGTATTAGGACTGTTACCCTTTGCGGTACTGAGTCAGACCGATGATCCGACAATGATATTAAGTCAAGTTGCTGAAGTAATTGATAGAATTACAGATCAACAGGTTCAAAGTAATCTCGTTGCTGCTTCGGCAATTTTGGCGGGTTTGGTTTTAAATAAAGATACCGTGAAAAGAATTTTAAGGAGTGATCTTATGCGAAATTCAGTCATTTATCAAGAAATTTTACTAGAAGGAAAATTAGAAGGAAAATTAGAAGGAAAATTGGAAGGAAAATTGGAAGCAAAGGAAGAAGTTGCTTTAAATTTATTGCGAATGGGTTTGAGTTTAGAGCAAGTTGTTCAGGCAACTGGATTAAGTGTTGAAGAGATTCAATCTTTGTAAAACGCTTTAGTATGGAGGTCAGTGATATCGAAAATTTATGTATTGTTCAAGAAACCCGATTTTTGAATAATCTCCTTGCTGCTTCGGCAATTTTGGCGGGTTGAGTTTTAAATAAAGATACCGTAAAAAGACTTTTAAGGAGTAATCTCATGCGAAATTCAGTCATCTATCAAGAAATTCTACAAGAAGGGAAATTGGAAGGGAGATTGGAAGGGAAGCTGGAAGCGAAATTGGAAGCAAAATTGAAAGCAAAATTGGAAGGGAAACAGGAAGCGAAGGAAGAAATTGCTTTAAATTTATTGCGAATGGGTTTGAGTTTAGAGCAAGTAATTCAAGCAACTGGATTAAGTCTTGAAAAGATTCAATCTTTGTAAATTAGCTTTGACAGTATTGATAATTGATGAATGGAGGTGAACAAGATGCAAGTTTATTATATTGAATCAGGATAATAAATAGCTCCACAAAAATTAGGAGCTAAAAAAATATTGTTTTTGGGATGTTATTTTAGTCTAAATTAAGAGATAATAGAGTTTGTGTAAACTTCAGAAAAAATTACGATTATCCACTGCCATGCTGTCTTTTCTTCGCAACGATCTCAACCCAATTCGCGCCTATACTCCTCACCCTGGAGGGAGTTCCGGTAGTCCGGTCGAAACTGAAGTTTTAGATCGCTTAGATACTAATGAATGTCCCTATGATTTACCAGAAGCGTTAAAACAAAAGCTGGCGTGGATGTATCAACATGAAATTGAAACAAATCGTTATCCTGATGGTAGTCATTTGCCGTTAAAACTTGCGATCGCCAGTTATATTAATGAAATCATTTCTAATGCTGAAGCCTGTGTTAATCCTGAGCAAATTTCTGTGGGGAATGGGTCAGATGAATTAATTCGCTCTATCTTAATTGCCACTTGTTTAGGGGGAGAAGGATCAATTTTAGTGGCTAATCCTACCTTTTCTATGTATGGAATTATTGCTCAAACGTTAGGAATTCCTGTTGTGAGCGTGGGACGGAATGAAGACACATTTGAAATGGATTTGAAAGCTGCTCAAACGACGATTAAAACCACACAAAACCCTCCCATTCGAGTTGTATTTGTGGTTCATCCTAATTCCCCAACGGCTAATGCTTTAACAGAAGATGAATTAGATTGGTTAAGAAGTTTACCCAAACATATTTTAGTGGTTATTGATGAAGCTTATTTTGAGTTTAGTCAAACCAGTGTTGTCGAGGAGTTAAAACAGCATCCCAATTGGGTGATTTTACGCACCTTTTCTAAGGCTTTTCGCTTGGCTTCATTACGCGCTGGATATGCGATCGCTCATCCTGAATTGATCACCGCATTAGAAAAAGTTCGTCTCCCCTATAATCTCCCCAGCTTCACACAAACCGCAGCGTTATTAGCTTTAAATCACCGTCAAGAGTTACTAGCCGTTATTCCTGAAATATTAGGAGAACGGACTCGTTTAATTAACGCTTTAGCTCAAAATAAACAGTTAAAGCTTTGGCGAAGTGATGCTAATTTTATTTATATTAGACTCAGCGATGAACACAATTCTGAAGCTGCCTTAAACGAGATCATGGAACAATTAAAAACCAAAGGAACATTAGTCCGTCACACCGGAGAAGGACTGCGAATTACCATTGGTCGTCCTGATGAAAATCAACGCACCATTGAACGGTTATTTTCGATTTTATAGGGACAAGGGAACAATAGGAAGTTATGATCCAACGCTATTTGAAAATTTTAACCTTATTTTGGGAAACTGCGATCGCGGCAGAACTAGAATATCGGGTAAATTTTTTAATTTCTGCTATCACTAGCTTAGGAAGTTTAATTGGCAGTATGTTTAGCCTGTTTCTATTTTATAGAACCGGCTATAGTTTTGAAGGATGGAGTTGGGAAGAAGCCTTAATTGTTCTGGGAATTTTTACAATTTTACAAGGAATTTCTACAACACTATTAGTTCCCAATTTAAACAGAATTGTTACCCATGTTCAAGATGGAACCTTAGATTTTGTCTTACTGAAACCCCTCAGTAGTCAATTTTGGCTATCCACCCGAATGATTTCTCCTTGGGGAACCCCGGATCTAATTTTTGGTTGTTCAATTGTTGTCTATGAAGGCAATAAACTCGGCTTAACGGTCAGAGATTATCTCGATAGTTTATTGCCTTTATCTTTTGGCATTATGAGTTTATATAGTATCTGGTTTATCTTAGGAGCAACCAGTATTTGGTTTGTTAAAATTTATAATGTCACCGAGGTATTACGGGGATTATTAGAAGCCGGACGATATCCAATGGTCGCTTATCCAATGGCTTATCGGTTCTTTTTTACGTTTATTGTTCCCGTCGCATTTTTAACAACAATTCCCGCCGAATCTATTTTAGGGCGAACTCAAATCTCCTGGGTGATGGGTTCAGGATTATTAGCTTTAGCACTATTAATATTTTCGGCAAAGTTTTGGGAATTTGCTTTAAAATTCTATACCAGCGCATCGAGTTAATTTCCAATGATAACCCCGCTTTATTATCCAATAATTCCAACTAAATTGGCAACTGTAAACAATAATTCATGAGATTCTACAGGTTTTGCCAAATGAGCGTGAAATCCAGCCGAGAATGCTGCTGTGCGGTCTTCAGCTTTGGCATAAGCCGTCAACGCTAAAGCCGGAATTTGACCACCTTCTTCTGGGGGTAATAAACGAATTCGACGTAATAAAGAATAACCGTCTCCTTGAGGCATTCCAATATCACTCACTAAGATATGAAATGGAGATGTGCTACTGTTGTCTTTTAATAAATTAAATGCTTCTTCAGCACTGCTCGCCGTCACCACATTTGCCCCACAATTTTGTAAAATATGAGCCACTAAATCACGAGCATCAACTTCATCATCAACAACTAATACCCGTATCTCTTTTAATTTTAAACAACTTTCTAGGATCAAATCATTGTCACTGAGAAAATCTTGAAAATCATCATTTTCTTCTAATAACTCTGATGTCATAAAAGGTAACTTGACCGTAAAGGTTGTACCCTGTCCTAACCCTGGACTATCAACGCTAACAGTTCCCCCATGCAGTTCAACTAAATGGCGCACAATAGCTAATCCTAATCCTAATCCCCCTTGTTTGCGAGTAATAGAACCATCAGCTTGTCGAAAACGTTCAAACACAAAAGGTAAAAAATCTGGACTAATTCCTTGTCCTGTATCACTAACTTGAATTTCTCCATATTCTACCTTTTCAAATCCTTCCGAAAACGACCTATTCCGTTGAGTTAGAGTATCTAAACAAGAACAGGAATTTTTCTCTTGAAACTTACCGAGTCGCACTTCAATTTTTCCGCCTTCTGAGCTAAATTTCACCGCATTTGTGAGTAGATTCCAAATCACTTGCTGTAAACGATTGCTATCCCCCATCACAATCCCAATATTAGATTGAAGAGAAACATGAATCTTAATATTTTTCGCCTCCGCCGCCGGACGTACTGTGTCAATGGCGGCTTCAATAATCGGAATTAAAGAAGTTGGAGCCAGACTTAAATGTAATTTGCCACTCATAATTCGAGAGACATCTAATAAATCCTCAATGAGTTGAGCTAAAGAACGGGTATTGCGGTTAATTGTTTCTGTAGCTCGATTAAAAGTTTCTGCATCTAAACGTTTCGACATTAATAGTTGTGTCCATCCCAACATGGCATTCAACGGTGTTCGCAATTCATGGGAAAGGGTTGCTAAAAATTCATCTTTGAGGCGGTTTGCTTCCGCTAACTCTTCCGCACGGGTACGAAGTTGAGCTTCTAATTGTTTACGGTTGGTAATATCGCGTAAAGCCGTTACTTGAACTTGACGCCCTTTATAAACATGGGGACGACCGATAATTTCTAAATTAAATTTTATCCCATCTTTTTTTAAGCCAACGGCTTCAACGGGAGCTTCTAAATTCTTCTGAAGATTGTGTAAAATTAAAGTTTGACTATCGGGAGTGACAAAATCTAAAAAAGACGATCCAATCATGTTTTCTAAACAGCAATCAAACATAATGGCTGCCCCTTGATTAGCATCTAAAATCATCCCATTTTCATGAATAATAATTCCATCAAACGTCGTTTCAATTAACGTTCTAAACCGAGCTTCACTTTCTTGTAATTCTTCTTCTGCGTGTTTTCGTTCTGTAATATCTTCATAGATAAAAACCACTTCCCGAATTTGACCAATTTCATCTCGCACCGGATAAATATAAGCTTGTACCCAACGTTGAGCATAGCTATAACGAGAGAATCCTGGGAAGGTTTTATGGGGATCATACAAAATCGGAGGAATGGTCACCGATTCCCCAGCAAATCCCCGTTTAATATAAGAGATAATTCCTTTTTCAATGAATTGTTGATCATTAAAAAGATTGTAATCTTTGATATTTTCTCCTTTAATTCCCCACAAATCTTCCCAGGCTCGGTTGACACGCTGAACAGAACCGTCTACCGATAAAATTAAAATACTCAAGGGAGATTGTTCAACCATCGTTCGATATTGCACTTCTGAACGACGTAATAAAGCTTCCGCTTGACGGCTTTCTGTGCGGTCAATCGCCACCCCCCCGACTAACGGCTGTCCGTAAGCATCCCAAATCGGAAATTGATAAACTAAAAATTCTCCCATCGTGCCATCCCGCCTAGGGATAGACTGAATCACTTCTAAAACACGTTTTTCTGAAGCAACAATAGAAATACAATCGAGGAATTCTGAAGCTAAGTGGGGAGGAAATAGATCAACAACTGTTGTTCCTAAAGCGTCCTGGGAAATATTAAAGGTTTGAGTATAACTTTTACTAAAATATAACATTCGACCTGGGCGATCGCAAATCCAGGCGATGGCTGGACTATAATCCATAAAAGCTTGAAATCGGGCTTCACTATCTCGCAACGCTTTTTCGGATTTTCTTAATTCTGTTGCCGTTTTTTCAGCAATGCGTCGGGCTTGAATTTGCGATCGCATTAATCCAAATAAAATAATACCAACTAAACTCCCCGACAAGGCAATATAGGGAGCAATCAAACGTTGAGAATTAAAATCCAGTTCCGGGCGAGACGTATATTTAATTGTCCAAGTTTGTCCAGCAATCGAGATCATTTTCCGTCGCTCAAATCGAGGTTCAAATCCGAAGAGACGCTCAGAAGTAGAATCATACAGAAGATGGGCTGGGGTAATCGCTAAACCATCATAAATTTCAAAATCAATCAAAGACTCTTGATTACTCCCGAAAAGTCCTTGCATCAAGTCTCCCATCCGAAATGGACTATAGATAAATCCCAGTAATTTCTGCCGTCTTTCTGCTACCGTTGGCGGAATAGAATTGCCTTGATAAATGGGGAAATAGATTAAAAAACCCGCTTGTTTTTTCTGGTCAATTTCTTGGCGAAGAATGACTCGACCGGATGCGATGGGTAGACCCGCATCACGAGCACGTTCCATCGCCTTACGACGCACAGGTTCGCTAAACATATCAAAACCAATAGCGGCTTGGTTTCGTTGATCTAAGGGTTCAAGGTAGATAATGGCATGATATTCGGGGCGAGGATAATCAGGATAAGGCGCAAAGTTGGAACTCCCTTCCTGTCGCATTCGGTCAATTAATTGATCTTTTTCCAAGGGCGAAAACCGAATGCTAAACCCAATTCCTTGAATACCGCGATATTCCTCACGCAGTTGTAACCGTTCCATGTAGGCGCGAAACTCTTCTCGGTCTACAGTCTCTTGAGCCGCAAATAATCCACTTCCTGCCCGTAGTAAAGCTATATAGGTTTTAACATGATCTCGGATTAAATTTTCTGTACGTTGAATAGAAGAGTCAAATCGCAACCGATCTTGAGCACGCGCCGTAGATTCTACATAATAGGTTGCCAGTGCTGTCAGCAGCAATGTGCTTAACAGAACAACATACGGAACAATCTGCCGATTGGGTGACAAGAACTTATAGAGCCATTTACGCTTCATAGAGGCATCATCGAACGTCTGATGATTAGTAACACAGGTAGACAATGAGTGATCTGGGCTATTTCAATTATTACTCTTTCTGAGCGGATCAGACTTACATCGACTATTTTGATTGTCATGCAGGCTTGGCTGTAATGTCACCTTGATTTAACAAATACTTAGATTTTCTACCCGCAGACAGATCGGATAGCATTGTTAATTTCTCCAGGGAACAGGGAACCGAGATAATACTTCTGGCTGTTTCAGGTCAGTTGTAAATGATTACAATCTATTTGGGATTGCTATAGGTGCTTATTTTTAAAGGCTAATTCTGTTTTTTATTATTCTCTATTTCTTAAAAAAAAGTGTAGGGGGGAATCGAAGCTCAGATTGATGGGAACTTCGATCTTATCTACTTCCGCCCCTACTTACAAACCCGCTACCACATCTTCCAACAGGGATGCTACCGGATTGAGTCTACATCTGGCTCCTGTGAGTCACTTAAGGAGATTAAGTTCTAACCCAGAAATTCCTTAAGTGCATAGGACACATCTCTCTGCTACTGTGTGCCCATTATCTCAATGAAACTAGAGGTTTGAAAATCGATAAAGTTAACAAGTTACATCTGTAAAATTACTGATCCTTGTACATTGGGAGCAAAAATACACAAAATGTGTATTTTGTCAATATAGATAAATGGGTGTTTTTGTAGACAAAATCTGAAGATGACACAAAAAATGTAGCCAATATTTTCAAAATTGTATTCAAAAAGTCATGCTGTAACTCTCCATCCCCAAAATTTCCTGAATCTGTAGGCCAGCCACAGGAAAGATCGGGTTAAAGATTCCTCTGAAGCGTTTAGCTTTCTTCTGCTATGAGAGTTCATCCTCGATTCATTGCTCTACTCAGTGTTTTATGTTTACTTCCGGCTGAACCCCTCTATGGCTTTCCCCTCCAAGCAAACAACAATTCAGTTCCTGTTGCTCAGTTTGTAAATCCCTCTAATTCTTTGGCTCCTGAGTTTCCAATATCCCTTGCGGGTTTGGTCAAACAAAAAGCTATGGAACTTACCGGTGTCCCTGCATCAAGTGTCACCCTCCTGAATGCAGAACGTCGCATCTGGCCTAATGGCTGTTTAGGTCTTTCCTTTCCCGACATCGCCTGTTCCCAAAGCCAAGTGGAAGGCTGGTTAGTTACCGTTAAGAGTGGCGAAAAAGGTTTACTGTTTCGCACGGATAACCGAGGGAATACAATTTATCTGGAAAATGGTTTAAGTGTTTTACCTGTTTCTGTACAAGAAGCCGTATTAAAAACCGCACAGTCCCAGTCAGGAATTCCCCGGAATCAACTTCAAATTATTCAAGCCAATTCTCGTCTTTGGGATGGATGTTTAGGCATTTATCAACCCCATCAAATGTGTCCTCAAATTGCAATTATGGGTTGGCAAATCACCGTCAGAGGTAGGGGTCAACGTTGGATTTACCATACAAATCAGGATGGGTTTCAAGTCCGACTTTATAGCACCACGACTCAAGGTAATAATAATATTGGAACCCTGCAACCGATTCCCTTTAGTCCCAGTGAAGTCTCTCCTTCCTTACCCAGAGGTGCTGTATTTCAGACGATTTCTTCTGGGGGAATTACGGGAGGTTTGTCTAAAGTAACGTTGTGGTCAGATGGATGGATTACGTCCCAACAACTCAACGGAGGTCAACCTTCTATGATTAAACGGAATTGGATTCCACCCCAAGAAGTCCAGGCTTTCCAAAGACTGCTGACTACACAACAGCTAACTCAATATCATCGTCTCAGTTTTCCCGCGCCTTCAGGAGCCGCTGATTTCATCACCGTAACCTTAGTGGGACAAGCCACCGTAACCCGCTATGCCGATTTAAACGTTCAATTTCTCCCCCAACCCTTACGCACTATTATTACCGCTTGGGAACAGATTCAAAACTGAAGGTAAATGATTGGTAGTTTCTTTCCCCAAACGTCTTTCAATCCTTAACAGTTTATTTACAAAACTTTGCACAACTGTTAAAAAAATTGTCATTTTTGTAACAAAATTTCGATAAGGGATAAAGTGGAATTAAAAAAGAAATGGAAAAGTTTGGGGAGTAAAAGCAACAATGTTTATCAATCTTTACTGGCGGAAACCTCTTTCTCATCCACACCTAGAAAAACCGACCCAAGAAACGCCGATTTTGACCCAGACCCAAAGCAAAAGCCTCGCCAAAAAAGGACAATTAGTGGCGCGTTGGGTGAAGGATGAAAATTCTCGGCTTTCTTGCCAATGGGTGAATGAGTAGTTTTATCGTCCAAAAACATTCAACAATTTATGCAAGTTCACAGTATTAACCGATCAGGACACCATGCTTCTGATCGGTTTAAACATTTTTAGAGTTTCATTTCTTTCAAGCTGCTGCGGGGATTAAACGTTCGAGTTGCACGAATTTTTTCATAATATTCTCGTTCATTAGAATTAAGTTCTTTAGGCGGAACAACAACAATTTTAACTAATTGATCCGTGCGTCCTCCTCCCTTGGGTTTTGGCCATCCTTTGCCCCGCAATCGCAAAGACTGTCCTGAACGAATTCCCGGTGGAATATTCATCGTTACCATCCCATCGGGTGTGGGAACTTCAACAGAGGTTCCTAACGCTACTTCATCCGGGGTTAAAGGTAGTTCACAAACCAAATTTTCCCCGTCAAATTGGAAAAAAGGATGGGGTTGTAGTTCCACTTTCAGGTATAAATCCCCCCGTTGTTGGGTGTAGGGGTCGAGTTGACCTTGACCGCGAACCCTAATTTTACTCCCCGGTTTGACTCCCGCCGGAATCGTGACTTCCCCGGTTCCATAGCGTTTTTGGGTTCCATGAAAGGCTTCACTGAGGGAGAGCGTTACAATCGCTTCGGAATCAGCAACAGCAGAGGGATTGCGATTATTAAATCCAGAGGAAAAATCATTATAAGCACCCCCTCCAAATCCCGAAGGATTTCCGGGTTGGGCACGATAGGAATAACTGCGACTGCTACTGGCTCCAGGTCTTGGCCCTCCACCCCCGCGGCCTAAAAGAGCATTAATAAATTCATCAAAACTGTTAAATTGGCTAAAGTCAAATCCGCTAAAATCTACGTTGGAACCCGCCCCACCGGGCCATCCAGCACCTCCGGCTTGATTCCAATATTGACCAAATTGATCGTATTTTCCCCGTTTATCAGTGTCGGACAAAACTTCATAAGCTTCGTTGACTTCTTTAAAACTAGCCTCAGCCTGTTTATTCCCTGGATTCATATCCGGGTGATATTTACGGGCGAGTTTACGGTAGGCTTTTTTAATATCATCAGCCGTTGCCGCTTTGTCCAATCCTAAAATCGAGTAGTAGTCTTTATAGTCAGTCCCAGGCATTCTTCCCCTCTCCTCAATACAGTGATCCTGAAGCCAGTTGTTTTATGATTAATATTCTTTAAATATAGTTCAGCAGATTAATTTCCTAAGCTGATCCTGATCTCAATTTAGGGGTTTAATCAGGCTGGATTTCCCTACACTCAACATCCCCTATCTCAGTGCTGCTCAATCTTTCTTACAAGGTATCAAGGTTTTTAAGACAATTGGGTTCGGTTGTTGCTGATGGAATCAGCGCAATGTCCGAACTTTACGAAATTAGGATCTCGACGGAAACATCACCCAAGATCGCCAGGAATCGGTAGGATCAGTAGAGATAGAGTTCTGAAAAAACTCGGTAATTCATACCGTTACTAGGAGAATCGTTCATGAGTCTGGTTATACTCCAGAATGGATTAGATAATATATCCTTTGCCATTTTATTTGCCACCCTGTTGTTGTATTGGGTGGGGGCTGCATTTCCTAATATTCCTTATCTGTGGGCGTTGGGAACCGCAGGAATGGCGATCGCTAATCTTTCGATTGCGGCCCTATTGGGAGCGAGATGGATTGAGGCGGGTTACTTTCCTATTAGTAATTTATATGAATCGCTATTTTTCCTAACGTGGGGTATTACAACGATTCATCTGATTGCTGAAAATATGAGTCGTAGCCGTTTAGTGGGAGTTGTAACTTCTCCTGTGGCGATGGCAATTGTAGCCTTTGCCGCTTTAAAATTACCGCCCCAAATGCGCTTGGCTGAACCGTTAGTACCCGCCTTAAAATCTAACTGGTTAATGATGCACGTCAGCGTCATGATGTTAAGTTATGCCACTTTAATGGTCGGTTCTTTGTTAGCGATCGCTTTTTTAATTCTGACACGGGGACAGGAGGTGGAATTAAGTGGTAGTTCACTGGGAACGCGCATTTCTCGAAATCATCAAAAACCGGTTACTAATTTAGTCACCTATTCTTCGTCCACGGTTACAGAGTCGAACCCCACACCAGGGTTAACAACGAATGGAAATGGTACAACGGCTGTCCTAGAAGCGGTTAAACTCACACAGACTCTTCCCTCTGTTCAACCCCTGTCTCCACAGCGATTAACGTTAGTGGAAACGATTGACAATATTAGTTATCGGATTATTGGATTAGGATTTCCGCTTTTAACCATTGGAATTATCGCTGGGGCTGTTTGGGCAAATGAAGCTTGGGGTTCTTATTGGAGTTGGGATCCCAAAGAAACCTGGGCGTTAATTACTTGGTTAGTATTCGCCGCTTATTTACACGCCCGCATTACTCGCGGTTGGCAAGGACGCAAACCTGCTATTTTAGCAGCCACAGGATTCGTCGTGGTGTGGGTGTGCTATTTAGGCGTTAATCTATTAGGAAAAGGGTTACATTCCTACGGTTGGTTCTTCTAAATGAATCGATCCCTTTTGAGGGTAATTCCCTTGTACAAAAGACAATTTACAGGACATAGAAATGAGCGATTCAACTTATATTCTCAATGATGATGATGTGATTAATACCAGTGAAAGTGCCTTGATGTTTCAATGCACATTTAAAGCTAGTGAATTTTTGTCTATTATGGAATCTAAGTTGGAGGAGGAAAATTTATTTAAGGAAGGAATCGAGTGTCAACTGCTACGTCCCGGTAAGTCTTGGCAAACCGGGAAGTTTCGGATTCGTTTAGAATTTTGCCCCGATGAACCCGATGCAGAACCGAAAGGTATTCCCACCTCGGAATTTACTTCCCCCCCAACAACTCCTACTGTTCCGTCTGACTCTGATGCGGATATTCCTCCTTTTGTTCCTCGACCCACTAAGAGTGTAGGAATGTGGAGTTAAGCAGTGGGGTTATTCCTCTAAAATTTTCTGAATTTTATTAAGGCTCATGGTTCAAAGTTCAAGAAATTGGATTTTGAATTTTGAGCTTTGAGTTTTGGGATAAAAATACCTGACTCCTATCTGCTGACTTCTGTAGAGATCAGATCGATTCTCCCAGTCTTTTGAGAGAGTCTTCTATAATGGAACCAACTTAAAGTAGTCATAGATGGGATTTCCTTGTCTTCTGATCTGACAGAAGATTTTGACGATAGGGAAAACTCCAAGCGAACTGTTCAAATTTAGATCGTCAACTGGAGGATATAACCATGAATCCACAGAATTCGACGTTTTTTCCGATTACAGAAACCACTGTAGCGGGAGATGACGCAATTGCTGCATTATTTAAACGCATGGCGCGTTATCCTTTACTTAAACCCAATGAAGAAATAGAACTCGGTCGTCATATTCAAACCCTGGTTAAAATTGAAGAATTACAAACTCGGCTGACCCTGGAATTAGGGTACTTACCTCCTCCCGCAGAACTAGCTGCGTTTCTAGGAATTACGGAAACAGAACTCAAACATCAATTAAAATTAGGAACGGCGGCTAAAAGTCGGATGATTAGTTCTAATTTACGGTTAGTCGTTTCTATTGCTAAACGTTATATTAATCGAGGGGTTCCGTTTTTAGATTTAATTCAAGAAGGCGCTTTAGGACTCAACCGCGCGACAGAAAAATTTGATCCTGATAAAGGATATAAATTCTCCACTTATGCGTATTGGTGGATTCGTCAAGGGATTACCCGAACCATTGCTAATCAAGGACGCACCATTCGATTACCTGTTCATGTTGTTGAACAATTGAATAAACTGAAGATAGCTTACCGAGATTTAAAGCGATCGCTACAACGAAAACCGACAGAAGAAGAATTAGCAGAAGCTGTTGCTATTACGCCCCAACAAATTCGCATTCTTGAACAAGTTCATCGGAAATCTCTGTCTTTAAATCACCGAATTGGGACGGAAGAAAACTCCGAATTAATGGATATTTTAGAAGATCAAGAAACTCAAACTCCTGAAGCTCAAATGAATGAAATGATGATGCGTCAGGATTTATTAGAAGTTTTAGCAACCGTTTTAACGGAACGAGAAAAAGACGTTTTAGCACTGCGATTTGGATTAACCACCGGAGTTCCTTATACCTTAGAAGAAGTTAGTGGTCTTTATGATCTTTCACGGGAACGAGTGCGACAAATTCAAGCCAGAGCCATGAGGAAGTTACGTCGTCCTCATATTGCAGAACGGTTAAAAGGTTGGATTAAATAATTTTTTCCGGTAGGATTGATTTGAATTGTTGTATACTGACAAAAATCTAATACGTTAGAAAAAATTTTATTGTCATTATCAACTGTTCAACATCGGATATGTCTAAATCAGCAATTTTAAAACCAGCAACCCTTGAGGATATTCCCGTTTTATTCCAACTGATTCAAGCCTTAGCGGAATACGAGAAGTTATCCCATGAAGTGAGTGGAAGTGCGGAAAACTTAAAACAGCATTTATTTGGTAATCCATCCTATATAGAAGCAATTTTAGCTGAAGTTGAAGGAAAAGCCGTTGGTTTTGCCTTGTTTTTTCATAACTATTCTACGTTTTTAACCCAACCAGGAATTTATTTAGAAGATTTATTTGTCCTTCCTGAATATCGCCGTCAAGGGATTGGTAAAGCATTAATCACTCATGTAGCAGAATTAGCAGTATCCAGGGGGTGTGGACGTTTAGAATGGTCTGTTTTAGATTGGAATCAACCTGCTATTGATTTTTATGAAAAAATAGGCGCGAAAATTTTACCCGACTGGCGCATTTGTCGGGTCACTGAAGCTTCTTTAGCAGCATTGGGAAACCAAAAATAATCTGTCCTTTTTAGTTTTTTGAGCCTTGTGCTTGAATGTTGATAAAATAAAAGCCATTAATGGGTATTGAGTGAGGAGAAAATTTACAATGACCATTTGGGTAAATGAACAACTTGATCCAATGGGAATCGTCTATTCTTGTATTGCTTGTTGTGATGAGAAGCAAGCTCAAGATTGCCATGAGTCCTTTCAAAGAAATTTAACAGAAATTCAAAAGCAACAAGGCTGGGTTGCGGTTCTCAGAACCGTTGAATCTTGGGATGATGTTCCTGTAAGTGCCTTAAAATTAAATTAAGTTTGTATGGGTGATTGAGATCACAGCCTGATCTCCCAAAAATCACAATTGCTATTGAAGTTTAATCACCTCTTTGAAGCCAAAACTCTGAAATAATAATTGTAAAGTTTAAAAGTTCTAACCCCCCCGATTTCATAGTTCTCATCGAATTTTAGGCGAAAACTCTACGGAATTATCTCTAACGCTGCGGAGTTTTCCAAATTCTCAATTCTCCATCATCACATCAATTCAGTTATCCTAACTAACCGGATTATGGAAGCACCTATTTGTTTAATTGAGTCCGCACTCAGCGAATTGTTTGTCAAAGTTCACGAAACAGGCCAGATCACATTAGCGGATCGCTATGGGTTATTGGCTGCAATTTTTGATGAGAGCTTAACGGAAGAGGAATTGCGATCGCTGAGTCGAATTTATCGGTCTATTGCTCGCAAACAAATTGAAGTGGTGGATGAAATTTCTAGCCTTCAAGAGTAAATTGTGATTCAATCTCTGTAAGATGTGCCAACACCCTATTTCCCTTGAACAATCAATACCCCACAGGGGGCATGATGGACAACATGATAACTCACACTCCCTAACAGCGTTTCCATAACCGCCGTTTTCCCGCGTCTTCCCATGACGATAATATCAGCATTCCAATTTTTAGCGACCTGACAAATCAAACGCCCTGCATTGCCTTCTTTCCAATCCCATTCTGCCTTAATTCCAGCTTCAAGGGCACGGTTTTCTAACCCAGTTAACCATAACCGCACTTTTTCTAAATCTTGTTCTAACTTTTCTTGAACAAATTTATAATGGTGAACAATCTTTTCGACTTGCACACTGGTATAAGTATAACTTTCGGGTTCATCCAAAGACAAACGGTGAAAAATCATCAACTGTCCCGATGATTTCCGCCCTAATTCTAACGCAGTTTCAAATACTGTTTTGCTTTGTGCTGACTGGTCAATGGCGACTAAAATTTTTTGATAATTCATACACCGTTATTGTGCTTTAGCACCTCCTCTTTAAATTCATTTTAACCTAAAAAGTAAACACTCAGAAACCGGGTTTCTCACTAGACTGTTAGTTCTAACGAAGAAATACTATTAGAAACCCGGTTTCTAATGGATTAACTTTGAGTTACAACTTCTTTTTCTTTTGCTAAGAATTTTTCTAATTCTGTTAACGCATCTGCATCAACTTTCGTTTGCATCGGACAGAATTTCGGCCCACACATCGAACAGAATTCAGCCGTTTTGTAGATATCCGCCGGAAGGGTTTCGTCATGATATTCCTTCGCCCGTTCTGGGTCTAAGGATAACTCAAATTGACGATTCCAATCAAAGTTATAACGTGCTGTAGATAACTGATCATCTCGGTCACGGGCTCCAATCCGATGACGGGCAATATCCGCAGCATGGGCGGCAATTTTATAGGCAATTAACCCATTTCTGACGTCTTCAGCATTGGGCAAACCCAGGTGTTCTTTTGGGGTAACATAACATAACATTGCGGTTCCGTGCCAACCTGCGATCGCCGCCCCAATAGCTGAGGTGATATGATCATAACCGGGGGCAATATCTGTTACTAACGGCCCTAAAACATAGAAGGGGGCTTCTGAACACTCCTCCATTTGTTTTTTAACATTAAATTCAATTTGATCCATCGGAACGTGACCGGGGCCTTCTACCATCACTTGTACATCATGTTCCCAGGCGCGACGGGTTAATTGTCCGAGGGTTTTGAGTTCTGAAAGTTGAGCATCATCGGAGGCGTCATGGGTACAACCCGGACGTAAAGAGTCTCCTAAACTAAAGGAAACATCGTATTTTTTGAAGATTTCAATAATATCGTCAAAGTGGGTATAAAGAGGATTTTGTTTATGATGATGGAGCATCCAACGGGCAATAATTCCGCCGCCACGAGACACAATTCCGGTAATTCGGCTTCTGACTAAGGGCAGATATTCGATTAATAATCCCGCATGAATCGTCATATAATCCACACCTTGTTGGGCGTGTTTTTCAATCACATGGAGAAAATCATCGGGGGTGAGATTCTCAATTTTGCCGTGAACACTTTCTAAAACTTGATAAATCGGAACAGTACCAATGGGAACCGGAGAAGCTTTAATAATAGCAGTCCGAATTGTATCTAAATTTCCCCCTCCGGTGGATAAATCCATCACCGTATCTGCGCCATATTTAACGGCTAAATTCAGTTTAGCAACTTCTTCATCTAAATTAGAAGAATTAGGAGAGGCGCCAATATTAGCATTAACCTTACATTTAGAGGCAATTCCTATCGCCATCGGTTCCAAATTGGGATGATTAATATTAGCTGGAATAATCATCCGTCCCCGTGCGACTTCTTCCCGGATTAACTCAGCCGGAAGGTTTTCCCGTTGAGCAACATAGTTCATTTCTTCCGTAATAACCCCTTGACGGGCGTAGTGCATTTGAGAAACGTTGCTCTGTCCATGCCGTTTGGCAATCCATTCTGTCCGCATCTTGAATTTCCTCTTATTAACAGCTTCCCTCCGCCGGTACTAACCGGACTCAGGTTCCAAGGGTGTCTTTTCTCAGCCTGAACCTAGCAGGCACCCCTAGCTTATTAGTTGAAGATGGTATCACAATTTTTGTTAACTGAGTAGAATTTTATTAAATCTTTGGAAAATCAGGAAAATTTAGGGTGTAATTATACTCATTTAATTCAATCCTAATACATCTTCATAAATTTCTGACACAGGACAACTAAAATTAATACTGTCTAATTGAAGAGTTTCCTGGGGTTGATAGGTAAACAATTCCCATCGTCTGTCTAAATTTTGTCTAAAACATTCAATATTAATTTTATTTTGGCTAATTAATACATATTCTTGTAAGGTTTCAATCTGTCGATAGTCGGCAAATTTATTACCCCGCTTAAAGGCTTCCGTTGAGGGAGATAAGACTTCAATAATTAAACTTGGATATTGTTTAAAATAACCATTATTTCTGTCGCGGGAGTCACAAGTTACCATAACATCAGGATAATAATAAACATCGGCGGTTTGAATATAAATTTTCATGTTTCCCGTATAAACACGACATCCTTGACCGCGTAAGTGATTTTTAAATAAAGCAATCAAATTCCCAGAAATGGTATCATGAGCATCACTTCCCCCCACCATTGCATAAACTTCTCCTCGAATATATTCATGGCGAATGGGGCTAATTTTTTCCCCTTCGAGATAATCTTCATGGGAAATATGCTGATCAGATGGATTAATCATCATAATTAAAATAGGATTGAATTTAAGGTGATTATAACTCAATCAATCATTCTCAATTTAAGATCATCAATTTTTTATTCAATGATTAATAATCAGGAACGTAGGGGCGAGGTCTTCTCGCCTTTAGAGGTTATGTTAAAGATATTCGCACCTGATAATATTATTTTCGTCGTTCTTCTAATTTCTGATAAACCTCTCTCAAATCCACATCATGATAAGCTAAAGCCACTAAAGTATGATAAAATAAATCAGCGACTTCCCCGGCGATCGCATCTTTATCTTTGTCTTTACAAGCCATCACCACTTCGGCGGATTCTTCCCCAATTTTTTTGAGAATTTTGTTATCTCCCCCGGCTAATAATTTACAAGTATAGGATTCCAGTTGCGGATAGTCACGGCGATCGCAAATAATATTAAATAAGCCCGATAAGGTATTTCCTGATAATTCCTGATGTTGTTCTTCAACTCCAATAATTACCATCGGATTTTCATCACTGTAGCGAATTTCTTTGACTAAAATTTCTGCATTCCATAACACAATTTCTGCGTCTTGACAAGACCAAACTTGCTGAGAAGATAAGGTTTTTTCTAACGCTGCTGGATTCATCCAAACCCAGGTAAACACCGTTCCTTCTAAACAATCTTGGATAACGGCCAGAATCAATCCTTTTTCATTGTAACGAATTGTATCAATAGGACTCAACAGGCTTAATTCTAGGGGTTTTGAGCTTGACATAAATTTAACCAATACAACCAGAACCCTAACTTGACTACAATATCATCTTGTTGGTTTTCCTGTGGAACAGGCATCCTGCCTGTTAAAAAGCTGTAAAAAAGCAATATTCACACAGCTTTTAACGCACAAACCTAAACAATCTTACCATTCAAGGAGATTATCTCAGAGTGACCCTACCCTTAATAACTACAAAATCAGAAGAAATCTTTGCCGCCGCCCAAAAAATTATGCCAGGTGGCGTTAATTCTCCGGTACGGGCGTTTAAGTCCGTTGGCGGACAACCCATTGTCTTTGATAGAGTCAAAGGAGCTTATGTTTGGGATGTTGACGGCAATCAATATATTGATTATGTTGGCTCCTGGGGGCCAGCCATTTGCGGTCATACCCATCCCGATGTCATCAATGCTCTTAAAGACGCTTTAGAAAAAGGAACCAGTTTCGGCGCGCCTTGTGTATTAGAAAATGTTCTGGCCGAAATGGTGATTGATGCGGTTCCCAGTATTGAAATGGTACGATTTGTTAACTCAGGAACGGAAGCGTGTTTATCCGTATTGCGGTTGATGCGGGCCTTCACCGGACGGGACAAATTGATTAAATTTGAAGGGTGCTATCACGGACATGGAGATATGTTCCTCGTGAAAGCGGGTTCAGGGGTTGCGACCTTGGGTTTACCCGACTCCCCAGGGGTTCCCAAATCCGTCACCAGTAGTACCCTCACAGCCCCCTACAATGACCTAGAAGCCGTCAAACAGCTATTTAATGAAAATCCAGGGGAAATTGCTGGAGTCATCCTAGAACCGATTGTAGGCAACGCTGGCTTTATTCCTCCCGATGCTGGGTTTTTGGAAGGGTTACGGGTACTGACAAAGGAAAATGGGGCTTTATTAGTCTTTGATGAGGTGATGACTGGCTTCCGCATTGCGTATGGCGGCGTTCAAGAGAAATTTGGGGTGACACCGGACTTAACGACATTAGGAAAAGTCATTGGTGGCGGTTTACCTGTAGGGGCCTATGGTGGACGTCGGGATATTATGTCCATGGTCGCCCCGGCTGGCCCGATGTATCAAGCGGGAACCTTATCGGGAAATCCTTTAGCAATGACGGCGGGAATCAAAACCCTAGAGTTATTGCAAAAACCAGGAACTTATGAATATTTGGATAAAATCACCAAAAAATTAAGTGATGGGTTGTTACAAATTGCCAAAGAAACAGGTAATGCGGCTTGTGGGGGACAAATTAGTGGAATGTTTGGTTTATTTTTTACCCAAGGGCCAGTCCACAATTATGAGGATGCTAAAAAATCCGATTTAGCTAAATTTAGCCGTTTCCATCGCGGAATGTTAGAGCGGGGAATTTATTTAGCGCCTTCTCAATTTGAAGCCGGGTTTACGTCTTTAGCCCATACGGATGAAGACATTGAAAAAACCTTAGCAGCCGCTAGAGAAGTGATGTCTAGTTGGTAAGTTTTGGGGTGGGGGTGGGAAGAAAAATACACTCACCCCGCCATTGTTAATAGAATAGTAATAATGCAGTGATCTTATTCGACTATCTCGATTGACTTATGGTTTCCCAGATGCAATCTTTATCTTCAACAGAAATTATTTATCCAGAAAGTGACGGTAAACCGATGGCGGATAATACCAAACAATTTCGCTGGATTGTTGTAATTCAGCAAAATTTAGATTGGATGTTTGCAAATGATCCTAATGTATTTGTCGCTGGAGATTTATTTTGGTATCCAGTGGAAGGAAAACCTCGAATTGTGACCGCCCCTGATGTAATGGTGGTGGTGGGTAGACCCAAAGGAGAACGGGGTTCTTATCAACAATGGCTAGAAAATAATATCGCCCCCCAAGTTGTGTTTGAAATCCTTTCTCCGAGTAATTCTACGGTAGAAATGGATAAAAAGTTATTGTTTTATGAACGATATGGCGTTGAAGAATATTATATTTATAATCCTGATTCAGATGAATTACAAGGATGGATACGCCATGAAGAGGGACTGGAAATTCTGGAATCTTTAAATAATTATATTAGTCCCTGTTTAGGAATTCGGTTTGATTGTTCTGGGGAAGAATTAAAAATTTATCGCCCGGATGGGGAGAAATTCTTTTCCTATATTGAGATTAATCAAATGTTAGAGGAAGAACGCCAACGTGCAACTCAATCAGAAACAGCATTAGCAGCAGAACGGGAACGAATTGAAACAGTTGAAACGGAGTTAGAAGCCGAAAAAATGCGATCGCAACGATTAGCAGAACGCTTAAGAGAAATGGGGATTAATCCTGATGAACTCTAAGGATTATTAATATTATTCCCCCATAATATGTACCACTAATTCACGGGTATGACGATGGCGTCGATGTTCCCAAAGATAGATTCCTTGCCAGGTTCCTAATAATAATCGTCCTTGGGAAATGGGGATTTGTTCAGAGGTATGGGTGAGAACAGTTCTAATATGGGCTGGCATATCATCTAAGCCTTCTGCATCATGAATATAATAATTACCTTCAGGAACTAATTTCGATAAAAAATTCTCTAAATCCCGTAACACATCAGGATCAGCATTTTCTTGAATGATTAAACTGGCGGAAGTATGTCGTAAAAATAAATGACAAATTCCGATTTTTATCCCCGAATTTTTAACAACTTCTTGAACATAATGGGTAATATTAGAAAATGATTTACCACTGGTCTTAATCTCCAAGATTTCTTGATAATATGCCATAATCCAAACTCGTAGTAAGCCCTTCAGGGCTTTAGCTTTTATATTCTAAAGGCAATTCAAAAGATAGTCAACAACCGCTTGAGCGATCGCTTCATTGCCATTTTTATCTAATCTTTCCGAAAGGTGAGGTTGTTGGAGGGGTTGATTGATAAAATCCCAATTATTTTCAAAAAAATCACTAGCTGTGATAATTTGATGCACCCCATAATTTTGTAACCAGTCTAATAAAACCGGGGCTTCGGCAAATCCATCTCTGGTTAAAGAAATTAAAGGGATATCTAAGCGTAAAGCTTCCGCAAAGGTACTATATCCCGGTTTAGAAATAACTTGTCCACACAAAGGCATTAAATCCACCGGACGCAAATGAAATAAATGGGAATGAATATCCGGTAATTGCAAAAAATTACTCACTTGAACTAAATTCGGGAAAGAGGGTAAATTTACATCAAAGGTAATAAAAGTATAATCAGAATATTGTTCAAAATTATGAACTGGAATCGCATTTAATCCTAAACCGCCAAAGGTTAATAAGATAGTTTTTTCAGGAGGAGTCGTAATTCCTAATTTTTCTCTCAAAGCCTCTAAATTAAACCGAGGATTTCCCCCCGTTAAACCGACATCAATGGTATGGGGAAAAGCCGTCATCGGTTCATGGAGAGGAAAGCGAAATAAGCGATCGCACTGACTAAAACAACCCGAAATCCAATCCGCTAATTCCATAAACTCTTCCCCCCAATCTCGATAGATAAAATCCCAACCAAAATTCCCCATCATCCAACAGGGAATTCCCGCAGATGAGGCGATCGCAGAAGCTAAGGGAGGAATATCTGCTAAAATTAAATTAACTTTATTTTGTTTAATAAAACTGACTTCCCCGGCAATAATTGAACGGTCTTGTTGGCGAATTTGTTGCCATTGCTGTAAGGTTGCGGCTTGATCCATTGTTAAACTATCAGGCTGCACTACTCCCACATCAAAAGCACGGGGACGGACAATAAAATCCCCCTCCAGATAAGATTCTAATAACCATCGAGGTGCTGTTGTCACCAGAATTAATAACACATCAGGACAACGCTTTTGAATTTCATTGGCAACGGCAGCAGATCGCACAGCATGACCAAATCCATGATTTGTAATCGCTAAATAGACGGTAGGTCTTGACATGGAGGTAAATTTCAAGTGAACAGTTCCTCAATTTTGGCATGAACTCAAGGGTCAGGTGTGAGGGATTCTCAACAATAAAGCCTCAATACTCAAGGGTCAACCGAAACCCGATAAAATAAGGATCACCAATTGAGGCTGCTGTAATGAGTTCTTTCGGAACTAGCTAATATAGGTAAAAGAAAGTCCTTAACCAGACAAAAGACCTTGAAAACGTGAGTTGTGACAGGTGATGAAGGGCCAATTGAATGAAATTCTGGACAAAAAGCCTGATGTCCAGGCTTGTGGTCTACTTTTTACTGTTATCTGTAGTAACCGTCTTCTGTGTGGGGGCCATCGCCTTTCAAAGCGCCAAAGCCTCTATTCAACAGTTGGTGTTTGACCGATTGGAAGTGACGGCTACCCTGAAAGAAGAAGCGTTAAATCTATGGGTGGAGAACCAAAAAAATGCAACCGTTTCTTTAGCACAATTACCCGATCTCAAAACAGCCGCAGCGATTCTATTGACGGTGGATGCGCGTTCCCCCCAATGGAGGGATGCCTATACTCAAATTAAGCAGTATATGGCTTCTGCTCTAGCGGCCAAACCAGACTTAAAGAAAGTGCAGCTTTTGAGGGCTAAGGACGGAAAAGTTATTTTTTCGACCAATCCCCAATTTGAAGGCCAATATCGGTTTAACGAACAATATTTTAAAGAAGGTCGTTACCATACTTTTGTACAAAATATTTATTTTTCGTCGATCACCAATAAACCCACTTTAACCATTGCCACACCCATTATTGGACAAGATCAGAAGGTCTTTGGGGTGCTAGTCACTCATCTAAACCTGAAAAAAATGGAAGAAATTGTTTTTGATAAAACCGGTTTAGGTAAGAGTGGGGAAACTTATTTAGTGGATCGATCTCAGAGGTTTGTCACCGCCGAAGGTTTTGGTCGAAAGGACTTTCCGGCTGAGATTCATAGCCGGGGAATTGAAGCGGCGTTAGCAGGAGAAGACGGTCGCAAAATCTATTTAAACTATGCAGGAATTCCAGTCATTGGGGTTTATCGGTGGTTAGATCAACGAGACTTAGCATTATTAGTAGAAATGCACCAATCAGAAGCCGATGCACCAGCCCATCGATTGGCTTGGATTATTTTATCAGTCGGATTAACTTCGGCGGTTATTTTAGCTCTAGGAGTCTATATTTTAGCTCGACAAATTACTCGTCCCATTTTAGCAATTACTCACACGGCAACTCAAGTATCGGATGGAGATTTAACCTTAGTCGCGCCAGTAACAACCGATGATGAAATCGGACAATTAGCGATCGCTTTTAACCGAATGACTCGACAATTACGCCGTCTTTATGCAGGTTTAGAAGAAAAAGTTGCCCTTCTTCAGCAGAAAGAAGCTCAATTACGAGACAGCTTCACCCAATTAAAAAAAGAAAAACAAACCGTTGAAGCTCAGAAAACTCAATTAACCCAAGCCTATCAAGAAATTACCCTACTCAACCAACGGCTTAAAACCGAAAATTTGGATTTAATGACGGAATTACGGGTACAAAATCAACGACTCTATCAACTTTTAGAAGCGATTCCATTAGGAGTTGTGGTTGTGGATGCAACCGGAAAATTATACTATACGAATCAAGTGGTTAAAGAGTTATTAGGAAACAAAGTTTTCTTTTCTGATCCTCCTTTAAAATTGAATATTTATTCTAATTCATCCTCAGATATTAAGAAACCCTATCCCTTAGAAAATTTACCTATTTTTAAAGCTTTGCATGAGGGAATTGGCAGTGTTGATCAATTAGAAATTCAATATTTAGAGCGGATTATTCCCTTACAAACTTGGGGAACCCCAATTTATGATGAATGGGGACAAATTGCCTATGCCATTGGCGTGTTTCAAGACATTACAGAACGCCGACGAGCCGAAGAAGAACGGCAACGGTTTATTGAAGAAATGTTTGAGATTAATTGTAATTTAGAATTAGCCTTAGATGAAGAAGAACAATTAACGGATGCGGCGGGTCGATTTGTTCCGAATCAATTTTTATCGTTTTTAGGCTATGAAAGTTTAGTGGATGTTAAATCGGGGGATGCGGTACAAAAAGAAATGTCGATTTTATTTTCAGATATTCGTAGTTTTACCCAACTGTCTGAACGGATGACTCCTGAAGATAACTTTAAATTTATTAATGCCTATTTATCGCGGATGGAACCTGCGATTACAGAAAATCGAGGCTTTATTGATAAATATATTGGCGATGCGATTATGGCACTGTTTGGAGGGAGTGCTGATGATGCCGTCAAAGCTGGAATTTCAATGTTACAACGCTTGTCAGAATATAATCTCACTCGTCAACGTCCTAATCGTCCTCCGATTACAATTGGTATTGGAATTAATACGGGGGATTTAATGCTGGGGATCGTGGGTGGACAACACAGAATGGATAGTACCGTTATTAGCGATGCTGTAAATTTAGGGGCTAGACTAGAGGAATTAAGTAAACGTTATTGCATCCCTTTATTAATTAGTGAACATACCTTTTTGCGACTGGAAGATCCCAATATTTATTCCTTCCGTGTGATTGATAAAGTTAGGGTGAAAGGCAAATCAGAAATGGTATCAGTTTTTGAAGTTTTTGATGCTGATCCGCCCGATTTATATCGCAGAAAAGTGGCAACAAAAACGTTATTTGAACAAGCCTTAACCCTCTATCATCTGGAAGCCTTTCCTGAATCGGCTCATTGTTTTGAAACCTGTTTGCGGGAAAATCCATCGGATCAAGTCGCTCAAATTTATTTACAGCGTGTGCTGCAATCTTTCTCAAGGTAATCTGCATTGTTTCCACAGGATCAGCAAATTCAGCTTGAAAGAAACAGAAAAGGAGTTAAATTTTAGACTGGGAGGATCTAGATTAATTGTTTCTTGACAGCTTGTACACAAGTTCAGTAATCTAGGTCTAAGATTTCAATCGGGAAGTTGACAACCGTTCACCAGACTGCTTTATGGGGTTAGATTGTTTACACTCACCCTAGACCAGTTACACTTAGAGATTCGACTCCCACTGTTTTAGTGCTTTTCCCTAAATTTATTTATTTTACCTTCGTTTACTTTTTGTAAAAAAGTAAAATGATTAGCTCAATAGCCTTTTGTTTGTTATCACTTAAAGAATTTATGACCGAGATTTTTGGCGACTTTGTTGAAGTTCCTCCCGTCAGTAACGAATTTCTGATGATTGGTTTCTCTCCCTATTCCATGCCACTCAAACAGCGTTGGCGGAACAATGAATTGTCAGCTAATTTTATGGCTGATTATGTAACAACATTTTTTCCCAAAAGTGAATATGATCAAGCGACTTCATCTCGACAAAATGAAATTAAAAGTTCCGTTAGTTTTATTGCAAATGAATTATTAGAAAATGCGATGAAATTTAGCGATGATACAGTCAATCAACCTATTAGTATTCAACTGTATTTAAAAACAGATAGACTAATCTTTGTTGTTGTGAATAGCATTACTCCTGAAGCGGTTAAGCCCTTTAAAGAATTTATTGAAAAACTCATAAATTCTGATACTGAAACATTGTACATTCAGCAAATTGAACAAAACTTAGAAAATGATACCCAGTCGGGTTTAGGGTATTTAACCATGATTAATGATTACTTCGCTCGATTGGGATGGAAATTTGAAACCATTCAAACAGAACCTAAAATTGTCAACGTCACAACAATGGTTCAACTTGCCATTTAAACTTTAAAATTCCACGTTTAATTTACCTCTAAAAAATAAGGATTATAACAATGGTGATGAAAGAATTTAAAACGGAAGATTATCAAGTGAGCTATGAGAGTAATACCAATACCATCACTTTATCAGGTTCATTGCGTTTGAGTGGACTTGAAGATACTAATCCTGTGATTAAGTTACTGAATGATATTTTGGTAGAAGAACCCGCCCTGATTACCCTGGATCTCCAAGAGTTAGAGTTTTTGAATAGTTCAGGGATTAATATGCTGTCTAAATTTGTTATTAAAGTTCGTCAAAAAAAAGAAATGGGATTAATTATTTTAGCCTCTAATACAATTCCCTGGCAGGGAAAATCCCTAAAAAATTTACAACGATTAATGCCGACTTTAGAACTCAAGATTAAATAATTTCTTTCATTTCCATGACCCATGAAGGCTAAAGGCTAAACTAAAGTATTTATTTATAGACCAGAGGGATACTTTAAAGATGCAGCAAACTACCCCCCACTCAGTCTCTGAACTGTTCTTGGAAATGCAAAAACTCTCTCAAGAGTTAGAAACCTTGAAACGGGAAAAGTTGGATTTAGAAATTTTATTAGAAGCAACAACCGTTCATGCTGATTTAGTAGAATCTCAATTATATGAATCCAACCGACAATTGCACTTAGAAATCCGAGAGCGAAAACTGGCTGAAGCTAAATTAAAAGCATCAGAACGTCAACTTAGAAGCTTACTGGAAACGGTCAGCCAAGCCAATCATGATCTGAGAATTATCTTGGAAACAGCAACGGCTCATGGAGATTTTATTGAAGAATATACTCACAATCTTAGCATTCGAGATCCCTTGACTGGTTTGTTTAATCGGCGTTATCAGGAAAAATCCTTAGACCGTCATCTCAAATATGCCCAGGAATATCAGCAAGTCCTCAGTGTTATTATGATTGATATCGATAATTTTAAAAGGTTTAATGATAAATGGGGTCATCAAGTCGGAGATGTGGTTCTACAGGAAATCAGTCAATTTTTGATTGGCAATATTCGTCAATCAGATATAGCTTGTCGATATGGAGGGGAAGAATTAATGCTGATTTTACCCAGAACGTCTTTAGAAGAAGCTAAAATTTTAGCAGAAAAACTGCGTTTAGGAGTTGAAAGATTGAGGCTAGAAAAGCATGACCCATTTTGGGAAAATCTGACAATTTCTTTGGGAATTGCGACTTTTCCCGTCCACGGATTATCGAGTTTGCAAATCGCTGAATCGGCTGATGCCGCTTTATATCAAGCAAAAGCTAAAGGACGAAACTGTGCGATTACCGCCACTGAACTCTTGCTATAGTTAACTCATCCAATTGGAATAGGATGAATTTTAAATGTATATTAAATTTAGACAACTTTCCTTATTATTTCATCCTTTAAGACTAGCATAAATTAATGGAAAATGATCCTTGTTCTGAAAAACAACTACTGGACTGTATTTACGAACTCCGCCAGAAGATTAAAACCCTGAAGCAGGAAAAAGCTGATCTAGAAATTTTATTAGAAATTACGACGGCTCATGGGGATTTAGTAGAAGCTCAATTACAGAAATCCTATCAACAACTAAAAGCAGAAATTCACGAACGTCATTTAGCGCAAATGAAACTCCAAGCTTCTCAAGAACACCTGCAATCGTTAGTTGGTTTATTACGTCAGGAAAAAAATGATTTAGAGTTAATTTTGGAAACCACGATTGAACATAGTAATCTGGTAGAAGAAAGCTTACATTATGATAGTATTCATGATTCCCTAACAGGATTATTTAATCGCAGATATTTAGACACCGTATTTCCCCAGGTACTCAATTCAGCACAAAAGGTGCAAGAATGTTTAAGTATTTTAATGACAGATATTGATTATTTTAAGGATTTTAATGATAAGTTTGGTCACAAAGCCGGAGACATTGTTCTGAAATTGGTGAGTAAAACGGTACAAGATGTTCTCCGTATTTCTGATATGGCTTATCGCTATGGCGGTGAAGAATTTGTCTTTATTTTACCGAATACCAATCTTCAAATCGCTCAAATGATTGCTGAGGGAATCCGCCTCAAAGTTAAAAACTTACAACAGGAATATTCCTATAATTTTTTAGAAGGAATTACGGTATCTATTGGAGTTGCTGGATTTCCTGATCATGGAAACTCCTGTGATCAGTTATTACAACTAGCAGATATCGCTTTATATCAAGCTAAAAAACAGGGACGAGATCGGGTTATTGTCGTTGATACTTCAAATGCTAATTTATTTTAAATTGCTGTTTCCATTCTAATAAAATTCCTCGACATTGAAGACAAACTAAATCCTTGAGTAACGCTTCAATTCCCTGAGTTGTAATCGGGTAAATTGCTCCAATTTGTTCGGGATTGATAGAAATATTCGGTAAAATCTCAGCCATAAATCCATATAATTTTTGGTTAGAAAAAGAACTATTAATTGCCCATCCCTCATGATTTAAAGTGAGAATTTTAGCAATTTCATGAGATTGAATTCCTAACTCTTTTTGGAGAATCAAGGGAACCGCTTCTAAAGGTGTTTGTTCTGAGGAAACTCGTCCTCCTGGAAAATCAAGTGTGGTTTTTCCGACCCCCGGACGATACATAGGTTTAGGCAAAATCAAGGTTTGATTCTGAATCGTTAAAATCACAACAGAATCAGCTTTTTCCACTCGCCAATAGTCTACAATTTTGCCTTGATCATCTTGTAATTGTTCCGCAATTACCGTTACCCAAGGAGAACGAATCTCCGCTAAAAGTTGAATAACTTTCCAAGGAGACGATGAGGGGTGATGATTTTTGATCATTTCATCCTGATTTCATTTTTGAATGTCAAACTAAAACTGAGGAGTTTACCTCTGAGATTAACTCCGCTTTTATTCTAACAGATTCACCTTTCCATTCTGAATTTTTAACCCAAACTCTATGAGATTTAACCCTGACTTGTTATCTTCCCTTCTCGGAATTTCCCTGACCTTAAGTTTAGGTGCTTGTACAACAGTTGAATCCTCTTCTAAACCGATTAATTCTTCAACAGCAACGCCTGTTAGTTCTGAAACAATCCTCAGTCAAAATCATGGCATGAGCATGGATTTAGGCCCTGGGGATGTTGAGTATGATTTACGCTTTATTGATGCCATGATTCCCCATCATCAAGGCGCTATTAATATGGCTCAACAAGTTCTCCAAAAATCGACTCGTCCTGACGTTAAAAAATTAGCCGAAGACATCATTAAAGCTCAAGAAAAAGAAATTGCTCAGATGCAGGAATGGCGGAAAACGTGGTATCCCCAAGCAAAAGATGCCATTGCTTATCATGCTGCTATGGGTCATAGTATGCCCATGTCTTCTCAACAAATGGATTCAATGATGATGATGGCTGATTTAGGGGCGGCTGATTCAGATTTTGATCAACGATTTTTCACCGCGATGATTCCCCATCATCAAGGGGCATTAATCATGGCAAAAGATGCTCAAACCAAATCAAAACGCCCGGAAATTCAACAACTTGCTCAAGCTATTTTAACATCTCAAGAAGCGGAAATTAAGTTAATGCAGCAATGGTTAAATCAAGGGTTGAAGAAATAAATAGGCAATCGGTAAAGAGTTGGTAAAGCCGGATTTTTTAGGCAGAAAATATCCTAAACTATTGATAGGCGTCTGGATTCGCCGGATGTCTAAGGAGTTTAGACGACATGAAAACCCATCGATTCACAGCAAAATTGATCCCCCTTTTGGTTTTAAATGGTCTTATTCCTCCGGCGATGGCTGAAATGCCTGGGGTTTCTGGGGGTGTCATGGCTGTCCCTGGGGAACATCAGGGGCGTGCTGTCCCCCCTAACCAACTCTCGAATCTAAATTCCGCGCTATTTTTTCCGGCTATTCCTATTAATAATTCCCCCGTTTTTAGCCCTAACTCTGTCTCTCCAATGCCGGGGAATTTCATGCAAATTCCCAATCAACCGATGGGTGGAAATAATATTGTTTTACCGCCTAATTCTCCCTCTATGTTTTCAACCAGTCCCCTCTCACCTGCTCCCCATTCAATACCAGGAAATGCAGCACCCCAGCCTACTCCAGGGGGGAATGGTCATTTTGTTCAGTTATCAGGAATGGGACAAATGTTAAATTTAGAAGTCCCGGTTACAGCAACTCTGGCGAATGGGTCGGTGAGTCCTTTAGCTTTACCTGAATTACTAACAGGTTCTCCCTTTAATAGTCCAGCAAATCATGTGAGTGTGAATGCTCAAGGTCAGATGATTTTAAGTCATACTAACTCCCCAATGGAGATAACTTCTGGGCCGTTTTCAAATCATTCTCCGGGGATTTTGCAGTTGGATTCTCGATTAGTTCCTGGAAATGGTGCACCGGGAATGCCCCCGATGATGGGTTTTCCGGGCTTAAAAGACGTTAATTCTCAACAAAAATTAGAGATTCCTATTCGGGAAGTTAATAATTTAATCTTTAGTGCTAATCAAACGCAATTACAGGATAGAAATTGGGGGGGATTTACTGGCTTAGAGGAATTACGTCGGGATGAATTTGCCGAATATTTCGGTCAAGACGTGGTAGGTTTTTCGTTAACAACGGCGGATGCAGCATCGGTTTTAAAACGCATTTATCGAGAAACGGGAACCCATGCGGCGGTGGTTTATGTGATGTTGAGGAAAAATGATTTAGATGTGGTGGTGTTAACGGAAAATGGAAAACCGCAATTGAAACGAGTTGATGTTTCTCATGCCGAATTAATGGCGAAAGTTCAGGAGTTTAGAACTGGAATTACGAATCCACGAAATCGAAATTCTGAAAATTATTTATCAGCTTCTCAACAACTTTATCGCTGGTTAATGACTCCGATTGAATCTGAATTGAAAGCGGGTAATATTGAAACATTATTATTAAGTTTAGATGCTGGATTACGCAGTTTACCGATGGCTGCACTCCACGACGGCCAGCACTTTTTAGTGGAAAATTATAGTTTGAGTTTAATTCCGAGTTTGAGTTTATTAGATACTCGTTATCGTTCTCTGGAAAATACGCAAGTTTTAGCCATGGGAGCGAGTCAGTTTGTGGATTTACAACCCTTACCTGCGGTAGAAACCGAGTTAAATTTAATTACTAAACAGATGTGGTCGGGTCATGTGTTTATGAATCAAGCCTTTACGATTAATAATTTAATTCGTCAACGGCGAGATTATCCCTATCAAATTATTCATTTAGCGACCCATAGTGAATTTAACCCCGGACGTCCTGATAATTCTTTTATACAATTGTGGGATAAGGAACGATTGGGTTTAAATCAGTTAAGACAGTTAGGATGGAATAAACCCGCAGTGGAGTTGTTAGTATTGTCGTCTTGTCGTACTGCTTTAGGGGATGAACACGCAGAACTCGGATTTGCGGGGTTAGCCGTTCAAGCGGGTGTAAAATCCGCTTTAGCGAGTTTATGGTATGTTAGTGATGAGGGAACGTTAGGGTTAATGACTGAGTTTTATCGTCAATTACAGGGGTCTAAAATTAAAGCGGAGGCATTAAGAAAAGCTCAAATTAAACTTTTAAAAGGGGAGGTAAAATTAGAAGCAGGTTATTTACAACTCGATGAGAAACAAAAGATTCTGCTGCCGCCAGAACTGGGAAATTTACCGCCTCAAACTTTGACTCATCCTTATTATTGGTCAGCGTTTACTTTAATTGGCAGTCCTTGGTAAATATTTTGACCAGATTCTTGAATTTCAATAATAATTGTTGAAGTCGGATTCATGAATCGGTAAGATGAAGAGGGATTTTAACCCCAAAATTAGGTTATAAAATGGGTATTCTCTGATACTGACAAGAATATGAGCACAGATAAAACCGCACAAACCCCTATTTCCGAAGAAAGTACAACTCGGACACCGCCTTGGGGTCAGGTGAGTTTACTTGAAGAAGGCGATCGCTACCGAATTAATCGCATTGTCGTCAATCCAGGTTATCATATCAGTACCCAAATGCACTATCATCGCAGTGAACACTGGATTGTAGTAGCAGGAACCGCTAAAGTCGTTTGTGGGGGCGAGGAAACTTTACTGCTTCCAAAGCAGTCCACCTATGTCCCCATGAATACCCCCCACCGCGTAGAAAATCCTGGGGTGATTCCTTTGGTGATGATTGAAGTACAGAATGGCGAATATTTGGGAGACGATGATATTATTCGTTTTCCTGATGAAGACAGCAAACACAAAGGGAAAAAATAACTCGACAGAGGGCACAGAATGAGAGACAATTTCCCTGAGTCTATTCGATGTTCTCGTTGATTACAATACTCATGGATTTAAAGTCTCTCATTCGGGAAATTCCCGATTTTCCTAAACCTGGAATTTTATTCCGAGATATTACGACTTTGTTACAAGACCCCCAAGGACTACGGTATACCATTGATTGTTTAACGGAAAAATGTCGTCCTTTGTCTCCTGACTATATTCTCGGAATGGAGTCGAGGGGATTTTTATTTGGAATGCCTTTAGCTTATCAATTAGACGTGGGGTTTGTTCCTATCCGTAAACCTAAAAAATTACCCGCCGCCGTCTATCGGGCTGAATATGAATTAGAATATGGCACGGATTGTTTAGAAATGCACCAAGATGCAATTTCATCAGGACATCGGGTGTTAATTGTAGATGATTTAATTGCCACAGGTGGGACAGCAAAAGCGACGGCTGAATTAGTTCAACAAGCGGGGGCTACCGTTGCCGGATTTTGTTTTGTTGTGGAACTCACGGGTTTAAAGGGTCGAGAACAATTGCCCGATGTTCCGGTGATTAGCTTGTTACAATACGATTAATAATTCCAGGTTTTCCGTGACGTTATTTGCAGGTTATAAAAGGGGAAAATCCAGATGATGAGTGAAACATTGGTCTATATTGGCAAACGATTATTACAAGCTATTTTAACGCTATTTTTAGCCTCGGCTTTATGTTTTACCATTACTCAACTTGCCCCTGGAGATTATTTAGATAACCTCTCGAATAATCCCCAAATTTCACCGGAAACCTTAGACCAATTGCGGCAACAATTTCGCCTTGATAAATCGGCTTGGGAACAATATTGGTATTGGTTAGGGCAAATTGTTGGTTACGGCAATTTTGGCTATAGTTTTGCCAATCAACGGTCTGTTACTTCTTTGCTTTTAGAACGAGTTCCGGCTACGTTATTATTAGCCATTTTATCCTTAATTATCACTTGGGCAATTGGAATTCCGTTAGGCATTGTTGGGGCGGTTCATCAAAACCGTTTCATTGACCGATTTTTACAAGTGATTAGTTACGCCGGACAAGGCTTTCCCAGTTTCATCACAGCTTTATTATTATTGTTTTTAGCTCAAAAAACCTCCCCCTTATTTCCCGTTGGTGGAATGACCAGTATTAATTTCCCAGATTTATCCCCCTTGGGAAAAATAGCGGATATTGCTTGGCATAGTATTTTACCCACCTTAGCCTTAAGTATTACCAGTTTTGCTGGGTTACAACGGTTAATGCGGGGGCAGCTTTTAGATGTTTTACGTCAAGATTATATTCAAACCGCTAGGGCGAAAGGACTCCCTGAAAATCGTGTTATTTATATTCATGCCCTCCGCAATGCGGTTAATCCTTTAATTACATTATTAGGCTTTGAATTTGCCAGTTTATTAGGAGGAGCTTTTATTGCGGAAACCTTTTTTAATTGGCCGGGATTAGGTAAATTAATCTTGCAAGCCGTACAACAACAGGATTTATATTTAGTTATGGCGAGTTTAATGATGGGGGCGGTGATGTTAATTATTGGTAATTTATTAGCAGATTTACTCTTAAAAGCCGTTGACCCTCGAATTAAATTAGAAGATTTACGTTAAAATTTGAGGGTTTTCCATCGTTTCATTTTGTTTAAAAACGCTGAGGATTGTGTTAAAATGTTTTCAGAAGTTTATTATATTCTTAGAGCGAGATCTGATGGCCGTTATGTCACCGCCCGTCCTAACCCGGATAGGCCATCAAGTTATTTATTATTATTTTCAGAACAATTTGATGCCTTGGGTTATTTAAACAAACACGCGGGGGATTTGAAAGATAGATTTGCGGTAGAATCAATTACAGGTTCGCAAATTAAACCGATTTTACAGCGCTGGGGTTTTGCGGGAATTGGTATGATTAAAGATCCCCTTTTACCCCATATTGAATTTATCCAAGTTCAACAAAATTAAGAGATTATTGAAATTGAAGTCAGAAACCGTCTCATCCTCTAATATTTGAGTATCCCCCGAAGTTGCGCTAACCTATCGCTGTTGAAATTCCCAGGGCTGAAATTCACGTCTGAAACTGTTGTCTGTTCTGGGTTTGAGGTCTGTTGAGGGTTCAATGGGGTTGTCGCAGTTCTTAAACGCTATATCTGAAGAGGGTTTTAGCGTTTTTTGATTTTTGCCTCTTGCTAAGTCGATGGCTGAAATGGTATATTCAGATCAAGTTGGCGCGATCGCACCTTGAAAACCTCATAGATTAAGGCTCTCAGAAGCCTGCGGTTGAAATCAGCTATAATCCCTTTCAGGGATTGAAACTCTCCGTAGCGTTAACAAATCTATTCCTTCTCAAGTTGAAATCAGCTATAATCCCTTTCAGGGATTGAAACAGAACAGAGGCAGAGAGACTTAGAGAAGTTTGAGCAGGCAGTTGAAATCAGCTATAATCCCTTTCAGGGATTGAAACGATTTTTGCCATTAATCCAGGGAAGATTTGAGTCCAGTTGAAATCAGCTATAATCCCTTTCAGGGATTGAAACGGGTAAGGATGGAGCGTTATTAGCGTTAAAAAATGATCTAGTTGAAATCAGCTATAATCCCTTTCAGGGATTGAAACAGAAGGGTATACAGAGATGTATCGGAAGCACTACAGTTGAAATCAGCTATAATCCCTTTCAGGGATTGAAACTTTCTTAATTCACGTCAATATCAAGATACCCCGAAGGAATTATTGTTGAAATCAGCTATAATCCCTTTCAGGGATTGAAACTGAATGATGATAGGATTGAGGATTTTGTTAGAGGGGCGATGGTTGAAATCAGCTATAATCCCTTTCAGGGATTGAAACTAAAAAGTCGTCAATCTATTTATGACTGGTGTGAGTTGAAATCAGCTATAATCCCTTTCAGGGATTGAAACCTTTGGTTTGGTGAACAGATAGAAGATGTTGAACCCGGTTTGTTGAAATCAGCTATAATCCCTTTCAGGGATTGAAACTGGATCAGTGGATCAGTTTTCAAGGGGAGGGGTGGGTTGAAATCAGCTATAATCCCTTTCAGGGATTGAAACCATTCATTGGGGGTAAGGATGAGAGAGTTAATGGTTGAAATCAGCTATAATCCCTTTCAGGGATTGAAACTTTTGTTTCAAATTTAACCCTCTCAACCATCAATAAAGGGTTGAAATCAGCTATAATCCCTTTCAGGGATTGAAACTTCGGAAGTTATAAAAAAAGCATACTCAAACCCCCCGCGTTGAAATCAGCTATAATCCCTTTCAGGGATTGAAACCTTCCAGTAGACGGGAAAGATAGCATCAACCGTTATAATAGTTGAAATCAGCTATAATCCCTTTCAGGGATTGAAACTCCACAAGGTGCAATAACTGTGATTAAACCGGAAGTTGAAATCAGCTATAATCCCTTTCAGGGATTGAAACGCTGGAGCGGCAGTGATCGCGCTTATCCGTTCCCCGTTGAAATCAGCTATAATCCCTTTCAGGGATTGAAACAACGGAACACTACACGGTAAAGGATCAGACAGATGAAGTTGAAATCAGCTATAATCCCTTTCAGGGATTGAAACTTTAACTGCCTGATGAACTTCTCTAAATTTGTCCTGTTGAAATCAGCTATAATCCCTTTCAGGGATTGAAACCCGATAGAACACTATGATACAGAAAGAGGTGATAACCCTAGTTGAAATCAGCTATAATCCCTTTCAGGGATTGAAACCCGAATACGTTAAATCCTGCTTTGTTCGTTTCTGTTGAAATCAGCTATAATCCCTTTCAGGGATTGAAACTGTAAGCGTTCTTTCCTGTCGTTGAAATACATGATTCCAGTTGAAATCAGCTATAATCCCTTTCAGGGATTGAAACTCTAATATTCAACCCTACTGGAAAATCAAACGCATTGGTGGTTGAAATCAGCTATAATCCCTTTCAGGGATTGAAACGCTTATGCCTGAGATAGCTAAGGGTAAGAGCGATAAGTTGAAATCAGCTATAATCCCTTTCAGGGATTGAAACATTTTTTTGAATAGAATCTAAATTGGTTAACTGTTGTTGTGTTGAAATCAGCTATAATCCCTTTCAGGGATTGAAACATTTTACTTTCTGGTATCCCTTGCTTATGAACAGGTTGAAAGTTGAAATCAGCTATAATCCCTTTCAGGGATTGAAACTAAAACTGACTCCGATACTGACGTAACTTCTATCTGTTGAAATCAGCTATAATCCCTTTCAGGGATTGAAACCAAAACTCCCGCCAGAAGCCAGCGAAGAACCGATCGTTGAAATCAGCTATAATCCCTTTCAGGGATTGAAACAATGGTGTAACTGTAGTCAATTTCAATTTGGAGGGTTGAAATCAGCTATAATCCCTTTCAGGGATTGAAACTCTCAAAAAGTATGAACCCCAAATTAATTCAGATCTTTTTGTTGAAATCAGCTATAATCCCTTTCAGGGATTGAAAGTGCAAGAAGAAAGCCCTGAAGGGCTTACTACAGAGATTGAAATTGACTATAATCTTTATCAGGGTATGAATAATATTTTAGGCTTGATTTTCCAAAATATCTAATACTGCTTTAGGCGATAACTTATCCTTAAACCATACCACAGGAACCGGGAGACGATTAATATTAATGCCAGCATTTTCTAAATTCAACCGTTCAGAAATCGCTAAAATTAAAGTATCACATCCAGAACGTTGAACCTGATAAAACTTCTTCTGTAAATATTCCGGTCGCCAATAGCCAATAATCTCTAATAAAAACACCCGTCCATCAGGATGAACTAACCGAAAATCAGGAATCATCACACTCCCCGGAAGGGGAATTAAATCCACTTCACGTTCTAATTTCCATTCAGTTTTTAACTTATTCCAACGTTCAGCAAAAGATTGTTCAATCATACTATCATAGGGTTTACCCGGTGGATAATGACTGACCAAACCGCAATCAGAATTTAAACTAAAATAACCCGTTCTCACCACACGAGTATAGGGGTCACGTTGTTGTAATTTCGCCTTTAAACTCCATTTTGTCACATGAAGTAAAGCCGGAATCATTTTAGCTAAAGATAAACCATAGCGGGTACTGGCTTTAAATAAACTGGTCGGCCCATCAATGGTTAAGGTAAATCCTTGATCTGCATCTCCTTCAATATACGTCATTAATTGGAATAATTTTAAATATCGAAATAATAATTTATATTCCCCTGGGTCATTGCGATAGGCGTTAATAATAATTTGACTCGCTTGATAGAAAATCCCCTGAACTTGAGATACATTATACCGATGTAATAACGCTTCTGGAGTGGGAGAATCTAATTGGGTTAAAATTCGATTTTCCTGTAAATCTGCATAAAGACCTGATAAAATTTGATGCGGTAAAACCTCTCGATTTAAGTCTTGGCTGAGTTGAGTTGCTACCTGTTCTAAGGTGTGTTCTGTCGCCGCCGAACTGGGGACAGTTTTCGCCGCTAATGCAAATACTTTTTGTCGTAATTCTACAGGTTCTAAGGGACTAACAACCTCAAAGGTACAAAAACTACTTCTTAATAAATGAGCTAATCCTCGTTTCAACCGATAGTCAGGACTATCCCCTTCAAATTCCTGTAATTTCTTATTCAGTTCCCCTTGGGTTTGATTCACAGATTCTTCAAAACATTGAATCACATCCGTTGCTAGATTGATATGTTTTGTATCAATATTTAAACGCAGGGGAATAACCGTTTCTCCCTGTTGTTTATAACTTAAAAGTTCAGAAGGTAGCATGATAAATTAAGGTTCCTAAATTCACAAGATGGTTGTAAAAAAATATATTTTTAAATCCTATCATAGAGTAGCCATACAAACACAGTGATTAACCAAAGCTGATGCAGAAAACCTAGAGATTAAAGTCTTTTGCTTCTTCCTGTTCCCTATTATATTCAGAATCTTCTGAAGTATTCCATTGTTCAGAAGATTCAGCAACCCGTTTGCTTTGAGAATTGCCGCGACCATATAGAGGAGTCGGTTGAAAAATATCTAATTGTTGATAACCAGAATTCGAGGCTTTTTTCGGAGGTAGGGGTTTAGATTTCGTTTCTCCTTTACGACGTTGGGCGGTACGTTCTTCGCTGGTATCTTCCGTAACCACTTCATACAAAATCGCCTGTTTATTGGGGGTATTTCCCTTGCGTAAAACTCGCCCTAACCGTTGAATATATTCCCGTTCTGATCCGGTTCCTGATAAAATAATTGCAATTTTAGCATCGGGAACATCAACCCCTTCATTTAAAACATGGGATGCAACCAGGGTTTTATACTCTCCTTCTCGAAATTTAGTTAAAATTTCATGGCGTTCTTTAATGGGGGTTTGATGAGTAATAGCTGGAATTAAAAAGGTTTGAGAAATTCGGTAAACCGTAGAATTATCGGCTGTAAAAATTAAGGTTTTTTCAGGATAATGTTGAGCGAGTAAATCAGCTAATATTCTTAATTTTCCATTGGTACATAATGAAATATCTTTCGCTTGTCGGTGGGCTAACATTGCCCGTCTTCCTAAAGGCGATCGCGCACTTAACATCACAAATTGTTTCCAGCCTTCTAAACTGGATAATTTAATATTATTCTCTTTAATAAATTCATTTCTAATTTTCATTTGTTCTTGATAAATTTCTCGTTCTTTAGGAGAAAGTTTAACTAAAATTTGGACAACTTTATGACTTGCTAATGCTCCTCCTGCTAACTGTTCCGGTGTTTTTCGATAAACGGTAGACCCAATTAAGATCGATAAATCGCTATGTCTACCATCAGAACGCTCAGGAGTTGCTGTTAGTCCTAACCGATAAGGAGCGAGGGAATATTCAGCAATGACGCGATAGAAATCCGTTGGTAAGTGATGACATTCATCAAAAATTAATAACCCATATTTATCGCCTAACGTTTCACAATGAATAGTTGCACTATCATAAGTTGCCACTAAAATCGGGGTTCTATCTTTCGATCCTCCCCCTAATAATCCAATTTCAATATCAGGAAAAGCTGCCAATAAATGGGCATACCATTGGTGCATTAAATCCAATGTGGGAACCACAATTAAAGTGCTATATCCCGTCACTTGCATGACTAATTGAGCTAAATAAGTTTTCCCAGAAGCCGTGGGTAAAACGACAACGCCTTGACTTCCTACCTGTTGCCAAGCTTCTAAAGCTTCCTGTTGATGAACATAGGGAGGCATTTCAAAACTAGGGGTTAATTCTAAAGTATTAAAACCCTGAGCTTGATCAATAAAATTAACCTGATTCTTGCGTAATGTTTCCACTAAGCTACGATAATAATAAGCTGGAATTCTAAATTTTTCCACCCGATCATCCCAGGTCGCAAAATCAATCCAACTTTTTCCCTGTGGAGGTGGATGTAATAATAATGTACCCCGATCAAAGGTTAATATAGGTGTACGAGGCATGAGTTTCTATCGTATGTTTCAGATCGATTCTGAATCTTGTTTTTTGACTAATAAATCAATATTAGAATCATTATAGCCATTTAATTGAAAATAAGATACAATTCTTAATATTCAGATTACTCAATCGAATTGAACTCACGCTTAATCAATCCCATTATGTTACTTCAACGTCATCAACGGATTAAATTAGACGAGACAGACGACTCTCTATTTTACTCTTTTCCTCGTTTTGTTACCCACGTCGATGAAGCCTTTATTGATCAGTTAACCACCCTCTATCGAAACCGTTTAAAACCCCAAACTCGCATTTTAGATTTAATGAGTAGTTGGGTGTCTCATCTTCCCAATGATATTGAATTTGCTCATGTTGAAGGACATGGGATGAACGAAGAAGAATTAGCAAAAAATTCTCAACTTGATCATTATTTTATTCAAGACTTAAATCAAAATCCTAAACTTCCCCTATCAGATCAAGAGTTTGATGCGGTTTTAATCTGTGTCTCAATTCAATATTTACAATATCCTGAAGCCATTGTCTCAGAAATTCATCGAATTTTAAAACCGGGTGGAATTTCCATTATTAGCTTTTCTAATCGAATGTTTTATCAAAAAGCGATCGCAGCTTGGCGAGAAGAAACTGAAGCCCATCGCATCGAATTAGTCAAGGGTTATTTTAATTCAGTCCAAATCAACAATTTACCCGGATTTAGTTCCCCAGAAGTTATTTCTAACCAATCTAAAACCCCTCTATTTATGCAAATGTTAGGAATGGGAGGAAGCGATCCCTTTTATGCGGTTATTGCATCCCGAAACTCTAAACCGTAGTGAGTCCTTTAGGACTCTAAACCGTAGTGAGTCCTTCAGGACTCTAAACCGTAGTGAGTCCTTCAGGACTCTAAACCGTAGTGAGTCCTTTAGGACTCTAAGCCGTAGTGAGTCCTTTAGGACTCTAAGCCCTGAAGGGCTTACTACTTAAAATTAACAAATATTATGAAACCTTATCAACAAATTACCATTCAAGACTGCGGTGAACCTCTCGTTAAGATTCCCTTAGAAAAATTTGCAATAGAAACTCCCCACGCTTATCAAAAATTAGGTGCGCCTTATCATCTTTCTGCGGTAGATTCTCCCTATTATTTAAGACAAAGTGTTTTAGAGCGTTTACTAACCGCACAATTGCTATTACAAGACAATTATCCTAACTGGAAAATCCTCATTTTTGATGCCTATCGTCCGGTAGAAGTACAACAATTTATGGTAGATTATTCTTTTAATCAGTTATTAAAAGAACGGGGATTAAATCAACACTCTCTTTCCGCAGAACAACACCAATCTATCTTAACAGAAGTTTATCAATTTTGGGCATCTCCCAGTTTAGATCCCACTACACCGCCCCCCCATAGTACAGGTGCAGCACTGGATATTACGTTAGTAAATGAAACCGGAAAATGGCTGAATATGGGGTCAGAAATTGATGAAATTTCTCCTCGATCTTACCCCAATTATTTTGAAAAGAGTTCAGACCCAACGGAACAAAACTATCATCAAAATCGTCAAATTTTATCCAAAGTGATGAAAACCGCAGGATTTCAACAACACCCCAATGAATGGTGGCATTTTTCCTGGGGAGATCAATTATGGGCTTGGTTAACGAATCAACAACCAAATAAGACCCCTATTATTGCCAAATATGGTCGATATCTGTGTTGAGAGTTGAGAGTTTAAGAACGAAAATAACGCAAATTTTGAATTTCTTCTAAACTCAATCCTGTTGTTCGACTGATGGTTTGATCATCTAAAATATTTAAAAGTTGACGAGCAATTTCTATTGCTTTTTCACGTTTTGCTTCATTTTGAGCTAAAGTAATTGCATTTTTTTGATCCTGTAAAAACAGTTCTCGTTTTTCAACTTCATCCAATTCTTCACGGGTTAAATTGGTTTGATTAGCAATTTGAAACGCCCGTTGAATTTGAGGAACACTTTCCAACGTTTCAGGAACAGATTCTAATAATCGAGCCTTTTGCATAAAATAAATCCATTTATCCGTTAACGTTTCTAATTCTTCTAAGGATTTCTGAAATTTGGGTAATTCCACAAACACTAATTCTAAGTCATTTTCAGAATAATTAAAGTTTTGAGTTTTTTCTTTAAATACAAACCGAGAAATGAGTTTATCAGTATTTTCAAACTCAATAAAATCAGTAATCGTTAAAGCAATAACAGGTTTTAAAAATCGATAGCCTTGTCCAGCATCTAATTGCAGCGAGTAGGTTTTTGCTGCATTATATAAAACTCGTTTGGTAAAGGCTTCTACATTTAAAACCTGCATCTCAATAATTACAATTTCACCCGTATTCAGTTGGGCTTTAACATCTAAATAAGTGTCCTTTAAACCCGTAATTTTGGGGGAAAGATAAGGATCAAAAATTTCTAAATCCTGAATGATAGGCTCCGAATTATAAACCAAAGCATTCAGGAAACTAATCAAAATATCCTTACTTTCTGATGAACCAAAAATTTTTTTAAAGGCAAAATCCGTTTTAGGGTTAATAAAACGCATAACTTTTATTCCTTGGTAAAAAGCTCAAGATAATCTGCATTAATGGGGGCAATATATTTCAAATTAGCCCGAACATAACACACTCCTGAATTAAACCGAGGGCCACCCGGATGAATACTTTCTACTTTTAACCAAGGTTGACCATTTTTAAGAACAATGGCATCTCCTTTACCATTATTAGAAAACAGGGCATTAATAATCGCCCCCGACACTAATTTAGCTTTAATCGTTCCTTCGGGAGTATTCCGACAGTTGAGAGATTCGGGGTCAACAACTAACCAATAAATATTATTATAAAGTCCTCGATTTCCTTGAACTTTTGCAGTCACAAAATCTCCTTTAGAATTCGCTTGGGGAACTTCAGCCATTTGAGCCATTCCCACGCTTGTAACTAATGTGAGAGTTGTAATGGCTGTTGTGATTCCAGAAACCAGTGTAGAAATGAATTTCATAATTTAGACCTGAAGCTATAAAACAATCACTGAAAGGCTATGAATAAGTTAACATCTTCAAAGATTGTAACTTATCCTACTTTAGGGTAAAATTCTTACTTATATTATATTCTTTTAGGATGAAATTTGATGCAAAATTAACTTATTGTGTAGTTTTGTTCTGAAAGATTAACCCTGAAACTGGAATCTACAAACGACCTCTTCCTCAACTGAAAACTCCCGATCAATTGAATTCCTTATGGTAAAATTTACAGATATAACGACTCATTGGGCTAAAGACAGTATTGAAAATTTAGCCAATAAAAACATCATCACGGGCTATCGAGATGGCAGCTTTAAACCCGATGCACCCGTCACAAGGGCCGAATTTGCCACAATGCTGATTAAAGCCTTTCCTCAACTTTTAGAGAATCGAGAACCCATCGAATTTAAGGATGTTTCGTCGCAATTTTGGGCCTATAGTGTGATTCAAAAAACCTATCGAACTGGGTTTATGAGTGGGTATGAAGACCAAAGTTTTAAACCCCAACAAAATATTCCCAGAGTTCAAGCCTTAGTCGCATTAGTTAAGGGATTAAATTATGAACCCACTCAATCTATTGTTAAAACCTTAAATCAGAGTTTAAATGATGCTAAAGATATTCCCAATTATGCGAGGACGGCTATTGCAGCGGCGATTGAATCTGGGTTAGTGGTGAATTATCCAGAGGTGAAACTTTTAAACCCCAATAAACCTGCAACTCGTGGGGAAGTAGCCGTGTTTTTTTGTCAAGCATTGCGTCAACAAAATGAACCTTTAACTATTCCAGAACAATATATTGTGAAACCGCCCATTATTTCCGTCCCGACTGGAGAATTAAGAGGAGTTTGGTTAACCAATATTGATAGTGATGTTCTGTTCTCTAAAAATGCGTTAACAGAAGCGTTTAATTTATTAGCAGAATGTAAGTTTAATACTGTTTATCCGACCATTTGGAATGACGGTTATACCCTTTATCCCAGTGTTTTAATGGAACGATTCACCGGAATTAAAATAGATCCAATTCCTGAATTAAAAGATCGAGATATTCTTCAGGAAATGATTCCTTTAGCAAAAGAACGCAACATGAGTGTGATTCCTTGGTTTGAATTTGGGTTTATGGTTCCCCCCAATTCTAAAATTGCCGAACTACGTCCCCATTGGATTACTTGTCGTCAAGATGGGACAAAAGGTTATCAAGAAAGTCAAGTTAATCAAGTTTGGTTAAATCCCTTTCATCCTCAAGTTCAACAATTTATTTTAGGATTAATCATTGAGGTCGTTAGAACTTATGATATTGATGGAATTCAACTGGATGATCACTTTGGTTTACCCGTTGATTTAGGTTATGATGAATTTACTGTTAAATTATATCAGAAAGAAACAGGTAATGCAACTCCTCCTGTGGATTTTAAAGAGGCAAATTGGGTGAGTTGGAGGGCGAAAAAAATCACGGAATTTTTAACTCGAATTTTCTGGGTGATTAAAGATTATAAACCGAATTGTATTCTTTCTTTATCCCCGAATCCTTATTTGTATGCTTATTCTCAGTTTTTACAAGATTGGAAAACCTGGGAACAGGAAGGCTATTTAGAAGAATTAGTCTTACAAGTTTATCGAGAGGATATGAATGGCTTTTTAGCCGATTTAAAACGTCCTGAACTCTTGGAAGCCAAAAGCCATATTCCTGTGAGTATTGGGATTTTAACGGGGCTTAGAATTAAACCGATGTCCTTTACAACGATAAAAGAACAAATCCAACTAACCCGCGATCGCAAATTTGCAGGAACCTCGTTTTTCTTCTATGAAACCTGGAAACAAATGATGACATCAGAAACCCAAAAAGCTGAATTAAAATCGTTATTTTCTCAAGGTTTAGAACGCCCAAAATTTGTTTAATGATCAACAACAATGATTAAAATTCGCCCTTATTTAGATCAAGATTGGCCACTAATTTGTCGTGTTCATGATCGCGCTCAACCTGCGGAATTTTTGGGATCTTGTGATTTAAGGGCGATGACCCCTCTAGCGCACAATCCCAATGCGAATCAAATTTGCTATATTTATGATAAATTTGTAGCTTGTAAAGGGAAAACAATTGTTGGTTTTGTTGCAATAGATCGCAACTGTATTGCTTTATTATATATCGATCCCGATTATCAAAATCAAGGCATTGGTAAACGGTTATTAAACTTAGTTTTAAAGCTGATTGGTTCCCCCGCTTATACAATTGTTATGGCTGGAAATCAACGAGCGATCGCATTTTATCAAAAAGCCGGATTTCAAGAAATTGGAAGCTTTAAAAGTCATGTTTCCGGTTATCCTTGTCAATTTATTCGTTTAATTCGATTAACCGAAAACATTGATCAGTTAATATAAACCCTCTAGTTGTAGTGAGGGCTTCAGCCCTCTATATAGTTGTAGTGAGGGCTTCAGCCCTCTAGTTGTAGTGAGGGCTTCAGCCCTCTTTATTATGATTGAATCCAGACAGCCCTGAAGGGCTGACTACATTTTATTAGGAAGGTAAGGTAAAAATAACACCTAAATATTCTCGGTAACTGCAAATGTGATCGCCTTGAATATCAAATACAATAGCGGCTTGATTTTGATAAGGTTTATCCCACATTTCACCTTCTGAAACCACTTCAAAAACCACCGTTGTTTCATTATAAGTTATCCGTTGTAACGTTAACGTTAAACTCTTTTTAAACACACATTCACTGGCATAATTTAAGAACTTGGCTAACGTTGTTTTCCCTTGATGTAAGCCTTTGTAGGAGCCCGCAGGAAAAGAAAAGGTACAATCTTCCATCACCATTTCTAAAAAAGGTTCCCATTGTCCAGTCACTAAACCTTGCTGAAGTCGATCAAACCCTTGTTGAGCAACAGCTAAGGTAGAAGAGGCTCCAGATTCCATAAATCCTCCTTAATTTTTATAATTAGCAGTATGTTCTTGTAAACGTTGAGCAATATCGGGATTATAAATTCTGAGATAATTCCAGTAATTTTCAAACACCGATTTTACATAACCTTGGGTTTCAGGATAAGGAATTTTGACTACAAATTCATCAGGATCTTGAAAACCAAATCGTTTCAGCCAATCTGAAACCGCACCAGGGCCAGCATTATAACTGGCGACGGCTAACATTGAATTATTGTTATATTCTCGATGGGTAAAATCCAGATAATAAGTTCCTAAATTGATATTGTCATTGACATTTTCTAAGGAATAATCTGTTAATTTAATTTGTTTAGCAACATCCGCCCCCGTTTCTGGCATCACCTGCATTAATCCCGTCGCCCCGACAACAGATTTAATTTGAGGCATAAATCGGGATTCTTGACGAATTAAAGCCGTTACTAAAACCGGATTTAATTGCCGTTCTTTTGACCAATTAACAATGGTTTCTAAATAGGGAAAAGGATATAATGCTTCCCAATAAGCGGGTCTTTGTTTTAAGTCTAAATATTGCGATCGCTCTTGGGGATCATCTCGCCGACTTAAACTCGATAACATCCAAATTCCATCTAAATTATCCCCCACTCCCATTCGCATTAAACCATCGGTATATTGTTCAGAAACCGAAGGCTGCATAGGATTTTTAAACTCCGTTTGCCATAGCGTCCAAGCCTCTTGATTTTGCCCTAACGCATACAGTTCTTGTAATATTTTAGAACCCGCCGGAGGCACTTCTCGAATCTCAGGATGTTCAACATGGGGAGAGAGGGGTCGAACGGTGGTAAAATCTCCCACAGGCCATCCTAAATGCACCGCAGAACGCCAAGCATAATAAGAGGAAGGATAACGTACAATTAAATATTCATAAGCTTTTTTTGCCTCTTGAGAATTGCCGATTTTCTCTGCCCATTTCCCCACCCAAAATGTGGCTTCTGGAGCAAATTCACTATCAGGATTCTTCAGTGAAACTTGTTTAGCCCAGTCGGATGCTACTTGTAAATTCCCGGCTTTTACTGCTTGTTGGGCGAGTTCCCAACGCAATTGGGCGGCGGCTTCAGATTCACTATATTGGCTGAGTAATTGTTGACGAGTTTCGGAAGCAGATTTTTCCGATCGCATTTGATCTAAGAGTTTAGATTTATCTAATAAAGCCTCGGCTGCATGGCGGGGAAATTGAGAAATCACTCGATCTAAATACACTAAAGCGTCTTTTTGATCGGAAAGTCTGGATAATCTTAATAAACCAAATCCGGCATCTTCTCCTTGGGGATCAATCTCATTGGGAAAGGTATTAATTAACTGTTGATAAGCAATTCGAGACTCAGGAATTTTATCATCTAACCATAAGCCTCTGGCATGACGATAGAGATTTTTAGAGGTTTTTGGGGCTTTGGAATAGGCGATCGCGGCTTTCCCATAATCTTGTTTTTCCCAATAGCCAAAGGCTATAATTTCCCATTGTTCCGGTGTGAGTTGGTTGCCAAATTTTGCCTTTAATTGTTCTAAATAAGTTCCATAGTCTTTTAAATATAATCCATGTTGGGCAATTAATAACAATAAGTCAGGTTGGTTCGGATTTTGTTTCAGGCGACTTTGAGCAATTTCTAGGGTGCGGGGATGACTGGGAAATTTTGCGATCGCTTGATCCCAATATTGAGGATTTGTTTTTCCTAAAGCAAATAACGCTTCTACAACAACAGGTTGATCACCATAACCTGCTAACAATTCCTGCCAAGTTTTTTCAGCTTTTTCCGGCTCTCCCATTTGTTCATAAGCTTGCGCCCGTTTAACTAAAATCTGACCCGCCAATAAGGGATAATCTTTCTCTAATCCTTCTAATAATTTGAGTGCCGTTTCCGGGTTTTCCTTTAAAGAATCGCTGGCTAATAAATATCGCGCCCGACTGGTTTCTAGGGAATCATTTTTAGTTTTGGCGATCGCTTCTAATTCGGGTTGACGTTGAGAAATCGGCAATAAAGCCAGTTTTAAAACTTCCGATTCAGGAGTTTGTGAAACAGAAGCCGGAGTTTGCTGGAATGATTTTTTCCACTCTTGAAATTGAGTGAGGGGGAAAAATACACCCACCAACAAAGCCCCAGACGCGATCGCTGGCAAAATCCAAACTTTCGAGATTCGTCGCTTAATCATGATGGATGCTTAAAAAGAACAGAGCGGAAAAATAGACAGAGCAATTCTAATTTTAACTTACCTGATTTCCCAATAGCAGGATTCTCGCTGTCTTCTCACTCGCTGACGAGGGGGGTTTCCCCACCCTGACAACTCCTGTTATAGTAGCGATTCGCTCCAGAGAATGGCAAAATTGAAAGGGTTTGGCTTTTATTCGCCATATTACCTGCACATCTAATACAGTTGTAGGGGTTCGGTTTTTAGGAGGTTGTGCCAATTCCATGAATATCCAAGAGATTTTTGCCAAGGGTGGGCCAGCAATGTGGCCTTTGCTGATTTTGTCCATCTTATCGATGACTGTGATTGTAGAACGCATTTGGTTTTGGATTACCACCCTCACCAAAGAAAAGCAAATCGTCAACCGAGTGATTGATTCGGCGCGGCGAGGACAATGGGGAAAAGCCCATCAAATTGCCAAACAATCCAGCAATCAACCCATGGGACGGTTTCTCTATGCACCCCTGCGGTTACAGTCTCCAGACCCGGAGTTATTTCGCTTGGCCTTAGAAGCCGCAGCCGATGAAGAATTAGCCTTCATGCGTCGGGGAGACAAAGTTTTTGAGGCGGTGATTGCCATGGCCCCACTATTGGGACTCTTGGGAACCGTATTAGGGTTAATTAACTCTTTGGGTTCAATTCGCTTAGGAGATATTGGCACTTCATCGTCTGCGGATGTTACTTTGGGCATTGCAGAAGCGTTAATTTCAACCGCAACAGGATTAATTGTTGCCATTTTGAGTTTGGCTTTTTATCGATTTTTTCAGGGTTTAATGTTTGGTCAAGCTAAAATCTTCCGTAAAGCCGGAAATGAATTAGAACTGCTGTATCGTCAAAATTGGCCCTATGCAAAATCTCAGTTACAAATTCCTGAAACCGAAGAGGAAGAAGAACAGGAAGTAGAAACAGAAGAACCGATTTTCAAACATTTGTTCGTAGACCCAGACAATAATCATAACGCTGCGGTAGAACCCCCAAAAACAATTAAACCGGGAGAACCGTCTGAGGTTTTGGATGAGGAAGAAGATAAAAAATAAACGGTTTTAACGGCTAATACTGCCTTTTTCCTGAAAAAACAAGACATTAATCACAAAACTTTTATGAAAATTAGAACCGATTCAACCGTTGATGAAGCCAGAATAGAATTAATTCCCTTAATTGACGTGGTGTTTTGTATTCTCACGTTCTTTATTTTGGCTTCCTTACAATTAACTCGTCAACAAGCCATTAATGTGGATTTACCCAAAGCCAGTACCGGGGAAACCCAAATGCAAAAAATGTTAATTGTGGGGATTGATACGGCTGGACAAACTTATATTGAGCAACAACCTGTTAATCAAGATCAATTAGACCGAACCTTATTACGATTTCGTCGTTGGAATCCCAGTGGCTTAATTGTGTTATATGCCCCGAAAGAAGCCCGTTACAACGATGTTGTTCGGGTTTTAGATCGTTTGAGGGCAATTGGTGGGGAACGGGTCGCCCTGGCGACGTTACCCAGTTCTCAGGAAATTCAACCGCCCACAAACCCCTTAAATCCTAGCGTAACTCCTCCTGCCAATCCGTCTAATATTCAGCCTCCCTTTGCCCCAACAACGCCTAATTCTGGCGATGCTTTACCCCCCATTGTGCCCCCCTTACCCAACCCGCCTAATAGTCTTCCGTCTCAGGATAGTCCAGTTTTAACTCCTTCTATCCCCCCCTCGGATAACGCTAATCCCTTTGTCCCTCAAATTCCTCCGGCTAATAATACCCTTCCTTCTGAAGATCAAGGACAACGGAGTTTTTAATTCAACAGATTCACCTGTTCTCACGGGCAGATCTTAATCAAGATTCAGGAGTCAAATTTATGATTAACACCCTAACTTTCTGGGGGGTTTCTATAACTTGAAATCATGGTTTTTGCTAAAGTCACTAATGGCAAACCGGGAGGATAAATTCCTTCTTCTTTAATACTGCGAATACTCGCTTCGGAAATGGGAACTTTCAGATAATTTGCCACAGATCGTACCACATCCCCCCGATCAATCATACCTGCTACGGCTCCAGCCGGAGATAATACGGTAATCCGGCGGAGTTCTTTCTCTTCCATAGCATTAATAACTTCAACTAATGAGGCTTTTTCCGATACGGTAATCAGTTCATTCAGGGGTTGAATAATTTGATGTAATTTCTGAATATCCCATTGACTCCGTTCAATAATTCGCAGCGCCTCGACCGACACTAACCCTCGATACCGACCATTAGAGGCAGCAAAATATACGGGAACAACATCAACCCCAATTAAATACTCATCCGCAAATTGACGTAAGGTTAAATCAGCATCTACAACTCGAAATTCACGGGTCATGGTATCAACTGCTTTAATCTTAACTAAGGCTTCTTGTAGATCCGTGAGGCGATTATAGGAACCCGCATTTTGTAACACAAACCAGCCAATTAAAGCAATCCATAATCCACCATAACTTTTAGCAAATAAAACCGCCGATAAGCCGAGGGAAATTGCTAAAATTCCTAAAAATTGACCTGTTTTTGCTGCCCAACGAACTCCGGTAAACCGATCTCTTGTAAGTTTCCAGATTATTGCTTTGAGGACTTGTCCGCCATCGAGGGGCAACCCTGGAATTAAATTAAAAATGCCTAAAACTAAGTTAATTCTCGCTAATTCTTGAATCAGGGAATAAATTAAACTTGAAGTCGGTAAAAATTGGACAATCAGATTTAGAATAAAAAATAAGCTAAAACTCACCAGAGGCCCAGCGATCGCCACTTGAAACGCTTGACCTGGTGTTTTGGATTCTTGATCAATGGAAGCAACCCCTCCAAAGAGAAAAAGGGTAATCGAATTCACTCGAATTCCTTGGGATTGAGCCACTAAACTATGGCCAAGTTCATGTAAGAGCACTGAAGCAAATAACAACAATGCAATCGCTAAACCAGCAATCCAAGATAAATTCGGCCCCCATTGAGAATAATCTTGGCGATTGGCGACTGTAAATAACAAAACAATCACAAACCAAGACGAATCAACAAAGAGTGGAATTCCAAATAAAGATCCAATCCGCCAACCTGCCTGCATGAGATGCCTTTAACTCCGTTTAGATAAGGTGGGTTTAGCCTCCCTGTTAACAGTGTATCAAGAACCTCAAGCTCTTGAAGTTATTGTTAATAACGCGAATCGCGCAAGCTGTTAATTCTTGAGCCTGCGCTTAATTCGCATGGGCAGGTTAGAAGGTTGAACCGAGAATAACAGAGAAAATTTCAGGAGGGTTAAATTTCCTGATTGTTTTTAACTTTGCTGGGGAAACTGCTCTTATAGAACTCCAGCGTTACCTAATGCTAAAATTACCCCAGCCCCTAAAATATGTCCAAAGCTTGCCGTTGCCAATAATTCAGGAACTCCAAATCCTGTAAACATCCGAGGTAAACCGGGTAAATCTGGCCCTTTGCCCCGATTTTCTTTAGAAATGGCGTAGAAACCGATGAAAATCGCTAACAAGTTACAGACAATCATAACAATTGCCACGCTGGGAGACCAATTAACGGTGGTGGGAACTGTCCCTTTTATCGACATTAGTAAAGAAGTGTAAATCAAGTTTGTATCTCCTGATGAATTGACAAATTTGTTAATTGCAAGGAATGGACTGGATCTTTTCCTAATCGTTAGCCGTTGAGGAATGACCGTCTTTAACTTTCAGGATTATAGAAATCTGATTGTAAAAACGTCTAATTTGTTGAAAAAGTTAATATTTCATGTAAAATTTTGATACGAATTGCCACCAGGAATCAGACCGTAAACTCAATAGGAAAAGGATGAATGCGAATTAAAATTTGTGGAATTACCCAACCGGATCAAGGGTATGCGATCGCTCAACTGGGTGTTACTGTGTTAGGGTTTATCTGTGTGCCTTCTTCCCCTCGTTATGTCACATCCGCACAAATTCGCAATATTTTAAAGGATTTACCGAACGCTGTTCAAACGATTGGGGTTTTTGCCAATGCCAGTTTAGAGCAAATTCATCAAACCGTGATAGAAACGGGATTAACGGGTGTACAACTTCATGGTCATGAATCCCCGGATTTTTGCGATCGCTTACGTCAAATATTACCCCAAATAGAATTAATCAAAGCATTCCGCATTCAATCTCAAGCAACATTACTCCAAACCCAAAACTATTTTAACTGTATTGATACCCTCTTATTAGATGCCTATCACCCTCAACAGTTGGGGGGTACGGGTCACACCTTAGATTGGCAAAGTTTACAACAATTTTCTCCCCCTTGTTCTTGGTTTCTTGCTGGAGGATTAACCCCTGATAATATTCAGGACGCCTTACAACAGTTAAAACCGGATGGGATTGATCTTTCAAGTGGCGTTGAACGTTCTCCCGGTGATAAAGATTTAGCGAAAGTTCGTCAATTATTGAAAGCGATAGAAAGGGTTTTATTAGAATTAAAAACGCCTAATATTGCGTAGAATTAGATTTTAAACCCTGTTAAAAAACATTCAATTTTTATTAGTATAAAATTTCTATATTACTTCTATGATCTCACTTTCTTCCCCAGTTCAATTAATTCCTGACCCCGATGGTTCCTTGCGATTATTAGCAAGTGATACCTCCGAATATATTACCTTATTTCAAGGAGAACTAACAGACTATCCCGATGGACTTTGGAGTTTAGCCGGAGACGATCAAATTACCGGAAGTATCGATCATGAAAATATCTTTGCTAATCAAGGTCAAGATAGCGTTTATGGCGGAGAGGGAAATGATCAAGTCTTTGGTGGTCAACAAAATGATCAGATTTTTGGAGAAGCCGGAGATGATTTTCTCCGAGGAGATATGGACAATGATTTCATGGATGGTGGAAACGGAAATGATCAATTATATGGGGGTAAAGGAGACGATCAAATTTTCGGTCAAGCGGGGAAAGATATTCTATCGGGGGATTTAGGAATTGATACCTTAACAGGAGGAGAAGGCGGTGATATTTTTATTCTCAGAACCGATGAAGCCAACTCCAACCCACAGCAAGTTGATGTGATTGCCGACTTTGAATGGTTTAGCCAAAATGATAAAATTGCATTAACAGATGGGCTAACCAATGCTGATTTAAACTATCAACAATTAATGGATTATGAAGGCGATGGTTTAGTGAACGATACCGTGATTGTCCTCGTTCAAACTCAGGAAATCTTGGCTGTAGTTTTAAATGTTGATGACTTTGCATTAGATGGCGTTTTTCTCGCCGCCAACTCCCTCAATTTCTTGTAAACTCACCCCCTCTTTCCCCAGCCTATCCCTGAATTTCCTCTTGTCCAGATACTTCCTCTAAATCCATGACGGGAGACTCCTTCTGTAAGTGTTCCATAACAGATTTGAGAGAACTGCGGGGAATATAAGGCCACCCGCCTTGGGATTCAATCTCTCGCAATAAATGATAAAGTTGCTGACGATTATCGGGTAAAGATTGTTGAAACAGACTATCTCGAATGTCTTGGTGTAACTGTTCTAAAATTCTGAGTATCGCCAAAAGCTCCAGACTATTTCCTTCCGCCGTTTTCGCCAATGTCCAAACCTCATCCGCTAAGGATTCAAGCTGAGTTAACGACGCTGATAAATCCAATTGAGTGTGACTATCCATAATCAATTAAAACGTTCTTCTCTCCATAAATTGGCAGACCCCCACTTCAAGATTGCGATCGCCAAATCAACTTAAGTAGTTTAACTGATCTCCTGTTCCCTGTCTCCCGTCTTCTTCCCCCCAGATTCCACCGCGCTTTTGCTTGCGAGTGAACGAATTTGTACTTGTGGTAAAAAAAAGAGTCACAAGCCGTGTAAAATCTCTATTGGGTTATGTTTCAGCTACCCAATAGCTCCCTGATTCAACGTGACTAACCCCGTTGAAGCAAAAGTCCTTATGTCTTTAGACCGAGGAGTTTGAGAACGCACCCCTAGAAGTGTTCCCATTTGTGGCTTTGTCGCCGAAAACGATTTCAACGCCACAATCCTAATTTCACATATCAATTTTGGATATTGAGGTTGACAATGAGATATCGCGCTTTGGTTGCTGCACTGTTAGCAATCTGTTTAACTGTAATCACCGCTTGTTCTGATGGCCCACAAGCCAAAGATCCTAAGTTACTGACCTATGATGATATTAGAAATACAGGATTAGCTGTAAACTGTCCGACCTTACCGGAAACAGCACGAGGTTCTATTCCTCTTGATCCGAAGAAATCCTATAGTCTGAGTGGTCTGTGTCTGCAACCCACCAACTATTTTGTGAAAGAAGAACCCAGCAATAAACGCAAAGAAGCTGAATTTGTTCCGGGTCGTCTTTTAACTCGTTTCACTTATAGCTTAGATCAAATCAGTGGTAATCTTCTGATTGGTTCCGATGGAAAACTAACCTTTCAAGAAAAAGATGGAATTGATTTCCAACCCATTACGGTTTTATTACCCGGTGGTGAGGAAGTTCCTTTCCTGTTTACCGTTAAAGGCTTAGTCGCAAGCTCTAAAAATGCAGTCAGCAGTATCAATACCTCTACGGATTTAAGTGGAGCTTTTAACGTTCCCTCCTATCGAGGCGCTAACTTCTTAGATCCCAAAGCTCGTGGGGTGGCTTCTGGCTATGATAATGCTGTGGCTTTACCCGCAACCGCCGATGAAGAAGGTTTAACATCGGCTAATGTCAAGTTGGCGGATACAAAGGTCAAAGCGGGTCGTATTTCCTTACAAGTTTCTAAAATTGACGGCGAAACTGGAGAAGTTGCTGGCATTTTTGAAAGTGAACAGCCTTCTGATGACGACTTAGGTGCCAAAGAAGCCTTGGCTGTCAAAGTTCGGGGTGTGTTCTATGGTCGCATTGAATCTGCCGTCTAAGCTAACCTATCCATAAATTGATCTCTTCATGAGAGACTTTGAGGTTGGAAGACAGGGGGATTGACGGTTATCTATTTCCCGTTCATCGTTGACCATCCCTTGACAATGGCTTGACGGTTAACGGGTCAGGGGTAACGGTTTAACCCTCTATCTTCCGACACCCAGACCCTAAACTCCGCTCTGATCAGCTTTCCTGAATCAGGAGTCTTGGTTAGAGGGTCTATTGACGATTAAGTCAATCCATTAATTTGTATAAAAATCTTGTGTCAACCCCAGAAGTAGAGCTAAAATAGTATATTGTTGCCCTTAATCTGTATAAATTGATTCAAGCTAGGCTTCCAGGGTACTTCCCCAAAGTCCTCGTTTAGTGCACAGCCTCGACCCCATATTGACTGTAGTATCTAGGTTAAGCGTTCTGTCTTTCCCAGGTACTCCCCTCTAACCTCACTTCCCATATTAAGCCGAGTGTGGTCAAGATTGATACTGAACTCATTAGCCAGCCCTACCAACGCAGGATCTTGTCATGCCTACTCAAGTCATCAACTATCCCAGAAGCGAAAGTTTGGAACTGTTACGCCAATATCAACAGTTTCCTTCTAAGGATGTCCGTAACCGGATTGTCCAGTTAAATATTGGATTAGTGCGTAAGGAGGTACACCATTGGGTAAACCAGTGTACCGAAAGTTATGAAGACTTACTTCAGGTCGGGTGCATCGGCTTGATTCGGGCCATAGAAAGATTTGATTTGTCTAAAGGTCATGCCTTTAGTTCCTTTGCAATTCCCTATATTCGGGGTGAAATTCAACACTACTTAAGAGACAAAAGCCCCTCGGTTCGAGTTCCCCGTCAATGGTTGACTCTGCAACGGCAATCCTTGAAGGTGATTCAACAACTCCATGTAGAACTGAAACGGCCCCCCACCGATGCCGAAGTCGCCGAAGTATTGAGGATTTCGGTAGCAGAATGGAACGAAGTTAAACTGGCTAACCGCAATCGTTCTTTACTCAGTTTAGATGCTCCCATTCAAGATGAAGAAGAAGGGACAACTTGTTTAGGGGAATTAGTTCCCGATAGTCGCTATCGTAGTTTTCAGTTAGCTCAAGAAGATCAAATTCGGTTACAACAAGCTTTAGCTAAATTAGAAGACGGAACCCGAAAAGTGTTGGAATTTGTATTCCTCTATGATTTCACCCAAAAAGAAACCGCAGAACGTTTGGGAATTAGTTCCGTCACGGTTTCTCGTCGGGTGAAAAAAGGCTTAAGTTCCTTACAAAAACTCATGGCGGGTGGCGAGTAGCCCAGTCCTGATGCTCCGAGTCTTCCCATCCCTAAAATTTCAGAAACACTAAAATAAAGACACCCTGATTTGAATTGGGGCATAACTGTTAAAAGGGATTGGGCTTGTGGATTTAATTCAAGATCGGCTACTGACAACGATGGCAATCTACCAAAATCAGGTGGATTACCTAGAAATTCGGTTACAACAAAGTGAATCAACGGCTATCGCCTATCGAGGTTCCCAAATCGATGCCGTGAACCGCAATTTTTCCCTGGCTGGAGGAATTCGAGCTTGCCAGAAGGGAGGATGGAGTTTTGTGACTTTTAATGGTTTAGATGAGTTAAATAACCGTGTTGAGGAAGCCATTTCTCAAGCTCATTTAGTCGGGGAAGAAACCACCGAACTCGCCCTTGTTGAAGGAATTATTGATCAAGTTAATGTGGAATTGAAACGTGATCCCAGGGGAATTTCGCTCCAAGAAAAACGTCAACTGATTGAAAATTATAACCAATTGCTGTTAGATTTTGATCCTCGAATTCAAACAACCACTGTAAGTTATACCGATCAATTTAGTCAGACTTATTTTGTTAATTCCCTAGGAAGTTGTATCACCCAAGAACGGTTAGATGTTAATGGTAGATTTGGGGCGGTTGCTAGAGGAGAAGGGGGCATTATTCGTCAAGGATTTGAATCCGTTGCCTCTCGGTGTGATTATAACGTGCTTCAGGGCATTGAAGAACGGGTGCAAAGTGCAGCAGAACGGGCGATTCGGCAGTTAGAAGCGAAATCGGTTAAAGGGGGTCAATATACCGTTGTTTTAGATCCCTATTTAGCTGGGGTGTTTATTCATGAAGCCTTTGGTCATTTATCAGAAGCGGATTTTGTCTATGAAAATCCCCGAATGCAGGAATTATTAGAATTGGGAAAACCGATGGGAATTGAACAATTAACGGTGGTTGATGACGCCACCATTCCTGACCTTCCCGGTTCAATTTGTTATGATGATGAAGGGGTTCAAGCTCAACGCAAATATTTAATTAAAGATGGAATACTAACTCAACGGTTGCATAATTTGGAAACGGCCGGAAAAATGAAAGAAAAGCCAACAGGAAATGCTAGAGCGTTAAGTGCAACCTATCCTCCGATTGTGCGAATGACCAATACGGCGATTGAAGCGGGCGATCGCACGTTTGAAGAAATCATTAAGGATATTGAAGAAGGGGTTTATGCCGTTAGAATGTTGGGAGGGCAAACCAACGGGGAAATGTTTACCTTCGCCGCCGCCGAAGGCTATATGATCCGCAACGGTGAAATCGCTGAACCCGTGAGTGATGTTACCCTCAGTGGCAATGTGTTTCAAACCCTCAAAGATATTGAAGGGATAGGAAATGACTTGCTTTACACCAATGGCGGCTGTGGGAAAGGGGGACAAATGCCCTTACCTGTCAGTGTTGGGGGGCCTCATGTTCGGATCAAAAATGTAGTGGTCGGGGGTCGTTAATTAGAAAGCCACTATAAAGCCTGGTGATGTTGATTCAACCAGGCTTTGGGGAAATTTTTAATCATATATTCTTCTAGGACTAAGGTTAACACGACTGGGTTTCACCACTGCCTAGCTGAATGCAGGTATTGTTTGACAGAAGATCTTTCTAAATTTGGCGCATTTCGGCTTCGAGAAGACGGATCAGATTTTCATCTCCATTGGTTCTAGCAACTTCCAGACGATGTTCTAATCTTTTTTGGATGTTAGCCCGGTGGACATCGGAGAGTTTAACGGAATTTCTGCGTGAGTTTTTGTTCAACATGGACTTTTTTTAATAATCTTTTGTGCTTACTCCTCTATTATATCCCCCCTTTCGCAAAATTTGGATGACATTGCTGCAAAATCTTAAAATTTTGTAACGTAAGCTACAGCTTTATTTCAAAAATCTGGATCGAGTATTTCTACTTACAACCTTTAGGCTGATTCATTGGATAGTCTCAGCTTGCTCTCGGCTCTTGATGATTGAAATGTATTAAACGGGACTGGGCGGACTTGAACCGCCGACCTAGCGCTTCAGATTTGTGTGAGTTTCCCCACTCTCTGGACTATCCCTTCACCCTAGGCTGATGCTGCCGGTAGGTGGTGGCCGTTATGTCTCAAGAATAAAATCAATTATTCTGTAGAACCAGTCTCTGCACCTTCTTTCCTCCATAAGAGGTAAAGCTTGGCTCAAGATTACCTTATCTGTTCCCAGACTTAGGCTTCCTTGAATTTGACCACATTCACTCACGAGGTTTCCCCACATGGTGCCCGATTGTTCAGGAGGCGCTTGCTCTATCCACCTGAGCCACAGCCCCAAATTGACACTATTTCTATATTAGCATGATTTTATACAATAAGTTCCTTTTGTCGTTTTTGGCGGAGGAAAATAATCATTTTTTGATCTTCATCTTTAATATGATCAATCAGCCAATGGGTCAAAAAATGAGAGACATTGATGCTAAGTTCTGAACTAGATTCTGTCTTTTCCTGTTGATTAAACTGTTCTACTTGTTCCCGCAGCCGTTGATGTTTGGCTTTATGTTCCGAATAGCCCGGATAGCCATAGTGGAGCATAAATTGTTCTTCCGTCTCGAAATGAATGGTTGTGTAATTCCTCAAACTCTTGAGGGTTCGTTGGATTAATTCTTCTGCTCGTCCTGTCAGCATCGCAGTATTCAGTGCATTAATCGCATGGAAAAGGCTTTTATGTTGATCATCAATCAAAGTATAACCCGTTTCATATTTGGAATGCCAACGGGCAATCTCAAACTGGGAAGAAAGTGTAACGGAGGACTGAGTAGAATCTGAATGAGGCTTAAACCAATAGCCGTGACAGCAAAATCTAATCATTTTTCGATCTTCATCTTTGATGTGATGAATTAACCAATCGGTTAAAAAATGGGAGACTTCAATGGTTAACTGAGATAGGTTATTGTAATTTTTATGTTCAAATTCTAAAACTTGAGTTTTGAGAGCTTCATGCTTAATCTGATGTTGTTGATAACCCGGATAGTTGTGGCGAAGCATGAATTCTTCTTCAGTATCAAAATGAACAGTTGTGTAGTCTTTTAAACTCTCCAATGTTTTTTGGAGTAACGCTTCACCCTGTCCCTCTAACATGGCATTATTCAGGGAATTGATGATACTAAATAGACTTTGATGTTGTTCATCAACAAGGTGATCCCCTGTTTCATATTCGGGTAGCCATTGCGCGAGTGTAATCCCCATAAAATCAACTCCTGAAGTCGTCATTTTAGTCATTCAACCGTTGACTCAGTAATAGTCTGGAAGAAATTTAAAAATAATTCAGGGCCCTTAGCCTTAATTGAGTCTATACCTCTATAGTACAGGATTATCAAAAAATCAACATTATTAAGAATCTTTAAGTGAATGCGATCGCCCGAAAAACTGCTACTCAAATTTCCCCTACAACTCCAACAAATAAGAGGATTAGCGCTGGCGCAATTGATCAAGACTCGCTATATAATAGGATTTAACAATAACTGGAGCTAAAATTATGATCAAAATTATTAAACAATTAACCCTTGTTTTTTGCGCTATTTTTCTGTTAAGTGGCTGTGTTCGATATGATGTCGGAGTAGAATTTCAGGATCAAACCCACGGTCAAATTGTTCAAAAGATTCAATTAGGAGAACAATTGACCAGCTTTAGCCATGACGTTGTAGATGAATGGATATCTACGATGGAACAACAAGTTAAACAGTTAAAAGGGAAAACCAAACGACTCTCTAAACAAGAAATTTTAGTGACAATTCCTTTCTATAATGGTCAGGATTTAGAGAAAAAATTCAATCAATTCTTTAATCCCGCCGAATTTAAACCTAAAAAATCCAAGAAGCAATCTACTATCGAACTTCCTCAATTTTCTTCAAATTTTAACGTTAAACAAAATAATTTTATTTTTGCCTTACGCAATCATCTCAGCTTAGAATTAGATTTGCGATCGCTGTCTCTACTCTCCACCTCAGATAACGTATTAATCAGTTCAGGGAACTTATTAGAACTGCAATTTGTATTAACAACGCCTTGGGGTGCAACGGTGATCAATCCAGTCAGTCTTTCTGACCCATCGAGTGAACCGTTGTTAGTCAATGTTGAGTCTAATGGAAAACAGGTCATTTGGACACTCAAACCCGGAGAAATTAATCACCTCGAAGCCATGTTCTGGGTTCCGAGTCCGATTGGAATAGGAACGGTTTTAATTATTATAGTAACGGCTTTAGGAATTTACCTGAAATCGAGTACCTACCCCAAGATTAAAACAGAGCAACCTCCGATTCCGACGAAGGTTTAACCCGATTCAACAGCTACAAAAAGCCCTAAAAACGAAAGTTTTGGTTTACAATAGGTAGACATTAAGTGAACTACTGAGTTTTGTACCTTCAGTGATTTCAGGCGATTCTATTCTTTCGAGTCCTGATCCGCTCTCTAACTTTCCCCTGGCCGTTGCCACCCCTCAAGATGCCTTAACGGCTCTATCCGAGGGAATTGCACTCCTAATTGACTTGGCGCAGAGGGGAGAAATTGATCCTTGGGATGTTCAGGTGATTGATGTCATTGATCGTTATCTCAGTAAACTGACACCTCCAGAGGAATCAACCTCTAGCAATAATTTTACCGAGTTGTCCCAGTCGGGCCAAGCCTTTTTGTATGCCTCTATGCTCGTCTTGCTCAAGGCGGATAGTTTGATGGCAACGGAAATAGACCCAAATGCCAGCTTATCCGAAGCAGAAGAGTTCCTAGAACCAGAAGAGGAAGGCAATGGCATTCAACGGCCCCAACAACTGGAACGACAACTGCGACGACGGGCCGTTGCCAAAATTCCCCAAAAACGGCGAGTCACCTTGTCAGAATTGATTGAACAGTTGCAACTGATGGCCGCCACCATCGCCGCCCAAAAAGCTCGCCCCCGTCCCCGTCCCAGTACCGCCAAAACCAGATCAACAACCGCAAAGGCGATCGCTGAGTTGGCCCACCAGGAAAACTTAGTGGAAATGGCCGCGCAAGTAGAACGACTTTTGAATCTCGAAGGAGTACAACAGAGTCAGGAATGGTTTGAGCTTGACCAGCTATTAGCCCTGTGGTTACAGACGAAGCCACCGCAACCCCCCCCAGCTTCGGAAGAAAACCCGGTTCACTTAAGTCCAAATCATGATCGGGTGGGGGTGTTTTGGGCCTTATTATTATTATCGGCTCAATCTAAAGTCGAGCTAGTCCAAGAGGAATTTTATCAAGACCTTAAAATTCGCTCTCTGACTGAGCTATCACCAAACTCTTAAATTCTTTTAACGACAACTTTTCAGGAATCTCTCGGATCAATCCTAATAAACCTTGATAGGCTATTAATTGATCAGGATTTCCTAGATCAGATTGTAATATGAAGTCATGCTTCTAGGACAGTGTTGCGTAAACAAAAAGCCAACTGATTTTGATCCATGAGTTGCATCTCATTTGATAACTTTAAACATAGCTTAGGGTTGAGGAAGTGAACATGAAAGCCATGATTTTGGCCGCTGGAAAAGGAACTCGTATCCGTCCCATTACTTATACGATCCCCAAACCTTTAATTCCTATCCTGCAAAAACCAGTAATGGAATTTTTGGTGGAATTACTGCGAATGCACGGGTTTGACCAAATTATGGTCAATGTTAGCCACTTAGCAGATGAAATTGAAAACTATTTTCGAGATGGTCAACGGTTTGGGGTTCAAATTTCCTATTCCTTTGAAGGAAGAATTGAGGAGGGAAATTTAATCGGACAAGCCTTGGGTTCAGCCGGAGGGATGAAACGAATTCAAGATTTTAATCCCTTTTTTGATGATACTTTTGTGGTGTTATGTGGGGATGCGTTAATTGATTTAGACTTAGCAGAAGCGGTGAGATGGCATCGAGAAAAAGGTTCTATTGCCACCATTGTTATGAAATCTGTTCCGAAAGATCAAGTCTCTAGTTATGGGGTTGTTGTTACGGACAAAACGGGTCGTGTTAAAGCTTTTCAAGAAAAACCTTCCGTAGAAGAAGCTCTCAGCACAGATATTAATACGGGGATTTATATTTTTGAACCAGAGATTTTTAAATATATTCCATCCGAGTGTGAGTATGATATTGGTAGCCAATTATTTCCCCATTTAGTCGAAATTGGTGCTCCTTTTTATGGCATTTCTATGGATTTTGAATGGGTGGATATTGGCAAAGTGCCCGACTATTGGCAAGCGATTCGCAGTGTGTTATTAGGATATATTAAAAACGTCTCGATTCCCGGTCATCAGGTGTACCCAGGAATCTATACGGGGTTAAATGTGGCTGTCAACTGGGATCAAGTCAATATCCAAGGCCCGGTTTATATTGGAGGGATGACTCGTATTGAAGACGGAGCAACGATTATTGGCCCGACGATGATTGGCCCTAACTGCTGGATTTGCAACGATGCTTATGTAGACAATAGCGTGATTTTTGAATATTCTCGTTTAGGCCCAGGAGTACGTTTAGTCGATAAATTGGTATTTGGGCGCTATTGTGTAGATAAACTCGGTGCTTCCATTGATGTCCAAGCGGCGGCTCTCGATTGGTTAATTACAGATACCCGTCAAGTGTTTAATTCAGATTCTTCTGAACGACAAGCCATCGTCGATTTATTGGGTAATTCTTAATCTAAGCGGTGTCGGTGTCCGGTATTCGGTATCCGTCACCCGTCGCCTTTCTCCTTGTTAATACTCAACAAAAACTGCTGATGTCTTCTTTGATTTGTACTCAATCTAAGTTTATTGTTGCTGAACCGGGTGCATCTTACTCTCAAGATAATTCCGGTAATTCTGTTTTGGGTTCAGAACGATTTGTTGAAGTATTAGTTTATTTTGGTTCAAGTCAAACAATAACAGATCTAAAAGATATAGAGCCACCTAAACTTTATACTTATAGATTTTCATTACAAATGAATTTAAAACTAGGGTGTATTGTTACCATTCCAGTTAGAAATCAACTGAGAAGAGGAATAGTTATTAGATTTATTGAACAACTTTCACCTAATTTAAAGCTTGAGGAAATAAAAACAGTAGCATCTGTTGATAAAGGCTATTTACCTGAAAGTTTATGTAAGTTACTGACAGAAATTTCTAATTATTACCAGATCGATCTAATTGAGGTTATTCGGACATCTTTACCTCCAGGCTTATTAAGCACACCACAATTGCGTATTCGTTTGATTAAAGATGCCCTTCCTCCTGGTGCTTGTGAACTTTTAAGAACATCTGCTAAAAAAATAATTTCTTTGCTGTTAGAACAAGATCATGATTTAAGTTGGAAAGAAGTTAGTGAAAAAGTAATTAATGCTCAACAAGGACGAAAAGATTTATTAGATCGAGGTTGGATTGAACTTTATTCGGATGATTCTAATCGTCCGAAACCCAAACTAAAAACAGCTATCTGTTTAGCTGTTGATCCTTTTGTAGTAGAAAAGCTACATAAACGACATCGTGAAATTCTTATTTTTCTCAAGAATAACGGTAGTGAAATGTGGTTAAGTAATTTTGTTAAGGCTTGTAATACAATCCATAATACTATAAAAGTTCTCGCAGAAAAAGGTTATATTGAAATTGAAGAAAGGGAAGTTTTAAGACTCGCTCAAGAATTAGAACAAGCTCAAGATCAGCCTAAACAATTAAATCATTCTCAATTAAAAGCTCTGGAAATTATCAATAATCTCAGTGGCTATTCTCAAGTTTTATTACATGGCGTAACCGGATCAGGAAAAACAGAAGTTTATTTACAAGCGATCGCACCTGTTATAAACCAACAAAAATCAGTTATTCTCTTAGTACCTGAAATCGGTTTAACTCCACAACTTACTGATCGAGTCCGCGCGCGTTTTGGTGATAAAGTTTTAGTTTATCATAGTGGTTTTCAAACAGAACGTTATGATACTTGGCGACAAATGTTAACAGGGGATGCTTATATTATTATCGGAACTCGTTCAGCAATATTCGCACCCTTACCGAAATTAGGATTAATTATTTTAGACGAAGAACATGATAGTAGTTTCAAACAAGATCAACCTTCTCCCTGTTATCATGCTCGAAAAGTAGCGCAATGGCGGGCGGAATTAGAAAATTGTCCTTTAATATTAGGATCAGCAACTCCGTCCTTAGAAAGTTGGTTAGAAATTAAACACAAAACCCAACAAAATCGGTTTTATTTATCCCTTCCTGAACGCATTCAAGCCCGACCCCTTCCTCCGATTAAAATCGTTGATATGCGCCAAGAATTGCGTCAAGGAAATCGATCTATTTTTAGTTATGATTTACAAACCGCCCTACACCAACTCAAAGAAACTCGCCAACAAGGAATCTTATTCATCCATCGTCGAGGACATAGTACCTTTGTTTCCTGTCGCAGTTGTGGTTATGTGATGGAATGTCCCCATTGTGATGTATCCTTAGCGTATCATCACGAACATCCCGATGCCGCCCAACTGTTAAGATGCCATTATTGTAATTATAGTCAACTGTATCCCCAACGTTGTCCTGATTGTGACTCTCCCTATTTTAAACATTTTGGCAGTGGAACGCAACGGGTAACAGAAGAATTAAACCGCCTATTTCCTGAGTTAAAATGTATTCGATTTGATAGTGATACCACCTCTCGAAAAAACGCCCATCGTACCCTATTAACTCAATTTGCGAATGGAGAAGCCGATCTATTAGTGGGAACCCAAATGTTAACCAAAGGGTTAGATTTAGCCTCTGTTAGTTTAGTCGGAATTGTATCCGCCGATGGGTTATTACATTTATCAGATTATCGGGCTAGTGAACGCGCCTTTCAAACCTTAGTCCAAGTCGCAGGACGAGCAGGAAGAGGAAATGATCCAGGGCAAGTGATTTTACAAACCTACACCCCCGAACATCCTGTTATTCAAGCGGTACAACGTCATGATTATGAATCCTTTGTCGCCACAGAATTACAACAGCGACAGGAGTTAAATTATCCGCCCTATGGTCGTTTAATTTTATTACGGTTAAGTAGTTTTAATCAGCAAGATGTTGAAGAAACTGCCAAAAAATTAGCAGAATTTTTATTAGAAAATAATCTCAATACTGATTTTGAATTATTAGGCCCTGCTCCCGCCCCTATTCTTCGGGTAGCCAATCGTTATCGCTGGCAAATTTTAATTAAAACGTCTCAAGAATCTTCTATTATTTTACCTAAATTCTCTGAGTTTAATTCCAGTTCTGTTTATATTACCATTGATATTGATCCTTTGCATTTGTAGAGACTTTCTTAAAAACCCTGCGATCGCATTAAATTATATAATTAAGGAGCCGTGTGAGGAGAAACTTTCAAGCACGGTTTTCAAGACGAGTCGCAGAAGTGACTCTCCAACTTAGTTGACCCCCATTTTGCACCGAAGGTGAAATTCTATGACTGATCCCACAGTGGCTTTAACTCAACTCAAAGTCGCCGAGAAACGGGAATATGTAGTTTATATTCCCTACTATGATGAAAAAAAACGTAAATATTTACCTTATTCGATTAGCCTTTATAAAGAAAAAAGTTTAGAAGGCGCTCGTAATATTGATGGCGGAGATGGTATTCCTTTTGTAGCAACATGGAACGTCTCTTCGTTACCTGCGGATTTAACCCGTTGTCGGGTTCAGTTTGATGGTAATGCCGATCTCAGTTATGAGGTGATCCTGTCCAACCATGAGTTTATTAAGTATTTAATTGAAGTTTTGCAAAATTTTAGTCGGACTCGGACGATTGATTTTTCTCAGGAGTTCTACAAACGGCTCTTGCATTTGGATCATTAATATTGGTTGTTATTTATCGTTTAGGTGTGGAAACCTCTGCGGTTGCGGTTGCGTTCACTCACTCGTGATCGGTTCAATCAGCAGGTGAGTTTCCTCCCTAGAACAAACCCACCCCCCGTTGTTGTATTCATCAATGTTAATCCGTTGACCCATTAAAACCCCTCCTCGCCATTAAAAAATTAAAAAATCAAGAAAACCCCAAAGTTTAAGGAATGGGGTTAAGGATTCACCCTACAATAGAAAAGCTATTGTTCAACTATCTCCATTTCCTTTACAAAGGCTCCTGACTCTAGGATTTGAAGAGTTTAGACCGCTAAAGGAAAATGTCATCATTTGTTGAATTTAATGAGATTAAATTGAGGAGTAAATTGCGTGGCTGAATCCGTCAAGTATTTATTAATCGGGTCAACAGAGCCTTACACCGGGAAATCGACAATTGCCTTGGGTATGGCTCATCTGTTTCAGGGTAAAGGCTTAAATATTGCTTATGGTAAGCCTTTAGCCACCGATTGGAGTGATGGAGATGAAAAGAACGATGCTGACCTTCAGTTCGTGGCTCAAACGTTAAAATTGTCTGGGGAGCAACTGCGATTCCCTATTTTGACTTTGGATGAACCAACCATTCATCGGCGTTTGCTGGGTGAAGATCAAGCTAACTATAGTCAAGCCCTCATGGCCTATCGACAAAAATCCTCGGCGGATTTAATTTTACTTGAAGGGCCAAGAACCTTGCAAGAGGGACTGTTATTTGATTTATCTGTACCTCAAATGGCCGAGCAATTGGATACTGACGTTCTGTTGGTCGCTCGTTTACATTCTCACCTGGCTGTGGATGATTTGCTATGCGCTCAACAACGTTTAGGCGATCGCTTATTAGGTATTGTTATTAATGATGTTCCCCCAGAAGAGCTAGAAATTACAACCACTAAAATCCAACCGTTTTTGGAAGCGCAGGGAATTCCGGTTTTTGGGGTGATACCGAGAAATCCAATTTTACGCAGTGTAACGGTTAAAGAATTAGTCAACCAGTTGAAGGCTCAGGTACTTTGCTGTAAGGAGCGCTTAGACTTGATGGTCGAAAGTCTCAGTGTTGGGGCGATGAATGTCAGTTCGGCTATGAAGTATTTTGATAAATCTAGCAATATGGCTGTGGTCACCGGAGGCGATCGCACCGATATTCAATTAGCGGCTTTGGAAAAATCTACCCACTGTTTAATCCTCACGGGTCAACTTCCCCCCGCACCGATGGTATTAAGTCGGGCTGAAGATTTAGAAGTTCCGGTTTTATCGGTTGATCTCGATACATTAGCAACGGTAGAAATTATTGATCGCGCGTTTGGTCATGTTCGCCTCCATGAACCGATTAAAGTGGAATCAGTGAATCAACTCATGAAAGAACATTTTCATCTGGATCGCTTTATTCAACGGTTAGGAATTTCTTTTCCCGTATCCGTGATGAATTAAGATTATGAGCAAGGTGGGTGAGGTGATTGTAGGGACGTTGTACACAGCGTCTCTACTCAGGATTAAATGTTATAGTTTAAGATATATTCTAAGTTAATTCTAACCGTTATGGATACAATAATTTCCTTACCGAATCCCCTAGAATTGCAAATCGATTCAATCTTGATTCTAATTATTTTTTAACTTCAAATTCACGCGATTTCGATGAATAACAGCTTCAGCAGAATTAGGTTGCATTTCCAAGGCGACACCATAGGAACGATTTGCATCTTGATAACAATTCATTTGTTCAAAGGTCATTCCTCGACGAATCCAAGCTTGATAATAGTCGGGTTTTCGTTGAATAATTTTGTCATAAACAGTTAACGCATCTTGATAGCGTTGGGCTGATTCTAAGGCTAATCCCCATTGTAACCAAGTAGAATAGGATTCCGGCCAAATTTTCACCGCTTGCTGAAAAGCTTCTGCTGCTTCTAAATACTTTTCAACCTTTTCTAAAGTTTTCCCTAAATGTACCCAGACCTCAAAATTATCGGGTTGTACCCGAATCACTTTTTTATAAGCAATAATCGCCTCATCATAGCGTTCTAATTTTTCTAACGCTTCCCCCCGTTGTAATCCCGCTTTTGTTGCTAAGGCGGTATCTTCTGTGGTCATTTGTACCACTTTATCGTAGGCAATTAACGCTTCTTCAAACCGATCTAATTTTTCTAACGCTTCTCCTCGACAATTCCAAGCATCCAGAAAATCCGGTTGAATTTGCAAGGCATTATCATAGGCAATAATTGCTTCTTGATATTGTCCGAGTTCACACAGGGTTTTGCCTCGACCTAACCAAGCTTCAGGAAAATTAGAGTTTAATTGGGTTGCTTTATCAAAGGATGCGATCGCGGCTTGATATTGTTTTAAATCTAATAAGGCTTGAGCGCGACTAATCCAAATCGCAGCCGAATCAGGATTAATTTGTAAGGCTTGATTTAAACAATTTAAAGCCTCTTGATGGTGTTGATGATGCAGCAACGCCATGCCTTTATAAAACCAAACTTCATAATCCTGGGGTTGCAGTTGAATGACCGTATCATAGGAGGTAATCGCTTCTGCATATCGCCGTAATTTTTGTAAAGCAATTCCTCGATTAAACCAGGCTTGATAACTCTTGGGTTGCAATTGAATGGCTTGTTCATAAGAGGCGATCGCATCGGCATATTTCTGTTGACTTAATAACATTTCACCCCGATTAAACCAAGCTTCATAATTAGCAGGCTGTAATTGAATTGCCCGATCATAAGAAGCCACCGCATCGCTATAACGTTCTTCATTCATTAAAGCATTGGCTTGATGATACCAAATCGAAGAAACATTCGGTTTAATTTCAATAGCTCGTTTATAAGAAGCTGCTGCTGCTTTATATTGTAATAACGCTTCTAACGCTAAACCCCGTTCATACCAAGCTTCAAAATTTTCCGGTTCAATAGTAATCGCTTTATCAAAGGAAGCCACCGCTTCTTCACATCGTTCTAATTTAGCTAAAGCAATACCCCGAAACGTCCACGCCCAATAATCTTCTGGTTTAATTTTAATCGCCCGATCATAGGACGCTAAGGCATCTTTATAACGTTTTAATTTCCGCAAACTATTTCCCCGTCTTAACCAGGCAGAATACCAATCGGGTTTATAATTCACCGCTTGATCATATCGTTCAAAGGCGAATTCATAGCGTCCTAATTTATAAAATCGATTGCCTTTATTATATTCAGGCCATGCTTTAAAAACGCCTAAAAATCCTAATTTAGAGGCGGGTTGACTGGGTGGAGGAGAGTCCACAGGAAACAGGGAGGGGGTTAACTCTTCCGACATGGGCTGTTTGACTCCTGACCAATGAGTGCTAATATCTTCTATCCTACGGTGTCAAGTTGATTAAACAATCCCCCCTATTGTAGCCAACGGGGGAATCGAGAAGCGGAAACGGCTGAATTATTTCTTAACCCGACATAGTAACCAACGCAGAGAGATGGGCGGGTTTTGGATGGGGATAATATCTCGACCCTGTGACCAATGTTCAAACCAATTGGTAGGGGGCCAAGCTTCCGGGGGTAGATGAGCACGTTCATATTCATAAACTGACTCATCGGATATCAGTTCTAGGGGTAAACTTTTTAACAGCAGATTAATTTCAGGACGGGTAATCAAGTATGACCATTGAATTTGCCCCATTTCCCGCACTTTATTATTGGGTTCATAGTTGTCATGGGTGATAAACGTATTGAATAAAATTAACCCCCCAGGAACAACTGCATCACACACTTTTGTTAATAGAGTTTGGACATCCTCTAAGTTGCGAAAATGGGAAATCACCTCTGCAATTAAAGCTAATCGATAATAATTAGCTGGCAAAACTAAAGCCGGGTTGAGAATATTGCTTTGAATCACCCGAATGGGTAAGTTGTTTTCTTTGGCTTCCTTGGCAATAATTTGAGCAAAGTCTGGGGTCAGTTCGACAGCATCTACGGGATGTCCTTTTCGCGCTAAAGGCAGAGTATTACGACCTACACCCGCCCCAATATCTAAAATGGGACTGCGGGCTGGGTCCGATAACTCGGACACGACCGCCATTAATTTGGCATCGGGATGTGACCCAAACAACGGCCCTTCACGGGTGGTTAACCAGCGTTGATATTTATTTTCTAAAGAGGCTACTTCCGTTGTCACCGTGATTTTTAATCCACTGGTTAATCCGTGGGTGGGGTTAGGGGGTTCATATTTAAACACTAAACGAGCATGGGGTGAAGCTTGATATCCTTCATTGAGTTTTCGTTCTACAAGCTGACGTAACCCATTTAATTCATCTGAGGTAAAGTTCTGCCCCAATGCGATTAACAAAGCGTTAAACTGACTCATATATTCCTCTAGCAAAGCAGGGGCACAAGGAAGCACCAGTTGTCCTCGTGCAGAAGTCAGTCGTTTCACTTTTAGCAAAAGTGCTTTTTCAATTAGATTTTGATCATTGACTGTAATCGGTTGATTCACGGCTACCACGAATACAATATCCTCTTAATGCTGTATAGTAACTTGCCCTGTTGTTCTAATGTATCGCAAATGGGAGCAAGAAGGGACAAAAATCACTCATCGAATCGTTGGTGTCTGGATGAATTGCGGGACATTAAAAAATAATAATATTCTGCTTAGTTTGGACGCTCTTGTTCGGTGAATATAAGACTTGAGTTTTTCAAGTCTTATATTCACCACAGCTAGAAACATATTCGCCGTTAAATTATATTATCTTAGTAGAAAGTCTATCATAGTTATTATGTTCACCGCTTTAAAAGTCCGATTGTATCCCACAGAAGAACAGCGTATCCAACTCTCCAAAGAGTTTGGGTGCGCTCGATTCGTGTACAATCACTTTTTGGCGGAGTGGAACAATACTTATCAAAACACAGGTCAGGGGTTAAGTTATGTCAAATGCGCCAATCAATTACCCGGACTCAAACAGGAAAAACCCTGGTTAACTGAAGTAGCAAGTCAAGTTCTTCAACAATCCCTAAAGAATTTAGATAAAGCTTTTAAAAACTTCTTTCAAGGAATCGGGAAGCATCCTAGATTTAAGTCAAAACATCGTAAACAATCCGTAACCTATCCCCAGGCATTTAAGCTAACCCAATCAACAATTAAACTTCCTAAGTTAGGTGAAGTTAAAGTTAAATTTCACCGACCTATCAAAGGAAAAGTGAAATCAATTACCGTCTCTATGACGCCTGGTGGTCAGTATTTTGCTTCCTTGAGAATTGAGATAGCTGGAGAATACCCAGAAACCTCAACCCAGGGAAAAGTAATTGGTATTGATTTAGGCTTAGATTCGCTAATTGTAACTTCTGATGGGGAGAAAATTAAACCTCCCAAATTCTATCGGAAGTATGAACGGAAACTAGCTAAATACCAAAAACGCCTCTCTCGAAAACTCAAAGGCAGTCAAAACCGGAAAAAAGCTAGGATTAAAGTCGCTAAAGTTCACAATAAAATTGCTAATTGTCGATCAGATTCTCATCATAAACTTTCCCGCAAGTTAGTAGACGAAAATCAAGTCATCGTGTTTGAGGATCTGAATATTAAAGGCATGAGTAAGAACCATTGTTTAGCTAAATCAATAACGGATGCTACTTGGGGAATGTTACAAACATTAACTGAGTATAAAGCCCAAGAACAAGGCAAGGTTGTTGTTTTTGTAGATCGAGGGTTTCCCAGTTCTAAAACCTGTAATTGTTGTGGGCATAAAATGAAGTCTATGCCCTTACAAATCAGAATTTGGGAATGCCCGAAATGCGGAAAGCTGCATGATCGAGATATCAATGCAGCGTGTAATTTGCGGGACTATTTTTTAGCGTCAGGAAGTGGCGTTTTAGCCTCTGGAGATGAAGTAAGACCAATCTCAAACTTGGTTTTGGGGGAGGCATTTGTCCGCGAAGGAGGAAGCCCACGCCATAAGTGAAACGTTGGCAGTGGTACTTCACCAGGAAAAGCAGAGAAATCAACAGACTTGTTAACGATGTATTCAAAAAATCTACGGTTTTAAGAACTTAGGAGTCTAATATTTTTATGTGCTTTTCAGCAACGGCAAGTTTTACCGCCAGTCTCTCCTTATCGGTGTTAGGAATTGCGACACTAACACAAACGACCTCAAAAAATCAGATTTTATTAGCTTCTTTTCCGTTATTATTTGCAACTCAGCAATTTCTGGAGGGAATGGTCTGGTTAAATTTAGATCATCAATCATCTCTTCTATATTCTATAGGAGCCTATGGTTTTTTAAGCTTTGCTACAGGAGTTTGGTTAATTTTATGCCCGGTTTCTGTGTATTTATTAGAAAAAGATCCCCTTCGCCAAAAAGTAATTTTAACGTTGACAATCATCGGATTAGGTTTAGGAATTTATCTTCTGAGTTGTGTAATTCGAGAAGAAGTTTTGGCTACTAATTATTCAGGCAATTTATTGTATCATCTTAATTTAATATATGATTTTAAGTTTATCTCTTTTTATGAGATTTGTAAATATTTGTATTTGCTAGTGATAAGTCTTCCCTTTTTGATCTCAAGCCAACGGTTATTAATGCTATTTGGCATTTTGCTTATTCTTTCTTTTATTTTGGCGGATAGCTTTTATCAAACTACTTTTATTTCAGTGTGGTGTTTCTTTGCCGCCGCTCTTAGTAGTAGTTTATGGGTCATCTTTCTTGACTGGAAAACATATAGCCCAGAACTTAAAAATTAAGACAATACTGACAGTTTTTTTGCCTCATTTTACAAAATTGGGGAGTCAAATTGAGCCGCCAATTTTGTAAAATGAAAACCCCCTGCTTTTTAAGGGGGATTTAGGGACATCTGATCAAAGCTCTGATTATAGCTTTTTGGAGTTAAGTTAACACGGATGGATCTCCTCGCCCTAAAACGATCTTAATTCTATCCTAGGTTTAATCCTGATTAACTCGGAGAAATTTATTGAGTCAATACCGATAAAACCGTATCATGAATAATGCCATTACTAACTAAAATACCACGATTATCTAACATTTTAGGATTAGAGGCAAAATCTAAAGGTTTACCAAACATATCACTAACTCGTCCTCCCGCTTCTTCAACAACAATTGCTCCCGCCGCATGATCCCAAATATTCTCTCGATAATTAGGAGTTTTAGGAGAAGGAAGTCGCAAATATAACGCCGCTTTTCCAGAAGCAACCGCCCCATATTTGGCCTGAGAATCCATTTTAATCGCCGGAGCAATAATTCCGACTGCTTTTGCTACAGCATCCTGACGATCAATATCTCCATGACTGGCTTCAACACTGCCCACAAACCGAAGATTTTCGATATCATTTTCCGGCACAACTTGAATCGGAATTTCTTCACCCGTTGCCAAAATTATCATCGTTGCGCCTTGTCCTCGCACCGCCACAAATAAAGCTCCCGGTTCATGATTTTCCACCGGATAAGCCGGACATCCCATCACCCCAACTTTAACTTCCCCATCTTCAATTAAAGCTAAAGCAATGGCATATTGATCTTGTCTTAAAAATCCTTTTGTGCCATCAATGGGATCTAATGTCCAAAAGCGATTTCCAACTTTTCCATTTCCTTTATTAATCCAATCTGTGACTTGTTCTGAGGTGGCATCAGGAATAATTTCTTGTACATATTGGGTAATTTTTGCTAAATTTTCTGCCATTTCTGGAGTTTGCAATTCCGTTGCATCTTCTTCCCCGACAACGGGATCATTGGGAAAGACTTCTGCTAGTGCTTTACAAATAATGGCTTGAGAACCATAATCAGCAACTGTCACCGGACTTTTATCACTTTTCTCCATCGCAGGCGGGATACTGCGGCGCACTTTTTCACATAGTTTTCCAGCCGCTAATGTCGCTGCAATTGCAATTTGCTTTTCTTGTTCGTAAGACATAAAAACTCCAATTAGAGGGCATTTATTCCTGATTCTATTATTTTAAACAATAAAACGTTAAAGCACAATTTCCATAGATTTTTTCTCGACAAATTTCTAACCCCGTAATAGGTTGAATTTGCCAACGATGGGGATGATGCTCAACGGCAATCTCTCCCTCCGCAGATAGTAGTTGATATTGGGCGATCGCCTCTAAGGTGGGTTGATAAAGATTACTATCATAGGGCGGATCAAAATAAATACAATCAAATTGTTGCCCAGATAAAGTTTTTAACTTTCCTAAAATATCCCCTCGTATAACTTGAAACTGTTGGGAAGAATCGGCAATTTTTTGCCAATTTTCTTGAATCACTTGACAAGCTTTTCTATGTTGTTCTATCCCAATCACAACTGATGCTCCCCGGCCTAATGCTTCGGCTCCCATTGAACCACTACCCGTACATAAATCTAACCAGCGACAGCCTTCTATTTGACCCTGCCAAATATTAAAAACCGCTTCTCTAACCCGCGCTAATGTGGGGCGTGTTTCTTCCCCTGGTAAAGTTTTAATTAAGCGATTTCCAGAAATTCTTAAACTCAAAAATAAAGTCCTCCACTGAATAAAATCGGAGAGTCTACCTTCAAACTATGTTTTAACCGCCCGGTGTGATGAAGACCCCAAAAATAGCTGTTTTTTAACCTAAAATTATTAACTAATCTAATATATCTAGTTAAACAATTTTAAATTTCAAAACAATCGTGGGTTTACAATTCTTAATAAAAGCCAAATTAATGAGAATTATTTTTATTAAGGGAACGACTTGACAAGGTTTGGAGCAAATGTTAGCATTTTAGTAGATAGACTAAATTGTTATTCTTGTATCTTAGCTCCAAAAAATCAGCCCGAACAGCCATTCTATCGTTAAAAATTGATTCAAGCCTTCAAAAATTCCCTAAAATCAGCTAACATCGCGCACGTCTTCAATTTCCGCCTTCTCGACTCCTCCTTGACAAACTAGCAAAACTGTGATATAAAACCTCAAAAATTATAGGACTGATGGGGGAAGGAGTTAGGAGTCAGACCTTAATTTTCCCCTATTTTGTACCGGATACCCCAAACCCCTCTAACTGCCATTGCCTTCTCGACCATAGGCTTGCCAAGCCAGATCAACTAAGGCATCGACTAAGGCCACCGCCACAACTGCACTACCCTTGCGTCCGTCAATACGAACATGGGGAACCATCGAATCATTTAAACGGGACTTGGCGACATCAGCCCCGACAAAACCAGAAGGAGTGGCAATCACTAAAGCCGGTTTAATCTCATCCGCTTCAATTAAATCGACAATGGCAGAAAGGGCTGTTTGTTCTTGACCAATAACAAAAATCGCTTCAGGATAGCGCTTTGCCAAGGTTTCAATCCCCCAAGCCGAGCGGGTTTTTTCTCGTTGGGGTCGTGTTACCGCCTCCATCGAACAATAAACAGGATTCGCAAAAGTCGAAAGAATGCGGGGAGTAATCCCCACCTGTACCATTGGCACATCAACGACAATCGTTGTCCGAGCCGCTAAAGCCGCCGCCCCCCCTTGTAACGCTTGGTCAGAAAAACGAACTAAACTTTTATATTCAAAATCCGCCGTCGCATAAATCACCCGACGAACAATTTCGTATTCGGCTGGCGAAAATACATGATCGCCAATTTCGTCATCAATAATTCCTAAACTCTGGGCATCGGTAATATGCCATTCCATTGTGACTCGCCGATTGTTAGCTTCTTCAGTTCTGCGGCTAAGAAAAATTGACTTAGCACAACCAGATTACAACTTATTCAGTGTATCAGGTTGTTGGCGTTGTGACGAGAACAGAGTGTAGGAGTAAGGTCGTTGCCAGCGTCCACGCACCTTGACAATTAACCGTCAACCGCCAACGGTCAACATTCTTAAGCTTCTGGGGAGGAGGAGTGATTGAACACCGGAGTGAGATAAGCCACTAAGAAACCAATCAGGAAGCCAGAAATATTGCGAACGAGGGGAAGCCATTCCTGGGTACGAGAAACAACAGGGCCAATTCCAAAGGCAATAAATAAAATCCCCCACAGAGGAGAGAAGATTAACGCCCATTGCCATGCAATCACTTGTCCAGGTTTGCGGGGAATACTGGCAATACCACAAATGATTCCACCGAGAGCCGAGGTAATTAAGGTTAAAATCCACTGTTCTTGAGGAAGTCCGGGAACGACTCGACAGCCACCTTGAACTAAACAGCCTTGAATCGTATCAATGGATTGGAGTACCGATTGGTCTTCTCCATTTTCTCGAATAAAATATTGATTTCCGAAGCGCGTTTGTAATTCTACCCAAAATGTCCGAGACAGAAACGGGTAAACCTGACGACCGACGCTAAAGTTGAGAATATTCCCACCCCGTTCATCGGCGACTAATAAAACGCTTTTATCATCCAGTCCCCAATAGTCTTTAACGGCGCGACCGGGGGTTTGGTCAAATTGAGTTAAAACTCTCAGTTTCCATCCGGTTTGGGTTTCAAACTCTTCTATATCTTTTGCTAATAGGTTTTCCTGAACGTCGGTCAAAATTCCGGCGAGGTCAATAACGGGGGTTTGAATTTTAGGCAGTAAATCAGGATTATTAAACGCATGAGCAACGGGTGCAAATGCCCAAGTCGAAAGCACTAGAGCAAATACAGCAAGAGAGAGAAGCAATCTGTGCAGCCAATTCTGTTGCATGGAAGTTCCTATCAATGTCTATAAATGTAAGCAATATGGGTTTTTTGTTAACCCGGAGATCATCTGACTCTCATATTTCTTTACAATTTTTAACTTTATCACAAAATCAGCAATCAGGATTACAGTTTCTGGGGTTGTCATACCGTTCAAAGCCCTACTCCTAGGAGATTGAAACAAAAAACAGTAGAGATATTGAGTTGAAACTTCATATCTCTACTGGGGGGATGAGGGTGATTAGAATTTGTTCCAGTGATGCCGGGGCTGATCTTTAATATTAATCCCGTGGAGGTCTACCCGTATCTTGAATGATTTCCTGACCTTCCTCTCTAGCTTGGGGACACAGAGAAGGTAAAAGTTGTTGTTGGGATGTAGTATTCAGAATAGGACAGGGAGACTCCACAGAAAAACTCGACGGAATAAACTCTGAAGCTTTCGCTGGCGTAGAGGTTATCATTGATAACAGGGTTACGGTTAAAATTAGCAGACTTTTGTGTAACATCATTGACTCCTTCTGGAATGATTAAAGTGTTAATCCGCCTTGTAAACCCGTGAATTATTGAACTCAAATAAGGGTTTCAGTCAACTTAAAAGGTTTAATTTAGAGGGGGGTATTGGCGGATTTAATTGCTATTAGATAGTGGATAGCGGATGGGTGTAATCAAGGGGAAATTTTCAAATTAATGAATAATAAAACTTTCCAAAGTGAACACTCTACTTTACAATTTCATTGGCGTTAATCAGGAAGAGTTGCCATTTATGAGTAGGTTCTTATCCTAGATTCATTTTATTTATATTTCAGTCAACTTTTCCCTCTGTATTTCCCTAGGATAGTTTGCTATTTTGGGGAATTCGAGTCTAGTTATTTTACTTTCTCTAGCGTCACTTAGGCTCGCTATATTACATTTATACTACTTAATAAAGTTCTGTAGGAGTTTGGAAACCAAACCCAGGCGCAAAGAGGGTTTGGAAGGACGCCACCCCTACGATAAAATATTATATGAAATCTTTAAATGTTTGCTACGCATCTGTCCCCTGTAGTAGAGACGTTGCATGCAACGTCTCTACTACAGGGGATTTAGGCGATTATCTGTAGTATCAATTTTAGGATTTAATATTACAACCTATTTAGGATTGCTATATATGATGTTTCAATCAAAAAAATGGCACATTTAAAGGGACACTATCTAATTTTTAATTAAAATTAATTCCCCCTAAAGGAACAGAAATTAAATCATCAAATTGAGTATCCCGAATTCGTTTTAATTCCCACATCCATTTGGTTTCTGCATCAATTTGTTGATAATATTTTTGAGCCAAATTTTGCTCTTTTCCCACATCTGTTTCCTGCCATAATTTTAAAGCCATATCTCGTCTTTTTTGACAAATAACCGTTTCAATAGAAGCCACAGAACTGCGAATCACTAAGCGGGCGCGACGGATATCAATTTCTGTATGTTCATCCAAATAAAAGAGATGATAAAATTGTTTTGTTGGTTGATTTTCTTGTAAACAAACCTGTTGTAATTCCAAAATTAAATCAACGGAATCTAAATCTTTTTCAGCTATTTCTTCAATGTTGGTAATTTCTCGCCAGAGAAACCGATGATGGGCTAAACTAAACTGTAAATCTCTCGCTTCTAAGGCATCCTGAATGGTCAGACGGTATTCAGGACAATGTAAATAAATTCTCAGTAGTTTAACTTCTGCTTCTTCTAATAAACTGCGTTCAGAATTAAGAGGAAGTAAATCAGAAGATACCTTTTGTTTTTCATGATCTGAATAAGGTTTATTAACTTGGGTTTGTAAATTTTTAGCGAATAAAGGAACTAATCGAGATTGTCCTTGACTGAGAAGTTCAGCACAGTATTGAATATAGTGAGTCCGTTGTATGCCATTGTCAATTTTTCTTAATAATTCTACCATCACTTTTGAAACTTGTTGTGACTGGGCAACGGTTTCCAAGTTTTTTCCGATTAATAATCGTTGAATTTGCCACTCAATCCACGAGGGAGAATTTAAGACTAATTTTTGATAATCTTCGGCAGAATTATGAATTAAAAATTCATCAGGATCTTTCCCAGAAGGAATATTTAAAATCCGTAAATTAATATAGCCTTGATAAGCCAGATTTTCAATTTCTCCAATGGCACGTTCTGCGGCTTTATTTCCCGCAGCATCCGCATCAAAATTGAGAATAATTTGTTTGGATTCTGTATAACGAACTAACTGCCTTACTTGATTTAAACTTAAAGCAGTTCCTAAAGAAGCTACAACATTCTCAATTCCAGCCGTATGTAAAGCGATCACATCAAAATATCCCTCAACAACAATCGCTAAATCCTGTTTACTAATCGCATTTTTGGCTTTATCTAAGGCAAATAATGTGTTACCTTTATCAAATAATTCTGTTTCAGGAGAATTGAGATATTTGGGTAGTTCATCCCCTAAACTCCGACCTCCAAATCCAATCACTCGCCCTTGACTATCCTGAATGGGAATCATTAACCGATCTCGAAACCGATCATAATAGCCATTCCCTGTTTTTCGAGGCACAATTAACCCCGCTTGTTCGACTAATTCCGCCGGAAAATGTTTTTGTTCAACTAGATAATCATAGAGAGTTTCCCATCCTTGGGGGGCGTATCCTAACTGAAAATATTGAATCGTATCTTCTTTAATATGACGTTTTAATTTTAAATAATCTAAAGCTTGTAATCCTTCTGATTGTCTTAAAGCGTGTTGATAAAAACTTGTTGCGATCGCTAAAATCTCATATAATTGTTCTCGTAAAGAAATCTGCCTTTGTAATTCCTGCCGTTTTTCGGGTTCTAAGGTTTTTACCGGGATTTGATACCGTTTTGCTAACTCTAAAACCACCTCACTAAAGGAACGTTTCTCCAAATCCATGATAAATTTCAGGCTATTTCCTGCCGCCCCACATCCAAAACAATAAAACATTTGTTTCGTGGGACTCACGGTAAAACTCGGCGTTTTTTCTTCATGAAAGGGACACAACCCCACAAAATCTTTCCCCCGTCGTTTCAAGACCACTTTCTCGGAAACAACATCGTAAATATCAGCACGTTCCTTAACGTCCTCTATGGTATCGGGATGAATTCGGGGAGTCAGCATTAGAGATAAGATTAAAATTGTAAATCTTTATTTTGCCATAAAATACCCTTGATGATCCCTTTAATCTTTACTCCAATCTTCAAACCTCAACCCAGGAACTCGTTCAAAATCCTGTCGATTGCGTGTTACTAAAATTCCATTTTTAGAAATTACAGTTGCAGCAATGCGTAAATCTCTTGTACCAATTCTAATTTTTTGACGGACTAACTCTATATAGCAATTGTAAGCATCCTGATCAAAATCTAATACTTGAATTGTTTGAAAGAACTTTAATCCATCTTGTAAACCTTTATACCCCCAAATTAATCGATTAGATTGAGAAGATTGCTGAATTGCATTTAACCATCCTTTCATTTGTTCTTCTACTGTAATAATAGTAACAGTAATCTCGTCAGGATCAGTTGCCATAACACGCTCTATAACTAGAGGATGTTGATTTTCAAAAAGTGTTATATGATCTGTATCTAGTACCCACAAACTCACTTTATTTCCTCCTTTGCTTCAAGTTGAAAATAATATTCTTCCATTTCAGCATCAAGTTGCTCTCGATCTGCTTTTATATAATCTTGTACTTCATCAAAAAGTGGGTTATCTTTATACATTCCTGCAAATTTCATCCAAGGATGTTCCGGTTTGGGTAGAGGAATTTCTAACTGCACAATTTCACTTTGTTTCAGAATAGCATTAACTTGTTCTAATAATTGTTCTAGTGCTGCTTCTCGACTTGAACCTTTAGCTTTACAGTCTAAACCTAATACTGTTACTATATATTCTTCATCCTGTTGTTGAATTAACACAGGATAAGTCACTTTGGCAATAGATGGAGATGACGCTTGAATTAAGTTGGCAGTCATAGAACTATCCTTCTATAATCTAATTTAGCCTTATTATACACTAAAGGCTTGAAGTCTTTCTGATTGTCTTAAAGCGTGTTGATAAAAACTGGTAGCGATCGCTAAAATTTCATATAATTGTTCTCGTAAAGAAATCTGTCTTTGTAATTCCTGACGTTTTTTGAGTTATAAGGTTTTTACCGGAATTTGATAGCGTTTCGCTAACTCTAAAACTACTATTAATTAACTAAATTTTCAGCAATTATTGAGTTTTCTGTGATCTCTGAATATTTCTTTGATTCTGAAGTAGCGGATGTTGTAGGGATTTTTAAACTAAAAACAACAACTAACTGATGATTTTCAATATGAATATTATTAACATTAACAACACTTTTTTCAGTCAGCAAACTATCAACGGGAATCTCAGGGGGTGTCTGTCGTTTATATCCGGCTTCTTCTAACCATTCAGTCACTTCTCGCCAACTTTCTATCCGAGCATCTAACTTATCAACCAAACTTTTCACATATCGATATAAGGTCACACAGAGGTCAGTTTTCACTCCTTTAACGTTCTTTCCCAGTTGTTCAGCAATTTCCGCCGGACTAAACCCAGACAACAACCCCCGCAAATGCAGCTTTTCCATCGGAGTTAGACGTTTTCCCTTAGCAGAGGCGAGGTCAGTATAAAGCGTGTCCAAGTCCCAATGGAGTGCAGCCTGGTTGAACTGTTGATCAAGGGAAGTCATGATGTCGCGTCCTCAATATCCTATCATGATCATAACACAAATCCTGTTTGAATACAGGGAGCAAATAGGATTAATCATTTTATACTAAGTAAAGCTCAAGCCTAGCTCATCTCTCACTCGCTACGACTCACGAAAGCATATTGATCTGGATTAGCGTTGTGTCATCATCTCCCGATGGCAACAAAACCCAGGTTAAAAAATTTTTTGAGGAATTTGCGTAAAGTTTGCGAGTCAAGCCAATAGATATTTAAGTCAAATCTAATTATTTACCAGCGTCGGGAGGTTAAAACCCAGTATGGCAAACGAACCAGGGGACAAATATGTTAAGTATGCTGTTGATTTAGTCATGTGCATCGATGGTACAGGTTCAATGGGTCACTTGATTGATGAAGTCAAGTCTACAGCCCTCAACTTCTATCCCAAGCTCGAAGCCAAGATGGAAACTAAACAGAAAAAAATTGATCAACTTAGGGCTAAAGTAATTGTATTTCGGGATTACTGGGCTGATGCACCTGATCAAGCAATGGTAGAGTCTAAGTTCTTTAATCTCCGTACAGAAAACAGTGGATTTGCTGATTTTGTTTCTAAAATTCAAGCACAAGGGGGTGGGGACGAACCAGAAAATGGCTTAGAAGGTTTGGATTTAGCGTTAAGATCCAAATGGGAAAAAGCCCAAGATTTTGCTAAACAACGCTATGTCGTTATTGTTTATACTGATGCCAGTGCCCATAGTTTAGAAAAAAGTCCTAAGCCTGCCCATTATCCTAAAGGAATTTCTTCAACTTTAGATGATCTCACCGATTATTGGTCAGAAATGTCAAGCCCTGCCAAACGATTGCTCTTGTTTACTCCTGATGCTTCTCCTTGGACAATGATTGCTAGTAGTTGGGATAACACAATACATTTTGCCTCTAAAGCAGGTAAAGGATTAGAAGAATTTGAAATGGATGAAATTTTAGATGTTATTGCTAATAGCGTTTAAATGGTATTGAGAAATCAAGAAAATCTTCAAATTAAAAAATGAGGGTTTTCTTGATTTAATCGAATTTATAATTGCTCTAATTTAGAGCTATAAACTTCTATTGCGCTTGACTAAGCTATGAACTCGTTTTACATAACCGTCAATATAGAAATTGCCCCTGGCAAAGGTGAGGATGCTCATCTATTCAAGCCCGATTATCCTGATGTTATAGTCATCGGAGTTTTTGATGGATTAGGAGGACGTTCAGCAGGTTATGATGAGCAAACTGGCGGAAAAATTGCTTCACAAAAAGCTTCAGAAACGGTCGGATCTTTTTTAGACCAATGGAATGGACAACTCAATGATGAAATCGTTAAAGCGCTCAAAGAGAAAGTTTATCAGACTTTAAAAGAAGCAGCTACAAATATTAAGCCATCTCGTCTCAGAGGTTCTTTAGCCGGTCAGCGCTTGTGTACAACGATGGCACTGGCGAGTATTCCAAAATCAAGTGAATGTTCAACAACATATCAAGTTAGTTTAGCTTGGATTGGAGATTCACGGTTATACTTCTTAAGTCCAGAAGCAGGTTTACAGCAACTAACTCACGATGATTTAGAGGTTAAAAAAGACGCCTTTGAAATGATTCGAGAAGATCCACCTATGTCTCAATATTTAAGTGCAGATATGAAGGAGGACTGGGAGATTCATTTTAAATTACAAGAATTGGATAAACCTGGATGTATTCTTGCTTGTACTGACGGATGTTTTCAATATGTACCTGCCCCTTGGGACTTTGAAAAGTTATTGTTAAATACCTTAAATTAATCGGATAATTTTAAACAATGGGAAGATTCTTTAAATAAACGGTATCAAGAGATTAAACAGGATGATGTATCTCTTATTCTTTACCCCATCGGCTATGAAGATTTTGACAATTTTAAGCAATCCTATGAAGACCGTCTTGCTTCTTTACAAGAGGGTTTTGAGTTTACAAACACAAATGTTGAGGCATTAAATCCATTGTGGGAAAAATACCGAGAAACTTATGAACAATATTTATATTTAGGTGAAAAACAGGAAATAGCTCAATCTACTGTAGAAATTAATAACGGTTCTGTTCTAAGTCAAGAAATAATTTCCGAACCTTCTGAAAAAAAAGATGATACTATAGATAATGGAGAGGAAGAAATCCTAGAAGATCATAAAAAAGATGAATTTGATGATCAAGCTAAATGTAATTTAATAGAACCTTATTTAATCTTCGCTAAATGCTCCTTGGAAAATAATAATTTTAAAGAAGCTATTAAATCTTTAGAAGATTTATACCCAGTGTTGAAACCTGAAAATTTGGATGCTCTGAGTCAAGAGAATCTCCAGAAAATTCAAAATTTAGAACTGCTATTAGAACAATGTTTACAGAATGGATTTAATAAAGAATGTTCAGATCCTGATCTAAGAGCAAACTTTAATTTTTTTATCGCATGGATTAATTACCTATGTAATAACTTAGAAAAAGCTAGACATTATTGCAAGGAAGCAAGTCAATATTATAAAAATCGAGTGAGTCCTAGTCCTATAAACAACCATGAAAAATACAGGAAAACACAAGAATTACTTGAAAGGATTGAAAATAAAGCACAAATTTTAGAAGGAGAAAACTAAATTATGTCTTACAAAGCAGGCGATGTTATTGGTAAATATACAGTGAGCCGTGATTTTGACAGTGCAAATGGCGGTCAATGTCAATGGGGATTTGCAAAAGCTGGAGCAGATGAGGTTTTTATTAAAAAATTTTTGAGCCCTGTTTATCCAGGTACATCTGCTCCAGGAAGTGAGAAAGGAAAACAAAAAAAACGAGATCAATGTGAAGCTTTTGAAAAAAAACAATTAGCCATTATAAAAGCTCTTTCGGCTTGTGGTGATGGCGGGTTAGTTGTCAGAACAATAGACTTCTTTAAACATGGTAATGAACATGGAAGTCATTACTTTAAAATTTCTCAAAAAGTTGATACTAGCTCCTTATCTAATAAAGTCCATGAGTTAGAAATGAAAAAGCGGCTGTTTGTGATGTTAACAGCCGCAGGAGCTTTAAAGATTCTTCATGGGAGTAAAATTATTCACCTTGATCTAAAACCCGATAATATTCTAATTCAAGAATGGGAAAATCGTTTAATCGCTAAGATTATTGATTTTGATAATAGTATATTAGAAGGAGAACCCACAACACCCGAATTTTTGGTAGGAGATCAAGTCTACTATTCACCAGAGTTTGCTGAATATATTAATACAGAAGGTAAAACTCCAGCACCCAATCAAAAATCTGATATTTTTTCCCTGGGTTTAATTTTTTGTCAATACTGGACGGGTTCACTCCCAACTTTTTCAGATCGTTATCAATACGCTTATGAAGCTGTTCTTAATGGTGAAAAGCTAACACTTCCTGGCATTTTAGACAGTGAACCTAGTATTTATAAAAGTCGCCTCAGTGTTAGCGTAAATTTAACAGCGAGTATGCCAATGAAACGTCCTTCTAATTCCACTCATCAGAAATTAGAACTATTAATTGAAAATATGTTAAATCCAAAGCCTGAAAATCGCCTATCTATTGTAAAGGTTCATCAAATTGTTAAAAATCTGTATCATTATGGCACTTCACCGATAGAAGATTTAGATAAATCAACTTCGTCTAGTGAGAAAACAGCAAGGAGTGGTTCTCGAATTCATAAAAATATAAGAAAATCTTGATATCTAAATTATTATGGTACTTTATAAATGTAAAACTTGCACTCATGAATTTAGAGCCGATGTATTACCTTTAGAATGTGATATTTGTGGAGGTAAAAATTTAGTTGCTTTAGAAAAAAGTTCAAAATCTGTAAAAAAATCAATAATCTACGATGCTAAAAAGAAAAAAAGTAAATTTAGTAGTTCTACAGCTATTCTTTTAGGAATGGCTTCTAGTTTGGTCTTCTTCATGGGTCTTAAGTTGGGTTTAGATAATAATAGACTTAACCTTAAGATTCAAAACCTTCAGCGAGAAAGAGATGAGTTACAAGCACAACTCAACCAATTACGTCAAACAACAATTGTTCGTTTTTGTAATCAAACTCGTGGCGAAACAATTAATCTTGCAGTCGGTTACTGGGATGGAAATAATGGAACAGAACTGCGAACAAAAGGATGGTTGACTATTTATCCTAGTGGATGTGAAGAGGTTGATATAGGAAGAAGCTATACAGGTAATGTTTATATGTACGGACAAAGCGGAACTAGATTTTGGAATTCAAATTTGCCTGATTTATCTTTTTGTGTTAATAGCTTAAGAGAGTTTAATTTTATCAATGCTAATCAAATGCCTTGTAATGAAATAGGCGAGAGAAAAGTTCAGATGAAAGTCTTTGTAGTAACTCCTGGTATAACGCTATGGAATTTAGATGAATAATTGAACTAAAAATTACTGTTTTAAAAATGAGATCGCACTTACCCTAACTTACCCAAATCAGTAGAAAATGTTATAATCACCTTAGAATTAAGCAAGATTTAATCAATGAACATCACTTTCCTGTTTAAACTTTAAGCCCGTGTTGTGGTACAATAACTGTAGTTAGAGTCAGTAAATTCTCTAAGGTATAACAATGCAACTGGAAGACTATTTCAACTTTTTAGCCCCTAATGATATTCGTTTGAAAGGTTCACGCATTGGCATTGAAACCATTCTTTATGAGTACATTTATCGAAATCGAACTCCAGAGGAAATCGCTAAAATCTACACTTCCTTAAGTTTAGATCAAGTTTATGCCACAATTTTATATTATTTACAGCATCAAGAATCGGTAAGTCAGTATATTACTGAATGGTTGGAATGGGGACACCAAATGCGAGAAGAACAACGACAAAATCCATCCCCTATTGTTCAAAAATTAATGAAATTGAAAGCAGAAAAGGAAGCCACAAAATTCAAAAATGCTTAAGTATCTCATGGATGAAAATGTTAACCCAATTTATATTAATCAACTAAGACGGAGAGAACCCGATTTAGTAATTCGTTCTGTGGGAGAACCTAATACTCCACCAACAGGAACATTAGATCCAGAAATTTTGATTTGGTGTGAAGTTTATAAGTTTGTACTTGTCACAAATAACCGCACATCAATGCCTGTACATTTAGCGGATCATTTACAGCTAGGTCGTCATATACCAGGGATTTTTATTCTTAATTCTGAAATGGGAATTGGAGAAACAATAGAGGAGTTAATTCTAATAGCTGCTGGTTCCTTTGAAGAAGAATATCAAAATCAAATTATTCATTTACCTATCGCTTTAAGAAGGTTTTAGTTACGCGAGCAACTGAGCTTTTAGATCAGAAATTAGGGTTGAGATTGCATTCTTTAGGTCAGGATGTTACCGTTTTATATCCTAATTTAATAAGGGGCGATCGCTTACAAAAATTAGATCTCAATAGGACACAAGAGCAGGAATTTCCCACACCCGATGCCCTGTAACAAAATTCACCTTTACTGAATAATAGGTATCCCCTTCGATAAAGAATCATTCTCCCAACTTCTAAAGGGGTGAATTTCGGTTTCTTCATCAAGAACCGCCACAACTCGATCATAAATTTCCTGGGCGTGTTCAGGAGAATTGCCAATACACGTTAATCCTAATTTGCCATAACGAGATAAACATCCCATTAAGTGAAATACCGTTCCCGTTTCCGTACTATTATTAAAATGTAATTCATGATTGACAATAATATCCATTAAATCATTCGGTAATAACCCCTGATACCGTTCACTTTGTAAATTATCAGAAGCAATATAAAATTTAGGACGAGATTGTTGACTATAAAATAGACCCGTTTTAAAATCATAAGATCCATTCGTTAATAACTTTAACGTCATAAACGGATGGGTTGTTCCGCCTCGACGTAAGTTAATTTCTATCGCCTGTAAATCCCACTCAGAACTGTCGGGTTGATGCACCGCAATAAAATCCACACTAAACCGTTCTAACGCCCCTTTATTGGCTAAATTTTGACCAATTTTTTCTCCCATTTCTTGTAATTGTAATCGATAAGCTTGTTGGGCTGGAAATCGACATCCTTGAAACACTTGACCATCAGGGCCACTTAAAATTTGATCATGGGTAGAAAGAACTTCAACCTTTCCATTGGGAAAAATTTCACACTGAACACTGGGAGATTGTTTAATTTCTCCTTCAATAAACGCTTCTACAATAGCTCCTAATTCTGAAATGCGATCGCTAAAAGTTTCCCAAGTTTCATTCGGAGCTTGAAAGCTTAAATTATACCAGTAGGTTTTCAGAATTTTTTCTCGTTCATGAAGGGTTAAATCTTGCAGGGGTCTTAAGTCTAATAGGGCATTTCCTTCTCCAGAAAATCCCTGATTGAGTTTAATTACCATCCGTTTTAAATCCGGTTGACGAGCCCATAATTCTAGGGTAACTTCTGTTAAATCTTCGGAATTCCAAACTAAAGGGCTGCCATCGGGATGAGGAATTCCAACTTCGCTAAAGATTTGCCGACTTCCACTTTTCGTTCCCCAATAATTTAAGTCAGGATCAACTCCAAATAAGGGGATATCTAATTGGACTGATAATTCCCGCTCTAAAGGTGTGGAATTAAAACAAACCATATAAGATTTATTGGGTCTTAAAACTTGATGAATTCGGGAAATTAAACGGGGACGTTCTAATATTTTTTGGGTTAAAGGTTTCGGGGAGGTATCATAGGTTGAAAACAACAGTAAACGATCCCGAACATGACTGAGGGGAATTCCGGGCATTAAATGTAAATAATAATCAATCACCGTCGGATGAACGGGTTGAGAAGACACATAAATCAACCGCATTTGAGGGTTGCGTAATCGAATTAAAGAAAAGAGTAATCGTTCCTCATATTGATGGGCACCTTGAACTTTTTCTAATTGATGGCTATCTAAACTCAGAGAGGGAATCACGACGACATCTTGATCTTTTAATTCCTGATAGCTTAAAGTGTGAAACCGTTGGCGAAGTTGAGTTTGTAATTCTCGAAACCGTTGAACAGTGTTTGTATTGGAGTGAGGTAATCCATTCATAACCCTAACCTGTTGAACCCGATATTACCATCTTAGTTTAGGGGATAAACCAGATAGAGGTTTTGAGAAAAATTGCAAAATTTTGTTACTTGAGTTCCCAGAGTTGGGTTTGTTGAGCAACCTTTTCTAGCTGATAGTTAGAAGTTTCAATCCTTTGGCGTAATTCTTGAGAGGGGTTGAGAACCAAAATTTTTGGCCCTACTGGGAGTAATAATAGATTCGGTTGAGAATTGACCATAAATAGTTTGATGTTGGGATTCAATTCGTAACTCAGCGAAATAATATTTCCTAAATTTGTATAATCAATTCCTTGATCCACGATGAGGGTTGCTGAGGGATTTTGATTCAAATAACGAGCCATTTGGGGAATTTCCTGACTGGGAACTTGATGCCACCAGCTTTGAGAATTGGCACTGATACTAATGGAAATAATACTGGAAGTGAATAGGATTGCTAAGAGTCCTCGCCAGAATATTTCTCCATCCATTAACGAAATTTTATTACTCTGAATATGGGTAGAAAATAAATAAGCAACAGCTAATTGAAGGGCTGGAAAAGAAGGAATTAGAAAGCGAGTTACCCCTGAACGTCCTCCCCCTAACAACACATCAGGTAAGGCTAAGATTAAAAAGGGAACTAAAATTGATGTCCAAATAAATAGGCGAGTTTGTCGATTTGTTTGCTGGCTAATTTGAAATAAGGCTACCAAAATTAACAGAAGAAATGGCAGTCTGAGTAAATACATCTGAATACTGTTGAAGTCAAAATTGATATCAACAAATAGAGAGGTAAAACTCAAAATCCAAAACTTGAGTAAATTGAGTAAGCTCAGGGAAGAACTTGACCAATTCGTAACATCTACAGCTTGTTGTAAATTATTAATTAAAATTATTAACCAAGGACTATAAGCCAGGATAGCGATCACAATTGCTGCCAAAAACTCTAACAACAAAGTAGAGAAAGGAAGTTTTTTCCTTCGGGAAAATGACGAGGAAGGTTCAAGACTCAATAATAGAATATAAGCCCCATGACCAATAATTGTTAACCCGAATAAAACATGGGTATAGAGTCCTAAAATACAAGCTAAACTATAGCCGCCCCACAATAAAGGATGTCGCCAACGAACGGCTTTGAGTAAGCAATAACTACTTACAATTACCATCAAGGTGAGTAAACTATATTGTCGGGCAGTTTGAGCAAATAAAATATCAAAGGGAGATAAAGCAAGAAAGGCTGTGGCGAGTAAAGCGGTTTGGGAAGATTGAAAGAGTTCCCAAGCCAATAAATACATTAAAGGTAGAGAGATTAAACTGATAAAAGCGGGTAAAATCCGAGAAGCCAGAATAGAATTACCCCCTACAAACATCCATCCTCGTGCCAATAAAAAGTAAAGGGGAGAAAGTTGAGGATCTTCTGTAGCTAAAGAATTGAGGGTATCTTGGGGGGTACTCCCCGGTTTAAGTTGTTGATATTTTAGGAGATCAACAGGGGAAACAATGCGATTTTGATAGAATTCCTGGGTGAATTCTTTACCTGTATATCCCGCAGCCCGCAGGGTCGTATAAACCTCATCATGCCAATAGATTTTTCCATCTAATGCTACAAAGCGAAAGCTGACACCAACAACAATGGCAATAATTAAAAATAACGGCAGAATCTGAAGGCGAATTTTCTTAAAAATTTTTCGGGGATGGAACATAACATAGCTTTTGATTAAAAAAAGCAGGGAATTTCCCTGCCTAAATTTGGCTCAAATTCTAAACAATTTTAAGCAAAGGATAAGTTAGGGACTTCGGAATCTAGTTCTAACTCATCCAGTCTTAAGACTTAATCTTAGTACAGAGAAGTAGAAGGTTTGTGAACAATGAAGCTTAACACTTGGCACTGTTTCACGTTGTCAAAACCCATGACGCGAATAAAAGATTTGGAATATTCTTGGCGGCAAGCTTGAACTTCACCTAAGACTTCTTGGGCGGTAGAAGCATTGAACAAAGGTAGTTTCCACAGTGTCCAATAGTGTTGGGTGGGTTCAGAAGAGTCGCTAAATTCCACACCAGGGATATATCCTTGATCCAGAATATATTGGACTTGCTTGACGATTTGAGCATCGGTCAAGGGGGGCAGATAGGATAAAGTTTCAAAACGACGTTCTTTGGGTAATGTCCGCATTGTTGTTTCTGAAGTTCAGTCTACTAAAGGTTTACAGGCAATGGCAATCAAGCCCTAACTCACCGAAGCATCGGGGTTTGGTTCTGAGTCGGTTTGCAATTGAGTCTCTGGGTTAGGTTCAACGCTACTCAGTTGCGTAATTCGTTCTAAATACTGACGCCGATAATCCATATTGGCTTTTTGAATATTGTCACGAACCATTTCCGGTAAATAATCAGCGACTTCCTGCACCAGATGGTCTCGCACCGTCATAATGCGAAAAGCCATTTCCTGATTTTCTTGAAGCATTTCCTGTAGATAAGCTTCTCCGTCCTGAATTTTACCCGTTGAGGAAAATCCACTCAGCCAAATTGCTTGTCCAGGGTTCGTTTCCCGTAATTGATTCGTAATAATCCTAACAGCCTGATAGGTCAGGTAGCTTGCCAGCACCTTTGATGTTTCTTTCGCAACTTGTTTGATATCCATAGGCTGACCTAACCCTCTTGATTGTGGATTTAGATTTTAGATTTTGGATTGAGTTGTAACCACAACTGACTTGATTTGTCAAGTCTGACCCAAAATCCAAAATCTTGAATCTCCAATCAATTAGACGGTATCCATCGACTCGAATTCAAACTTGATTTCTTTCCACAGTTCGCAAGCAACAGCCAGTTCAGGAGACCATTTGCAAGCTTCGCGGATAACGTCGCCGCCTTCACGGAACAGGTTACGGCCTTCGTTACGAGCTTGGATACAAGCTTCCAGAGCCACACGGTTCGCAGTTGCACCGGGAGCATTACCCCAGGGGTGTCCGAGGGTTCCACCACCGAACTGTAAGCAAGAGTCATCGCCGAAGATTTCCACCAGGGCGGGCATATGCCAAACGTGAATCCCACCGGACGCAACGGGCATAACACCGGGCATAGAAGCCCAATCTTGGGTAAAGTAAATTCCACGAGCCCGATCAAGTTCCACGTGGTCTTCGCGCATCAAGTCAACGAAGCCCATAGTGATGCCTTTTTCACCTTCGAGTTTACCGACGACGGTACCGGAGTGCAGGTGGTCTCCACCAGACATCCGTAAGCATTTGGCTAACACGCGGAAGTGAATCCCGTGATTTTTCTGACGGTCAATAACCGCGTGCATGGCGCGGTGGATGTGGAGCAGCAGCCCATTGCTACGGCACCATTTAGCTAAACTGGTGTTAGCGGTGAAACCCCCCGTCAGGAAGTCGTGCATGATGATCGGGGTTTTGATTTCTTTGGCGAATTCAGCCCGTTCCATCATTTCTTCAGAGGTGGGGGCGGTCACGTTTAAGTAGTGGCCTTTGATTTCCCCGGTTTCAGCCTGAGCTTTTTCGATGGCTTCTTGAACGAACAAGAAGCGATCGCGCCAACGCATGAAGGGCTGAGAGTTGATGTTTTCGTCGTCTTTGGTGAAGTCTAAACCACCGCGTAAGCACTCATAAACGGCGCGGCCATAGTTTTTGGCAGACAGACCGAGTTTGGGCTTAATGGTACAGCCCAGCAGAGGACGACCATATTTGTTTAATTTATCGCGCTCAACGGTAATCCCGTGAGGAGGCCCTTGGAAGGTTTTCAGGTAAGCAATGGGAATCCGTAAGTCTTCTAAACGCAGGGCGCGCAGAGCTTTGAACCCGAAAACGTTACCGACTAAAGAGGTCAGTAAGTTGGTGACAGACCCTTCTTCAAACAGATCCAGAGGATAGGCGATATAGCAAATATATTGATTATCTTCACCAGGAACGGGCTCGACTTCATAGCAACGACCTTTGTAACGATCTAGGTCAGTCAGTAAGTCTGTCCATACCGTTGTCCAGGTTCCGGTAGAGGATTCGGCAGCTACCGCAGCACCCGCTTCTTCGGGGGGAACTCCAGGTTGAGGCGTGACGCGGAAGGCAGCCAGAACATCTGTATCTTTTGGTGTATAGTCGGGCGTGTAATAGGTCAGTTTATAGTCCTGTACACCAGCTTTATAGCCAGATTTGGACTTGCTTTGTGTTTGAGAGTAAGACATATCTCCCTTAAATCTCCCTTCGTGAGGAATCGCTTATTTTATGCGCTGATTGGCAATTGATTAAAATAGTATCAAGAAATGAGTCATTGCAACCTTGAATCTTTTTAATATTTTCATAACATTTGTTTATATTTCTTCGGATATTGCCATATTCTCTTCAGATTCCAGTAATTTTTTTAGTCTCTTTACCACTAAGATGACACTTTTTATATTAAGTGTTATTAAATTAATTCTGTCAACTCGAATAAGTTATTTTACTTAAACTTTTCCGGCGTTGAGACTGCATATTTAAAGCCTTCTGTCAAGCCCAACATCATGATCCCCGATGGAGAGCCTAAATATTTCCCCCAGGGAGAACATCTAAGAAGTATTTCCCGGTTTACCCTAGGATTTGAACGATAGTCTTCCCAGTTTGGCGATTTCCCCTGACATCTTTTTTCTCCCTCCAAATTCAGATCCGTCCCTAACGCCTAGTTTCAGCTTTCTTGAGTCTGAGTCCGTTAGTCCCATGCTAGATTAATAGCATATCATCTATAGTAAATTAACTAACAATTGATTTTAATCAATTCACCCAAAACTGGGTTTTGCGTAGAACTCTTCGTTAAGATTGTTGTTATAACAGTTGACCGTTGACGATTAACGGTTGCAAAACGACCCCTTCCCGATTCCTGACTGATAACTGGTAGAGACGCGCCATGGCACGTCTCTACACTGATAACTGAATTACGGCCCACTGTGAATCCACCCACTATCCACTGTATTAATCCCCACTGTTCCCATCCCTCCCATCAACCTTGGGGGAACAAATTTTGTCAGAGTTGTGGAGCTCCCCTACAACTCAACCAACGTTATATTCCCTTACACAATTTAGGGAGTGGGGGGTTTTCCCGACTTTATACCGTTTGGGATCTCAAAACCCAAACCGAAAAAGTCCTCAAAGTTCTGATTGAACCTTCTCCCAAAGCCTTAGAACTGTTTGAACAGGAGGCGGCCGTTTTAGCTCAGTTACGCCATTCTGGAGTTCCCAGAGTTGAAGGAGACGGCTATTTTTATTTAAAAAAACGCAATGGGAACGATGGCCATCTCCCCTGTTTAGTTATGGAAAAAATTCATGGCCCGACGTTACAGGAAATTTTGAACCAATACCCCCAAGGTTGTCCCGAAGACTGGGTGCTCAGTTGGTTATCCCAAGCTTTGGAAATTTTACGGGAGTTACATAGCTATCAAATTATTCATCGAGATATTAAACCCTCGAACTTGATGTTACGCATGACTCCCCATCAACCCTTAAGTACCACTCAAGTTTGGCAAACCCAACTGGTGATGATTGACTTTGGCGGAGCGAAACAAATTGGTAATCTAGTACATGGCGATCGCGAAAACACCCCCCGCAGTACCACTCGCCTCGTTTCCGCCGGATACAGTCCCCCCGAACAGGTGATGGGGACAATGGTGGCACCCGCTACGGATTTCTACGCCTTGGGACGCACTTGTATTCATTTATTAACAGGTCAATTTCCAGGGGAATTAGAAGATGGGTTAACAACGGAATTACAGTGGCGACAAAAAGCTCAAGTCAGTCCTGGGTTTGCTAATTTATTAGATCGCATGGTTCAACTCGATCCCCGTCAACGACCCCAAAGTGCGACGGAAATTCAAACCGATATCTTTAGGATTGTTCGACAGAAAAAACGTCCTCGACGGATGATGTCGTCTCATCAACAATTACTAGACCGCATCAAAACCACATTAATTCAATGGGATCGCGGATTAATTCAACTGGTTTTAGGACTGGGAAAATTAACCCTCCATTGTGTTCGGGGAGTAGGAGAAACGAGTTGGGAAATGGCATTAGCCGTTATTGGGTCTATAATTGGAACCGTCATAGGAGCAATGTTTGTTTATTTCTCTGGGTTGGGAGAAACAATAACTGTGTTTTTAGCCCAAGAATTACCTCGACTTTTACCGAATGTCCCCCTAACTTTAGGCGCAGAAATATTAGTTTGGGGATTAGCGGGATTAGGAACTGGAATTGGTTTAACGGATGCAGGAGGATTTGATCAACGTCGCCGTTATCCGTTAGCTGGAATCATGGGACTATTCGGTTATATTGTAGGGGGAGCCAGTGGAGAATTGATTAATCGCTTAGGAAATTTAGGACTTCAAGGCAGGGAATTAGAGCTTTTAAATCAACTTCCTTTCGGAATAGCGGCGATATTAGTAACGTTAGGTTTAGGATTACGAAGTGATCAACTTTTTCAGGGAATTTGTGTTTTATTAACCGTCACAACTTTATTTTTAGGGTTCAATCAATTTGATCTTTTTCCTCAAGAAGTATTAACGTTTCCCACGGGAATGCAACAGCCTAATTTACCTCAATTTTGGCAAAGTTTGGGTTTTATGGCTTTACTCAGTGGTACAACTGCCTTTTCTCTGGGAATCACGCACTATTTAATTCTCCCTATATTTCGCTGGTTAAGTCGCTAGTTCTCCCTTTTCCCCTAGAGTGACAACCTGTCCGAAATGCTGATGGGGTAAAGATTGAGCCGAGTTGTGGTAAAAACAGAATGTTACCCTGATTTTATCAAACCCACTTACACAAACAACTGTCACACACTCAGTTTTTTTTGTTAATATAATATCATAGAATTATTCTAAATAATTTTTGAATATGTTATTAGAAACTTTAGGCACTTTAGGCACGGTAGTTGCACCTTGGTTAGGAGAATGGGGAGCAGTAAAAATCGCAAGTGGTATTCTAAAGAATATTTGCAGTCAATTAAATCCCCAGGAGATTGAAAAAGCTTTAAAAGTGGCGATTACTGTTGCAGATCAACACTGTGATCAGTTATTTGGTCAGAGTGATAAGCGGTTTAAACGTAAATTTTTAGATCAATATTTTCAGAGAAAAGAAGTTTTAGAAGAATTGCAAAAACCTCTAATTAATCAGGGAATAAATCTTGATTTACTGGTTTTTGCTTTTGAAGAAACGGTTAACACTAATAATTCAGATGGAAATAATCGGATTAATCGAGAATTTATTCAGCCTTGGTTAGAACTATTTAAAACAGAATATTTTAAACAAATTGGGGGTAATTTAAACTTTAAATATGCTAAGGCTGTTTATCTTAAACAATTAATATGCTGGTATGATGATGTTAAGTTTGTGGGTATTGATGCTAAAGGACAGGAAAACGATAAATCAGAAAAGCTGGCTAAAATTTTTGTGATGCAAGATGTCAAAGAGGAGAAAAAAGAACGTTATGGGAGTCTGAGGGAAGCTGATTTTTTAGAGTTGGGAGATCGGGGAAATCGCCAAGGAGAATTATCCCGACAACAACGTCAATGGATGGCTTTAGATAATTATGCGGGAAATCCCTTTCCGGCTCAAGATTTATTAACGAAAAATCAAGCTAAAAAGGTTGTGCTTTTGGGTGCGCCCGGTTCAGGAAAAACAACGTTAATGAGTTATTTTTCAGTGATCATTGCTCAAAATCAACCTGCTTTATTAGGCTTAAATTCAGAAGTTGATTGGCTACCAATTTTGATTCGGATGCGGGACTATGTTCGCTTTGAAAATCTGAGTATTTTAGAATATTATCAGCAATTTTGCTATAAATCTCTATCGGTTCAATCTTTACCCGGAGGATTTTTTGAACATTGGCTAGAAGATGGTAGAGCTTTAATTCTTTTAGATGGTTTAGATGAAATTGTTGAAGAAGGCAAACGTCATGAAATTGTCCAAAAAATAGAGAATTTCCTGGGAAGATATGACCAAAATCGGGTAATGATTACGTCTCGTCCGGCGGGGTATCGAAGAGACTTTTTTCGGGCTGAAGAGTTTCCCCATTATTGGTTACAGCCGTTTGATGATAATAAAATTAACGCATTTATTGAGAATTGGTATAATAGCCGCATTCCAGATCCAGAAGAAGCTAAATTACGCAAGGAAGATATTAAAAAAGCTTTTGATAAAAATCCTCGCCTTCATGTTCTAGCGCGAAATCCTTTACTGTTAACGATTATTACTTTAATCCATCGTTATCAAGCGCAATTACCGAAGGAAAGATATAAACTTTATTACTGTGCAGTACAAACTTTATTAACAACCTGGGATACAACCAATAAGCAACTCGAAAATTATAACAAATTAGAGTATCTCAAAAATGATGATTGGGAAGATCTGATGCAAAATTTAGCGTTTTGGATTCATAGCCATCAAGACGGAATTGAAGATAATGAATTAGAGGGAACGTTAATTGATAAAGATGAGTTGATTAAGTTTGTGGCAAATTATATCAAAGAAACAAAGCAGATTGAATTGACGAAAGCGAAAAAAGAAGCCCAACGTTTTATTGATTTTGTGCGTGATCGCAGTGGCTTACTCAATGAGCAAGGGACAGATTGTTATGCGTTTGTCCATAAAACTTTTCAGGAATATCTCTGCGCTCAAAAAATACAACGGGAAATGGAGGAAGATTCCTATAACTTCGAGATTATTCTCGATGCTATTAAAACCCATCTCCATGATGCTCACTGGCGGGAGGTTTTGTTATTATTGGTAGCTCAACAGCAGAAAAAATCAGCAGCAAAAGCGATTCAAGTCATCTTGAATAATCAAAGTGAGCATGAGCAATGGTTACATCGAGATTTATTATTTGCGGGTAGTTGTTTAGCTGAAAATCCCAAAGGCTTAAATGTGGCGGATAGTCGTTTAGTGGAGGATATTTTAGAACAGTTAGTTAGTTTAGAAATTAGTGACAAGACATCAGATAAACTCAAGGAGCAGCTTTTTAAGGTATTTTGCAGTCTCTACGAAACAGATTTTGCTCCGCAATGTTTGGCACTTTTAAAAGCCCAGACAAGCAAAATTGATTCAGATAGATTATTAATCTATCGAGCCGAATTAGGGGAAAAGGAAACAGTGATTGACGAGTTAATTCAACAGTTGTCCAGTAACAATTATTTGATGCGTCGGGATGCAACAAGGGTATTAGACAACATAGGCAATGCTTCCGAAAGAGTAATAGAGGCTTTGCTTAACGCTTTGGCTGATAGCGATTATCCAGTGCGTAGGAATGCAGCAATGGCATTAGGTAACTTAGACAATGCTTCCAAAATAGTAATAGCGACTTTGCTTAAGGCTTTGTGCGATGGTGAGGGTTTTGTGCGTAGTAGTGCAGCAACCGCATTAGGTGACTTAGGCAATGGTTCCGAAACAGTAATAGAGGCTTTGCTTAAGGCTTTGTGCGATGGTGAGGGTTTTGTGCGTAGTAGTGCAGCAACCGCATTAGGCAACTTAGGCAATGGTTCGGAAACAGTAATAGAGGCTTTGCTTAACGCTTTGTCTGATAGTAATTATGGGGTGCGTAGGAATGCAGCAATAGCATTAGGCAACTTAGACAAGGGTTCCGAAACAGTAATAGTGACTTTTCTTGAGGCTTTGTCAGATAGCCATTATGGGGTGCGTAGGGATGCAGCACAGGCATTAGGCAAGTTAGGTAATGGTTCGGAAACAGTAATAGAGGCTTTGCTTAACGCTTTGTGCGATAGTGATGGTTTTGTGTGCAGCAGTGCAGCATGGTCACTAGGCAACTTAGGTAATGGTTCGGAAACAGTAATAGTGACTTTTCTTGAGGCTTTGTCAGATAGCGATGGTGGTTTTGTGCGTAGTAGTGCAGCAATGGCATTAGGCAACTTAGGTAATGATTCCGAAACAGTAATAGAGGCTTTGCTTAACGCTTTATCCGATAGCGATAATTCGGTAGGTGGGAATGCAGCAGAGGCATTAGGCAAGTTAGGAAATACTTCAGAAACAGTAATAGAGGCTTTACTTAACGCTTTGTCCCATAGCGATAATTCTGTGCGTATGTATGCAGCATCAGCATTAGGCAAGTTAGGAAATACTTCAGAAACAGTAATAGAGGCTTTACTTAACGCTTTGTCCCATAGCGATAATTCGGTACGTTGGAGTGCAGCATGGGCATTAGGTAATTTAGGTAAGCAATCCCCTAAAGTTAAGCCGTTGGTGGTGGAGTGGATTCAACAACATGAAGATTCTGAATTTGTTGGGAGGGGTATTGATGCGTTGTGGGATTTGGTGAATGGTTAATTGTGTATTATAGTTATTGCAGAATTTTATGTGACTTCTCGGCTATTTCATCAAGTAGGTATCGAGTTCTGAATATTGAGAGAACACACTATCAATACTGGCTAAATTTGCTTGATAAACTAACGCTGTAGCTCTAATAAACCGAGAATAATTATTTCAGACATTCCCAATCCTCTTCATCAATAATAGGGCTAATCATATCTCCTAAAGTTTTTGCTTTACCAGCTATCAAGGCTGAAGGAATCCGACGCTTTGGGGGTGTTTTCATTTCTTCTAACACGGTCACAATAATACGGGCTGAACTCACTTGAGGTTGTTCTGATAACCATTTCACCTGACCGTTTTCATAAATTGCTTCATAACTTTTTAACATTGTAATCTCCTTTAACTCTATTTTACCTAAAACCTTGATGAATCAACCTTAATTAACGATGCCAGATGGTTTTGTTTCCGGGTTGATCAATTAAGGTTATACCTAAAGCTTTTAAATGATCTCGAATGCGATCGCTTTCTGCAAAATTCTTGGCTTTTTTCGCCTCTAACCGTTGTTGAACAAACGCCTCAATCTCCGCATCACTTAACCCTAACGCTTGACTTTCCTCTGGTTGAGCTTCTAACCCTAATACTGTTGCTAATTCTACTAACGTTTGCCAATATTTTTGTAAGGTTTCCGGTGAGGTTTCAGGGCTTCCGCCATGAACTAAAATATTGCGATCGCGTTTTAGTTCTTTCGCTAATTCAAACACAACGGCTAACCCTTCGGGTGTATTAATATCGTCATCCATTGACGTTTTAAACCGTTCAATAGCATCTTGATCAATCAGCGTTTTTTGTAGAGCAAACCCTAATTTTTCGCCATATTCATGATTAAATAATAAAGCTTCTTTAATTGTATTCCAGCTATTTTCAGCAGAAGCGATCGCTTCATCCGTAAAGTCTAAGGGTTTACGATAATGAGCTTGTAACACAAATAAACGCACTACCATCGGGTCAAGGGGTGTATCTAATAATCCCCGAATTGTGGTGAAATTTCCTAGAGATTTTGACATTTTTTCCCCACTCACCCGCACCATTCCATTGTGCATCCAATACCGAGATAAAGGTTGATGGGTTGCGGCTTCCGACTGGGCAATTTCATTTTCATGATGGGGGAAAATTAAATCGCCACCACCCGTATGAATATCAATGGTATTTCCTAATAACGATTTGACCATTGCAGAGCATTCAATATGCCATCCAGGGCGACCATTTCCCCAGGGAGATTCCCATGCAGGTTCGCCTAATTTTGCAGCTTTCCAGAGGGCAAAATCCGAGGGATCTTTTTTCTTCATGGCTTCAGGATCAGATAAAGAAACCCGTCCTCCTGCGCCTGCTTGCAGTTGTTCCTGTTGTCGTCCCGATAATTTTCCATACTCAGGAAATTGATTCACACTATAGTAAACATCCCCATCCACTGCATAAGCAACCCCTTGTTTTTCTAATTCTTGAATCAGTTGAATAATTTGGGGAATATGTTCAGTAACACGGGGATAATTATCGGCATCTTTAATATTTAAGCGACGAATATCTTCAAAATAAGCTTGAATATATTTCTCGGAAACCTCCTCCATTGTTGTGCCTTCTAATTTGGCACGGTTGAGAATTTTATCGTCAATATCCGTAAAATTCTGAATATAATTAACTTGATATCCCACATATTCTAAATAGCGTCTAACGGTATCCCAGACAATATAGGATCTAGCATGACCTAAATGACAATAATCATAAACCGTCACTCCGCAGCAATACATTTTTACTGTCCCAGGTTCTAACGGTTTGAAATCTTCTTTTTGACGAGTTTGGGTATTATAAAGTTTGATTACCATATTTTTTTATAATAGGGAATGGGGAATTACGAATTACGAATAGAAACAAGATTGGAGCTATTAGTTTATTTTTAAACTGATAACTGATAACTGATAACTGATAACTGATAACTGTTAACTGTTAACTGTTAACATTTGACTTCTGTAAAAAAACAACTTCTTGCGCCTGTATGACAAGCAATATTGCCAATTTGTTCTATTTTTAATAATATAGTATCGGCATCACAATCATAAGATAAAGATTTAAGTTTTTGAATATGTCCTGATGTGGCTCCTTTATGCCATAATTCAGAACGAGAACGACTCCAATAGTGAACTTCTTTGGTTTGTAGGGTTTTTTGAATGGATTCTTTATTCATCCAAGCCATCATTAATACCGTTCCATCTTCTGCATCTTGAGCGATCGCTGGAATTAACCCTTGATCATTAAATTTTAACACTTCTATCCACAAATAATCTTGATTCATTGCTCGGTTAAATTGTCAAGTATTTTTTCAGATTCCTGACCCTTCAGAATTTAGGTTAGAATCACAGGTAACGGCTTTTTTCTTCAGGGTTTGGAAAATATTGAAAAAGCCGTTAGCGCGAGACGGTGTTAAACTCGCTTGTAACCCTGTTTCTTGAATAAAATCTGGTTGAAGTTGAGCAATTTCTGGGGGGGTGAGTCCGTTCATTCCCATAATTAAAAACGCAACTAATCCTTTGGTTAATTGAGAATCAGACTCTCCTTGAAATTGAACTTTTCCATTTTCATCTAAGTCAGCAATCACATAAACCTGTGACACACAACCGGGAACTTTATTATCAGGAATTTTCTGATCTTCTGGAAAGGTCGGAAGTTTTTGGGCGATGGTAATTAATTGTTCATAACGCAATTTATTAGATGAGGCGCGTTTAAAACGCTGTACCATCCGTTCTAAAGTCGGGGGTAAAGGGGTTGCAGTGGAAGACATGATCCAAAACGATACAATTTCTCCCTCAGTTTAGCAGGTGTTGGCAATAATCAGTTATCAGTTATCAGTCATCAGTCATCAGTTATCAGTCATAGTCATCAATGGAGAATTAGCAATAGGGGATAGGAAAACCATTCCCCTCTGTGCATTCCCTATGATCTCAACAGTCAATTCTCAACCTTTTAAACAACGAATGGCTTCTAATAACCCCCGTGCTTTATTCAGGGTTTCCTCATATTCTTTTTCGGGTTGGGAGTCGGCGACAATACCCGCACCCGCTTGAACACTAACTTGATGTTGATTTTCACCTTGATTTTCAACAATCATCGTGCGGATGGTAATCGCACTATTAAGTTGTCCTTCAAAATCATAGTAACCATAAACCCCCGAATAGGGGCCACGACGACAACCTTCTAATTCATGAATAATTTCCATCGCCCGAATTTTAGGGGCTCCGCTCACTGTCCCGGCGGGAAAACAAGCTTTTAATAAATCCCAGGCGGTTTTAGTTTCTGCTAATTCTCCAATAACATTACTAACAATGTGCATCACATGAGAATAACGTTCAATTACCATTAATTCGTCTACTTTAACCGTCCCCATGCGACAGACTCGCCCTAAATCATTGCGTCCTAAATCGACTAACATAATGTGTTCAGCAACTTCTTTAGGATCTTGCAATAAATCTTTTCCTAAAGCTTGATCTTCTTGATAGGTTTGACCTCGACGACGAGTTCCCGCAATGGGACGGACGGTAGTAATTAATTTTCCGTCGGGATTTTTTTCTGCTTTCACCATAACTTCAGGACTAGAGCCAATTAATTGCCAATCTCCAAAGTTAAAATAAGCCATATAGGGAGAAGGATTAATTAACCGCAAAGAACGATAAAGGGAAAAGGGATCACCGGAATATTCTGTGGTTAACCGTTGGGATAAAACCACTTGAAAGATATCTCCCGCTTTAATATATTGTTTACCCTTTTCCACATTGGCGCAAAATTGCTCTTGGGAAACGTTACTCCTGTAGGTTAAAGGCGGTTGCTGATCGGGGGGAGTCCATTCTAAAAGGGTATTTTCTGGGGATAAGGGAGATTGAAGTTTAGTAACTAATTGTTGAACGCGATCGCACGCTTGTTGATAAGCGGTTTCTAAATCAGTATTGCGAGTATCTGCATAAGCGATCGCCCAAATTTTACGTTTAACTTGATCAAAGATTAATAACTGATCAACCTGCATCCATAACCCATCGGGTAAATCATCGGAATTAGGGGAATACACAGGAACACGGGACTCGATCCACTGCATTAATTCATAACCCCAAAACCCAAATAGTCCGCCAATTCCTGGGGGGAGTTGAGGTAATTTTACCGGATGATAAGGTTCTAAACAGGCTTCTAACGCTTTGAAGGGATCACCTGTAAATTCTTGAATTGTTCCATCTCGCCATTTTTGCACCGTGCGATAGCCTTCGGCTGGGCGGAGCCCATCGCCTTTGGCTTCTAAAATCCAAACTGGATCACAGCCTAAGAAACTATAACGCCCAATTTTTTCGCCACCTTCAACGGACTCTAACAAAAAATTATAAGGTTGATCCGCACAAACCCGATACCATGCAGAAATCGGAGTATCTAAATCAGCCACCCATTCTTGATAGACCGGAATAAAATTTCCTGTGGAAGCGCGTTGAGCAAATTGGGAAAAATCTGGAAAAATCATGGCGACTAATAGCGAACAATAAAAAACAAAAGGATGAAGGTGAGAATAAACCATCCTTCATCCTAATATGTTTATGGGCATTGCGCCCTGGAATTACTCAAAGCGTTTTAAACGTCAGAGGTAGATTTACCTGTAAATTTGACTTTAGCCGGATCAACGTTGCTACCGATATTGTGAGCAACGCCATTGACGGCTTGACGTCCTTCGTTGACTTTTTCAGGGAAAACGCCATCTTTGGGATGCAGATATTGAGTTTCGCCGTTAGGGAAAACGCGATAGATTTTATAGTTGTCTATTCTGGGTTTGAATTTTGACCGCAGTTGAGCACCTAAAGCTAGACACTGTTCTTTGCGGGCTAAATACAAAAGGTTGTCCCCTTCGTTCATAATCGCAGCACCGCCAGTGGGCATTTCAAACACCTGTTCTTTGGTGCTAGTCCAGGTGATTGCATATTTTTCTTCCACTTGGGCTTTTGTTAATAACCCACCGGTGCTGCCGCCGAACTTGGGTGGTTGTCCAGTCAGTGTTTCTGCCATAGAAATATCACTCAAATCATGTTTTTACGGAATCGTAACACTGATGTTGCCCTTGTCTGTAGTAGTCGTAAAGAACCGTTACAGAAGAAGAGGGGGGACGGGGGGACGGGGGGAAGAGGGGAAGAGGGGACAAGGGGAAGAGGGGACAAGGGGATGGGGGGAAGAGGGGAAGAGGGGACAAGGGGAAGAGGGGACAAGGGGATGGGGGGATGGGGGGATGGGGGGATGGGGGGATGGGGGGAAGAGGGGAAGAGGGGACAAGGGGATGGGGGGAAGAGGGGAAGAGGGGACAAGGGGATGGGGGGACAAGGGGATGGGGGGATGGGGGGAAGAGGGGAGGACGGGGAGGACGGGGAGGACGGGGAGAAGGGGGAGAGGGAGGGTTAAGGGTTAACGATATATTCAAAGAAGGAATCATCGAGGTCGTAGCCGAGCATTTGGGCCATTGCCATGAGGCGGGATTTGGGGGGAAGGTGCTGTTGGGTGAGCCAGTCGTTGAGGATAAAAATTTTTTGCATTAAAAAGATTTCCAGGGCTTCGGGGTTATATTGGATGCCTTCGGTACGATGGAATTGATGGGGAACGAGCATCGCCACATAACGGGCGAGTTCACCGGATTTCCAGTCCAGAAAAAAGGGTAGCCAAGGATAGTAAGCATCGAGGCGAATGAACCATAATCGGACTTCAGGAACTTCTGAAATTTCTCTGGGGTCTTCTGGGTCACGGAAATAGTCGATCACGAAGCTGATTTGCTGTTCATAAGGGGTAATAGGGGTATTTTTGAGGAGGGGTTCAATGACGGTTTGAACAGGGGACAAATCTAAATGATTTACTTGCTCGGAATTTAGCGTTATTGTAATTGCCATTCAATGTCAACCTTAGATTGCAGTCGATTTTAGATTAATTTTAGATTGGACGAGGATAACGGAAGTTCGTTAAAATCCCTAAGATACAATGGAAGCATAGTGTGAGCGTTTAATCTGTTATCTCAAAACCTATTGAAATTCGATAAATAAACTGAGGCGAGAGTAGTGAAACCGATTCGTTCTTTAGAAGATGCAATAAATTCCTGTCAAGCCAGAGGAATGCGCTTGAGTCGTCAGCGGCGTTTAATTTTAGAGTTGCTTTGGCAAGCTCAAGAACATTTATCCGCACGGGAGATTTATGATCGATTGAATCAACAGGGAAAAGCCATTGGTCATACATCGGTTTATCAAAATTTAGAGGCTTTATCGCGTGAAAATATTATTGAGTGTGTGGAACGCTCTGATGGCCGTTTATATGGACATATTAGTGATTCCCATTCCCATGTAAATTGCTTGGATACGGATCAGATTTTAGATGTCCATATCGAATTACCGCCGGAATTATTAACTTTAGTTGAACAACAAACCGGAGTCAAAATTACGGATTATCAAATTAATTTTTACGGTTATCGGGTTAATTCTGGGAATACCGATGAATTGAATTAGTAAAGTGAACAGTTCAGGATATTCTTCAGGCTTAATCGAGCTAAAATTTAACTCAAAAAAACGGTTAACTGTTAACAGTTAACCGTGAACTCTTACAGATTGCTAATAATTTTCTGCACAATTTCCATTCCAGTGACAGCTTGCCAAGCAAAGAGTCCTAGAATTAAGGTATTGAGAGCAATGTGGCTGACTCTCGCCCAATCTGCACCTTTTTGCATATAAGGGGTTAAAGAAGCAGAAATGGCTATCATTCCGGTCATTCCCAGTCCGGCTAAGAGGTGGGGGCCAACGAAGAGTTTACCGTTGTTAATATAAGTGACACCCATCCCGCCAATGGTTCCCAGAACCATCAAAGCCAACAGCAGGGAACCGATTTGGTGATGTTTAAGATTAAATTTTCCTTTAATTAATTCTTTTTTAGTGTCGCCTTGGGCTTCACGGGTGCGACGAATTTGGACACCCAAATACATCGCATAAACGGATAATCCTAATAAAATCCACATGAGGAGGGGATGAAAGAAATTCAGCCAAGGCTTAATCGATGCTGGAAGGGTCAAATCCATAGTGTTCTCTGAGGAAGCAATAAAACTTAATAAAACTTAGCATACACCAGTTAAGCGTCATTAGTCACCCTTGTGGATCACTTGATCTTTTTTAATCTGCCTGCGAAGATTCAGGTAAATTGTTTGAACGCAATTGTTAGACCCTGATCCTATTTAACACACTTAACAGGCAAGATGCCTGTTCCACAAAACCCAACATGGGCGCAACTAAACAAAACAGCCAATTGATTCATGCCGTTAAAACCGGGAATATGATTAACACCCGTGCTTTACTCTATAGGGGTGTGAATCCTAATGTTAAGGATAAAGAGGGGATTAGCGTCCTCATGTTGGCAACAACGAAAGGATATACGGAAATTGTTCGGCTTTTACTGGATAGAGGGGCTGATGTTAATTATGCCAGTAAACGTTATGGGATAACCGCTTTAATGTTGGCGGCGGCTCATTATCAATTAGATGTGGCTCGTTTGTTAATTGAAAGGGGAGCGAATATTAATGCTAAAAATGAAGATGGAAGTACGGCGTTAATGGCGGCGGCGTTGAAGGGCGATACAGAAATGGTTGATTTATTATTAGCGACGGGGGCGAATGTTACGATTGAAGATCAAGACGGAGATACGGCTTTAAAATTAGCGTTGTCTAAGGGACATTTATCAATTATTCAGGCTTTGCTGAAAGCGGGAAATTCTGATCCAAATGTGGGTTTAGTGCTTTTGCAAGCGACACAACAGCAAGCCATTCAAGGAGTACAAATGTTATTGGCTGCTGGGGTAGATGTGAATGTTTGTAACCGTGATGGAGAAACCCCATTAATGTTAGCGGTGGATGGGGGAAATATTGAGTTAGTCCGAATATTATTGGAGGCAAATGCTGATATTAATCGCAGCAATAATGATGGGGGAACGGCGTTAATGGCGGCTGCTGCTGCGGGTCATTTAGCGATCGCAGAATTATTATTAGAGGCAGGTGCAGACGTTCATGCAAGCGATCACGATGGAGAAACTGCCTTAAATTTAGCAGTAGTTGAAGGTTATATAGAAATCGTGGAATTATTACTCAATCACGGAGCTAGGGTTGATGTCAAAAATCGTTTGGGTGATACTCCCCTGATGGTGTCAATATTACAAGGTTATCCTGAGATATTTAAATTATTAGTTAAAAAAGCAAATACTGAAAATTTGCCTAATATTTTAAATCAAAAAATATTTGGAGAAACCATATTAACAACTGCAATTCAAGGCGGAAATATTGAATTAATTGAGATTTTATTAGAGTCTGGGGCTGATATTAATAGTTGTGCAGATCAGGGAAAAACAGCTTTAATGAAAGCAGCAATTCGGGGAGATATTAGTATTGTTAAGGTACTTTTAAATCGAGGCGCAGATGTTAATATAAAGGATGATTCGGATTCGACTGCGTTAATGTGGGCAGCTTCACGGGGTTATGAAGAAACGGTTAAATTATTAATTGAGTTTGGGGCTAATATTAATGATAAAAATCAAGGCGGATACACGGCTTTAATGTTAGCTGAATTTCAAGGTTATAAATCTGTTGTTCAACAGTTGAGAAAGGCAAATGCTCAAGAATAATGGAGGTTTAGGAATTATAATGAATGAAACTTTAATATAAAATTTGTCATGAAAAAAGGACAACTGACGATCTGGAAAAATGATCAAGGTTTTGGCTTTATTAAACCCGATAATGGGAGTAAAGAGGTTTTTTTGCATATTAGTGCGTTGAAGGGTGCAAGTCGTCGCCCAAAAGTCGGAGATATAATTGTGTATGAGCAGAAAACTGAAGCAAATGGAAAAGTAAATGCGAGTAAAGCTTTTATTCAAGATGATCATTATCTTAATGAATTAAACTCGAATAAACGCATCAAACAGGGTATATTAATAAATATACTCAAGTATGTGATTGTCGCTATAATTGTGGTTTTTATTATAGAATCTAGTCCGAGTGAATTTCCTCCTATCATTCAATCTATTATCAAACCCGGATGTAAAATTAAAGGCAATATTTCCCTGAAAACAGGTAATAAATTATATTATATTCCAGGGATGGAAGATTATAAATCAACAGTTATTGATCGAGGAAAAGGAGAAAGGTGGTTTTGTACAGAGTCAGAGGCGATTAAAAAGGGTTGGCGTAAAGCACCCAGATAGTTAAACCTATTGAATACAACGGATTATTTTTATTGTTCGGCTCCCTGGTTTATGTCTTAGGATAGAAGCTAAGATTGTTTAAATTTTTTAGAATTATTAATATAAAAATTTAACTTTGTTTAAAAACAAGGAAGGTCAAAATGAGTATGAAAGAAAGATTAGAAGCAACGGCTAAAAATATTGAAGGAAAAACCCAGGAAGCTATCGGTGAAATTACGGGTGATCCTCAAGATAAAGCCGAAGGAAAAGCAAAACAAGCTGAAGCTCAATTTCAACATTCGGTTGAGAATATTAAAGAAAAAGTGAATCAGGCTTCACGAGACCTTTAAAATTTATTGTCGGGGAGGTATTTTGAGGTTTCACTATCAACTAAAGTGATTAATACCTAGAACGCAATTTCCAGGGTAGGGGCGAGGTGACCTCGCCCTTATAAACCTGTTAAAATATTAATATCATAACCTCACCCTTTTTAGGGTAAAATTAATGATATCCATCGCAATTGAGGAATAAAGGAATGTTGCGAAAACCCAACAAATTATGGAACCCGGAATATTGGGCGAGTTGGAAACCGTTTGGTTTAGGAGAACAATATCCGAATAATTATTGGGAAGTATTTCGCGCAGCTTGGGTGAATAAAGATCAATTTTCCTATACTTGGGATATCTTAAATAATGGGGTTTGTGATGGCTGTTCCCTGGGAACTACCGGGATGAAAGATTGGACGTTAGACGGGTTACATTTGTGTAATGTTCGTCTGCGGTTATTGCGGTTAAATACAATGGCTGCATTTGATCCTAAACTGTTAGAAAATGTAGCGGAATTAAAACAAAAAAGTAGTGCGGAATTACGAGAGTTAGGTCGAGTTCCCTATCCGATGAGACGGGATAAAGGAGATTCTGGATTTCGACGCATTAGTTGGGATGAAGCATTAGATTTAATCACCACAAAAATTAAAGCCACTTCCCCTCAGCAATTAGGGTTTTATATTACCAGTCGAGGGACGGTGAATGAAACCTATTATGCAACTCAAAAAGCAGTCCGGGCGATAGGAAGTAATAATATTGATAATGCGGCGAGAATTTGCCATTCTCCGAGCACGGGAGCGTTAAAATCAACATTAGGAGTCGGGGCGACCACTTGTTCCTATAAAGATTGGATAGGAACGGATTTATTAGTGTTTTTTGGCTCTAATGTTGCCAATAATCAACCCGTTACGGTTAAATATTTACACTGGGCAAAAAAAGCCGGAACTCGCATTGTTGTGGTTAATACCTATCGAGAACCGGGAATGGAGCGATATTGGGTTCCGTCAATTCCTGAAAGTGCTTTATTTGGAACTAAATTTGCGGAAGATTTCTTTTTAGTCAATTTGAATGGAGATTTAGCTTTTATTAATGGGGTGATTAAACATTTAATTGAACAGAATTGGGTTGATCATAATTTTATTCATCATTATACCACAGATTTTGAGAATTTAAAAGTTAATTTAGATCAACAATCTTGGGAATTTTTAGAACAGGTTTCTGGAACAAAAAGAGAGGAAATGTACCGTTTTGCTCAAATGGTTCACGAAGCAGAAAAAGCGGTATTTGTGTGGAGTATGGGTATTACTCAACATGAATGCGGGGAAGATAATGTGAAAGCCATTATTAATTTAGCCTTAACTAAGGGATTTGTCGGACGAGAAGGCTGTGGTTTAATGCCCATTCGCGGACATTCTGGAGTACAAGGGGGGGCGGAAATGGGATGTTATGCAACGGTATTCCCCGGAGGGCGAAAAATTAACCCCGAAAATGCAGCAGAACTTTCAAATTTATGGGGGTTTACTGTTCCTGAAACACCGGGTTTAATGACCACAGAAATGATTCAAGCTGCTTCAGAAAATAACCTAAATGTTCTATTTTCTGTTGGGGGGAATTTCTTAGAAGTGATGCCCGACCCGGACTTTGTAGAAACCGCTTTAAAAACGGTTCCCTTGCGGGTTCATGCGGATATTATTTGTTCTCATCAAATGTTAATAGAACCGGGAGAAACAGTATTAATATTACCTGCTACAACCCGTTATGAAGTACCCGGCGGAGTGACGGAAACCACAACAGAACGAAGGGTTATTTTTAGTCCTGAAATTCCGGGGCCAAGGATAGGAGAAGCGCGTCCAGAATGGGAAGTTTTTATGGAGTTAGCGCGGCGAGTTCGTCCTGAATTAACCCAACAATTAACCTTTGAAACAACAGCCGAAATGCGTCAAGAAATCGCAAAAGTTGTCCCGCAATATGCGGGGATTCAACATTTAAAAGAAGCGGGAGATCAATTTCAATATGGGGGAGCACATTTATGTTTTGGTTGGCAGTTTCCCACAGTTGATGGAAAGGCTCATTTTTGTTCCTTATGCCCAACCCTTGAAACCTTACCAGAGGGGCATTTATTCGTCGCTACAAGACGGGGAAAACAGTTTAATAGTATGGTACAGGAAAGCAAAGATGCTATTACCGGGGCGATGCGAGAAGCCATATTAATGAATCCTATTGATGCAGAACAGTTGGGTTTAAATCAGGGAGATAAAGTTAGGTTAATCAATGAGTATGGAGAGTATCAAGGACGGATTTATCTTGCCCCTATGACTCCTAAAAATTTACAAGTTCATTGGCCGGAAGGAAACGTTTTATTGGATAAAGATAAACGGTCTACCGAAGGCGTTCCTGATTATAATGCTGTTGTTAAACTGGAAAAAATATGATGTTGAAATTCGCACTGAGGTTGTAATATTTTATTGTAGGGGTTTGGTTTTCAAACCCTCTAGGCACCTGGGTTGGATGACCCAACCCCTACAGGACTGTTTCACAAATTCTACAGAGATAGGTAATTTAGAAACCAGGTTTCTAGGGTTAAACCTGGGTCTAAAGTTACAATATAAGGAAAAAGAAGCGGGTTTTTAAGTTAGGAATTATGAATACAGGTAATAGTAAAACAAAAGCAAAAATTTGGGTGGTTTTTGAGGGAAAAGAACGTTCTCGTTTTGATGAATTAGCAACGGAAGAACCCTTAGAAATTCGCTTATCTCCGACTAACAAAACCCTGGCGGTGACAATGCGAACTCCTGGGGCTGATTTTGAATTAGTCGCTGGATTTTTGTATAGTGAAGGAATAATAAAAAATAAATCTGATATTGTCAAAATGAGTTATTGCGTTGACCCTAATATTGATGGAGAACAACGACAAAATATTGTTAATGTCACCCTAAAACCGGAATTAAACCTGGATTTTAAATCCTTAGAACGTCATTTTTTTACAAATAGTTCCTGCGGAGTTTGTGGGAAAGCGAGTATTGAATCTTTAGAACAAAAAGGTTGTCCGATTTTAACAGAAGATTGGCACGTTACGGCTAATATTATCTATAATTTACCCGAACAATTAAACCAGGCGCAGAGTGTGTTTCATAAAACCGGGGGGTTACACGCTGCGGCATTATTTAATCCAGAGGGGAATTTATTAAAATTACGCGAAGATGTCGGACGTCATAATGCTTTAGATAAGTTAATTGGGTCAGCTTTTTTAGCCGATGAATTCCCTCTAAATCAGAGAATGGTGATGGTGAGTGGACGCACCAGCTTTGAAATTATTCAAAAGTGTTTGATGGCAAAAATTCCCATCATTTGTGCGGTTTCTGCACCCAGTAGTTTAGCGGTGAGTTTAGCCCAGGCGTTTAATCTTACTTTGATTGGATTTTTACGCGGTCAACGATTTAATGTTTATTCGGGTTTGTCTCGCCTCCGCTTTTAATAACCGGAAGAATAAAGGGTTGAGGTTTGCCAATTCCAAACCCTTGAACATAGTCAATGCCAATTTTTTTGAGTTCTGTTAAAATAGCATCGTTTTCTACAAATTCGGCAATGGTTTTAATCTTCATCACATGACCAATCCGATGAATAGCTTCAACAATTTCACGGGCAACGGGGTCAGTTAAAATGTCTTTAACAAAACCCCCATCAATTTTTAAATAATCAATAGGAAGGGTTTTTAGATAAGAAAAAGAAGACATTCCACTCCCAAAGTCATCCAGGGCAAAAGAACACCCTAATCTTTTAAAAGATTGTATCAGTTGTACTGCTTTTTTAAGGTTAGCAATAGCAAGGGTTTCTGTAATTTCAAAGCAAATAACTTGGGGAGGAACTTTATATTGTGCAAACTGTTCATGGAGAAACTGAATAAATTCATCATCATTCAAACTCGCCCCGGATAAGTTAATCGCATAAAATTCTTGAATCTCTGCTAGATTTTCGGAGAGATTGATAGAGAGATAATGCTGTTCTAAATGTTGAAAAATAGTGCGAATGACCCAACGGTCAATACTTTTCATTAAATCATATCGTTCTGCTGCTGGAATAAATGCCATCGGTGAAATTAATTGACCGGATGTGTCTCGTAACCGCAGTAAAACTTCACCATGTTTATGGGGTTTTGTCGCGGGATTAATGTCCATAATAGGTTGATAATATAAACAGAAGCGATTTTCTTCTAGGGCTTGAGGAATTCGCGCCGCCCAGCGAATTTCACGACGTTGTTGAATCAACTCTTGGTCATCGGCGTGATAAAGGTGAACCCGGTTACGACCTTGATTTTTTGCCGCATAACAAGCCGCATCTGCTGCACTCAAAACCGTTGCTAAATCATGAGTTTTATCAGTGATTTGTACTAATCCAATACTGACTCCAATGGAAAAAACTTTTTCGTCCCAAGCAAAGCGAAAATCTCGAACTACATTACACAAATCTACTGCTTTTTTTTGGGCTTCATCTAAGGAATAGTAATTTAACAATAAACCAAATTCATCTCCTCCTAAACGGGCTAAAGTATCTCGTTCTGTGACTTGATTTTGTAACAAACAACTTAATTGTCGTAAAAGTTCATCCCCGGCTAGATGTCCACAGGTATCATTGACAATTTTAAATTGGTCTAAATCTAAATAACAAATGGCATGATGATGGGGAGATTCGCGGACTAATTTTAACGTTTTTGTCACCTGTTTTTCAAATTCACTGCGATTTATTAATCCGGTTAAGGAATCATGACAAGCTTGCCAAGATAATCGATTCGCAAGTTCTCGTTCTTGAGTGACATCTCGAAACACTAAAACAGCACCAATAATCGCACCATCTCGGCTGCGGATAGGGGCCGCAGAATTATCAATTGCCCGTTCTTTCCCATCCTTTGCCCTTAAAATAACATTATCGGAAAAATCAAAAATACACCCTTCTTTTAAAACTTTTTCAACGGGATTTTCACTAAAGAGATGAGTTTTTACATCCAGAATTTTGAACACATCCTTTAAGGGTAAACCTTTTGCTTCTAAAACTGACCAACCTGTTAATTCTTCAGCCACAGGATTGAGGGATTCAATCTGTCCTTGGCTATTGGTGGTAATCACAGCATCACCAATGGATTGTAACGTGACTTGGGCTAATTCTTTGCTTTGTCTTAACTGATGTTCACTGGATTCTAAGGCGGCTAACATTAAAGAATTTCTTAATTCTTGGGCTGTTTCAATTTCAACAGGTTTCCAAGGTAAGGATTTTAATTTAACGGTTTCTTTCCAGAGTTCAAAAGATTGGCGAGGAGTTAATCGACGCAATCCTTGTTGTTCAATTTCAATAGAGTCTTGAGGATTTCCAGCCCAGTTCACCGTTTGAATCACTTCGGGTCTAAACCAAATTAAATGATATTCACTTTGATTGGGAGATAAAGAAATAGCCATAATTCCACTGACTAAATCTTTATAAGATTCGGCTTGGGGATACAATTTTGGCAAACAATCCGTATAAAATATTTCTTGATGGCAATATTGAGATAACCAATCAATGAGTTTTTGAACTTCTGCTAAGGGAGGGGTTTGACCAACTAACATCACATCTTCCCCAAACCGAATCATAGCTCCTTGAGCTTTAACTAGATTCAATAAATTGGTTTGGTCTTGTGCTAAACTTTGGATAAAAGAGGTTTCTAGGGCAGGGGCATTGAGTAAATTTTTACGGACTAATTTGAGTTTTTCACGGTAATAGAGGTAATCTTCACTAATTTCTTTATAGGGTAATTCTACCGCCATAACTTGTCCGAGAAATTCACAAGCTTTGCGGATGGTATAAGAGACATAACGAGGAGAATAATGATGACAAGCAATTAAACCCCAAAGACTTTCTTTTTTAACTAAAGAAATACAAAGGGTTGCTTGAACTCCCATATTTCTAAGATATTCTAAATGACAAGGAGAAACAGAACGCAGCACCGAAAAACTTAAATCTAAGGGTTTTTGAGTTAGGGGATGAATCGGAGGTACAATATCAACGGGTTGATGATTAATATCAACTAATAATCGCAGCCAATTTCGCTGATAAAGATCTCTCGCAAATTCAGGAATATCTAGGTGAGGATAATGAAGCCCTAACAAACTTTCTAAATCTTCCTGTTTATCTTCAGCAATCACAACTCCATTATTTTCTTGATCAAATTGATAGATCATAACCCGATCAAATCCGCTAATTTTGCGAATTTCCTGAGCCAGAAATAAACTTAAATCCTTAAAGTTTGTCGCACTTTGAATCTTACAAACAGAGGATCTAACCAAATGATAAAAATTGATAAAGGTAACATTTTCATCCTGATTGAGTTCTAATTCTAAAATCACATTATCCTGATATCGATGGAGAATTCCATCACAGACAACTTTTTTATTTTTAATATGGAAAATCAGATGAATCGGGTTATAATATTGGAAATTGTTGCTAATTAAACAGTCTTGGATTTGAAAAAATTGGAGTTTGTTTAAAAAATGGCTCAAGGGTCGATTTAGAAAAGCAGACACAGAAATCCCAAACAGCCTTAAAGCATTTCTGCTGACTTGTAAAATTTTTAAATCAGGCTCTTGTAACGTTAACAAAATACCATGAGGTTGTATTCTACCCGGAGTATTAATAAATTCTTCTTCTAGTGCCACAAAATCCTGATTGAGGATACTTGCTTCTTCCTGTTGCATAATATAAGATTAGGTTAATCGCTCTGGCGGTTTACTGAGTTTATGGTATAGTCTGATACAAAAGCATACCCGATTGAATATTAAAAGTCAAAACCTGGACATAAATCATCACAATAAATTCAAGAATGCTGTTTTCTAACTATTAAGATACTATCTCCTTAGTGTTCAACGAACCTCCCCATTGCTTGGGTCGCTCAAACAGAGTTTTAAGGGTTGACTGAATCTCAACCTCTTATCCCTGATAATAGATGCGGATTTTAGCCGACTATTATTAATTTTAAAACTAACTTTAGTATGACACAAATCAAGTTTTTTTTAAAGACTAAATTTAAACCCTGAACAGCCTTAAAACCCACTGCTGATTAATCTAGCTCTTAACCCTAGGTGAGGCTTTCCTGAGACTATGTTGTAAAAATTTGTATCCGTCTTTGCCGTTCAGTGTTAGGATGGAATTTATCATTGGCTTGCCGCCTTGGGAGTTGGGTGACTATAATGGATTATAAGCAAGAATTAATTACCACGATTCACGACTTTGGTTGTGATCTTGATTTATTGGAAGCCCGACTCACTCAACTGTGTGAAACTTTCCCCACGGCTGTATTGATTCCGGCTTTATATGAAGAATTAGAACGTCCTGCTTTAACTCGAATTCGAGATTGTCTGACAACCTGCCAGTTTGTCAATACTGTTGTGGTTTGTTTATATGCTAAAAGCCTTGAACAATACACAAAAGCGGTTCACTTTTTTAGTGTCTTACCCCAACCGACTTTAGTGATTTGGGAAAATAGCCCTAGAGTTAATCAATTATTAGAAAAATTGCGGGAAAAAGGCTTAGACCTGATGAGTTTCAAAGGCAAAGGTCGGGCGGTGTGGATTGGTTTAGGGGTGGTATCTTTACAAGCAGAAGCGATCGCCCTTCATGATGCGGATATTATTACTTATGATAAATCCTATCCCCTGAAACTATTATTTCCCCTCCTGGAAAAAGAACTGGGAATTTCATTCAATAAAGCCTATTATGCCCGTTTAGGAGGAGACCCCAGAGGATTTCATGGTCGCGTTATGCGTCTATTTGTAACGCCGTTATTGGTCGCCTTAATGGATTTATATGGTTATAACAATTACTTACGTTATTTAAGTGCCTATCGTTATCCTCTATCCGGTGAATTTGCCCTCACCAATGATATTGCTCTCAATACTCGAATTCCGAGTAATTGGGGTTTAGAAATCGGGTTATTAGCAGAAGTCTATCGCAATCTTGCCCCCCAAAGAATTGCTCAAATTGACCTCGGAAATTTTGATCATAAACATCAAGTAATTGGCAACTCTTCCCAAGAAGGATTACGCAAAATGTGTTCCGATGTTCTGCGGTCAATTTTGCGAACCTTAATCGAAACAGAACGGGTCGTTGTTACCCGTGAACAAATTCACACCCTGCGAATTAAATTTACACGAGAAGCTCAAGATTTTACCCGTCAATATTTTGTTGATGCTCGATTTAATAATTTACATTACGATCGTCATCAAGAAGAAGCAACAGTTGATATCTTTCAACAAGTCATCGCTGAAGCTGGGGAAGAATTTTTTCAAAATCCAGCCGCCGCTCAAATTCCCGACTGGACAAGGGCTTTAGCTGCTATGCCCGCCCTGCGCGAACAATTGCGGGAAGCCACCCGTCGAGATATGGCCGAAGCCAAAGCCATTTTAGCCGCCAATCCTGACTTCATCCCCCTAGAGAATATCAACGCCGAGTCCAAGAGTCCTAACCCCTTAAATTCGATCTAAATTCAGTTAGAGGACGACAGCCCAACCGCTAAACAGCCGATTGCTATATGCTTTTATGTATGTAGATTCTCTCCCAAAGCTTAAAATTAAGGTCAATAATGTTTACTGCATCTGATAACACCACTGTTCTAGTTCTTTTTGTTGTCCTTGGCATCCTAGGTTGGGGGTATTATCGCGCTAGACCTTACGGAAAACTAGGTTTATTATCCTGGTTGCAATCCGTCGCGTTAATGTCCCCTTGGTTGCTATTTTTCACCTTGGCAGCCCTAGGAATCTACCTGAATGTGGTTAGTATCTTATTCTTATTTGTAGCCTCCACAGGGTTATATATAATGATTGGCCGAAAACTCCGCGAAATCGCCAATCAAGATGCAGTGTCTCCCCCGGAACCCAAACTTGATGCTGTGGACAGTTCAACTTCATCGGAAACGACCCATCACACACCCCCTGTTTCTGACCCGATTTCTCCTTTGCAACCTGTTCCTTTATCTCCCGAAGATCTCAAAATTATTCAAGGGATTTTTGGCGTTGATACGTTTTTTGCCACAGAAACCATTCCCTATCAAGATGGGGCAATTTTTAAAGGAAATCTTCGCAGTGATCCTGAAACGGCTTATCAACAATTATCTACGAAATTACAACAACGAATTGGCGATCACTTACGGTTATTTTTAGTGGATAATCCTGATGGTAAACCCGTTGTGATTGTTCTTCCCCGCACCAATGAACCCGCAACAACTTCAATCACTCAAAAAATTTTAGCACTTATTTTAGGGGTAATTACGGTTGGTACTATTTTTGAAGCGGCTGGTTTATTATTAGGATTCGATTTTTCTGAAAATATTAATCGCTATCCTGAACTTTTACCGATTGCCATCGGGATTATCACCATTTTAATGCTCCATGAAATTGCCCATCAAGTCCTCGCCAAACGTCATAATATTAAATTTAGCTGGCCGTTTTTTATTCCGACGATTCAAATCGGAACCTTTGGCGCCTTCAACCGTTTTGAATCGGTTTTACCCAATAGAACGGTTTTATTTGATGTCGCTTTTGCAGGGCCAGCCGCCGGAGGGGGATTATCGTTATTAATGTTAATTAGTGGGTTATTTCTATCTCATCCAGGGAGTTTATTTAAAGTTCCAACGGAATTTTTTCAAGGATCAGTTTTGGTCGGAACTTTATCACGGGCAATTTTAGGCTCACAATTGCATCAAGCCACCGTAGATATTCATCCTTTGGCGTTAATTGGGTGGTTTGGATTAGTGATTACTGCCTTAAATTTAATGCCTGCGGGACAATTGGATGGGGGACGAATTATGCAGGCGATTTATGGTCGAAAAATTGCCGGACGTTCAACCTTAGCAACCTTTATTGTATTAGCGATCGCATCTTTAGCCAATCCTTTAGCACTTTATTGGGCTTTAGTAATTTTGATTTTACAACGGAATTTAGAACGCCCCAGTTTAAATGAATTAACCGAGCCCGATGATACTCGCGCCGCCTTGGGATTATTGGTTTTATTTTTGATGATTGCAACCCTATTTCCCCTGACACCAGGGTTAGCTAGAGGGTTAGGAATTGGCAGTTAATCTTAGGGGGGAAAGTAGTGATGACAGGTGAAGATCTACGTCAACTTTTATTAGATAAATGGGGCGTGTCCTACGATCTACAATTACGACGGACACGGGGTAAAATCTTTCTGCAAATTATGTGGAAATATTTAGAACAAATGTCTTTTCCCCTCAGTGAAGCTGAATATATTGCCCATTTGAATGCGATCGCCGATTATTTGAATAGCTGGGGAACCACTGAACAGGTGAAACATTATATTCTCAATACCCGTGAAAAACCCCGTTTAGGAAAAGCCGTTAGTATTCCCCTAGATTTAGGCGGGAGATCGTCAGAATGGATGGTGGAGGAGTTCTAAACCTGGGTTTTTTGCTATATTAATCTTTATATCCATTAATTCACTCAAAGGCAACGTCTATGGGTAAATGATTTAGATATTTTCAATTATCCTAATTTAACAGTTGGTATGAGTTTACCCTATTTAGATGATGAACTCAGTCGTCAAATTGAACCCCAAGCTCCTCCTCCATCTAAACGGTATGAAGCTTTATTAAAAGGTCAAAAAGCCGGATGTCGTCTTTATATTGCAATGGCACCTACTCCGCCTACTTTAACTTTAGATAACTTTAAAACCTATTTAGATAAAATCATAAGATTAGAACCAGAAGTGATTTTTTGGGAACCCATTAATGCGCGAGGAACTAATGGAAAACGAATGATTGCAGCAGGCTTAGAGTGGGCAAATTCTATCATGACTAAACGTTCCTGGTCAGAAGATTTTTTAAGACAATGGGAAGCTATTGAAACAGCAGCAGAAATAGTGGGTTGTAAAGATAAACTTCATATCTGGCCTGATCCAGATTTAAAAAAATATGTCGATAATCCTCAAAAAGTCATAGATTGGTTACATCGTCCAACAATTGAAAACTGGGTTTGATATTTGTCTATAAAAATTATGTAAGAGTATTTTATACATTAAAAAAAATTAAAGTTATAATAAAAATGCTATACTTTAACGACATTCGCTATCTTTCTCTAATCTGTGAGGATGATTATAATGCCCACCTTAACTTTAACAACAGAACAAATTATTGATCTGATCCAACAATTGCCACTAGAACAAAAACGGATGGTGTTGCTAGAACTTGCAAAAGAAACCGAAACCCAACGTCAAGAACGCTTAGACTATGGTGAAAGTCAATTGCGAAGATTGTGTACTGAAAGAGGAATCAATTGGGATACTTTATCTGACGAAGAACGCGAGGATTTTATTAATGATTTAATTCATGAGGATAGACCATGTATCCAATAGTCGTATTTGATACGAATGTATTGCTATCTGGTCTAGGTTGGCGAGGTAGTCCTTATCGATGCTTAGAATTAGCTAGAACAGGTCAAATCAAGGCGATCACTTGTCAAGAGTTATTAGATGAGTTGCTGGAAAAGTTAAAGCAAAAACTCAATTTTACAGATTCTCAAATTACAGATACTTTATTCGATTTATTGAGTTTTTTACAGGTAGTCAAAATTTCTAATACTCTTAATGTAATTATTACTGATCCTGATGATAATATGGTATTAGAATGCGCGGTTATAGGTCACGCCAATTATATCGTGACTGGAGACAAAAAACATTTACTTCCTTTAAAAAATTATCAAGGAATTGAAATTGTAAATGCAACAGATTTTTTGAGTTTAATCGCTCAGAAATGATAAAAATCAAGAAGTCTGGAAAATATTCTGCACCATTTGTTGATTAGAACGCATCACAGCATTATCTAACGCTGCCACTTCTCCTGAATCTAAAAACCATCCTAACGCCCCTAAATTATCTTGTGCTTGCTCTAAATTTTTAGCCCCCGGAATCGGAATTGTCCCTTTACAAATACACCAATTTAAAGCAACTTGGGTAACAGTTTTAGACCGAAATTCAGCAATTTCTTTCAAACAATTTAAAATCGGTTGAATTCCGGGTAATAATTTTTTAAATAATCCTCCTCGTATTCCTTTTGGTAACGGGCTATTTTCCGAGAATTTACCCGTTAATAATCCTAACCCTAACGGACTATAAGCAATTAATTGAATACCTAACTCATCACAAACTTCTTTTAATCCTAATTCCCTGACCGGATAAGTTGATAATAACGAATATTGTACCTGTAAAGTTGAAATCGGAATTCCTCGGTCTGCTAATTTTTGATACACTTTTTTTAACCGTTTCGGCCCATAATTAGATAATCCCACTCCTTTAACTAATCCCTGTTCATATAAATCCCCTAAACCTTCTAATAAATTCCATTCTTGCCAAGGAGCATAATTAGCCGTAGACCAGTGCATCTGAACTAAATCGACATTTTTTCCTAACCGTTTAGCTGAATTTTCACAGGCTTGAATCATCGATTTGCGCGTTAATCGCCAAGGATAGGGTGCTAATTTTGTAGCGATACAAATTCGGTCTTGATTAATGCCTTGATACTGTTGAGAAAACTGTCCTAAAAGCGATTCACTCCGTCCGTTTAATTTACCCGTCCCATAGGAATCACCCGTATCAAATAACGTTACACCCTGACTCACACACAAGTTAAAAACTTGTTGTAACTGTTCATCCATACTGGGATCATAACCCCATAATAGGCGATTTCCCCAGGCCCAAGTTCCACATCCCATCACAGGAAGATTTAAGGTTTGACGGCTTTCCATTGGTTTTGAGTTTTCAGAATAATGTCTATCTTAAACGTCGTGAAAGGACTCCCGCCACAGTTTCAGCTTGGCGGTGAGATGAATCACGACAAAATAAAAACATGAGTGGTAACGGATACGATTTAACACTAAACGCTATAATACCAGACAGATTGATATATGGGTAGAAATGTTAGACGTTCTCAAAGTCAGAATTTATCCAAACAAGGAACAGCAAACAGCTTTAGCAAAAAGTTTTGGTTGTTGTAGATTCGTTTGGAATTATTACCTTGAGAAAACTAACACTCAGTACAAGGAAACCGGAAAAGGGTTAAGTTATTGCGACATGGCAAAACATTTAACCGAACTCAAAAAGCAACCGGATTACCTGTTTCTAAAAGAAGCAACTGCTGCCACATTACAACAATCACTAAAGAATTTGGAATCAGCGCTTAAAAACTTCTTTCAAAAAAGAGCTAGATTTCCTAAATTCAAAAGCAAGCACAAAAAACAATCAATTCGTTATCCCGAAAGTTGTTCAATTCAAGGGAGTGGCTTAAAGCTTCCGAAGTTAGGGATTGTCAAAGCCAGAATTCCAAAAACAATTAGCAGTAAGATTAAATCTGTTACCGTGTCTAGGACAAGTACAGATAAATATTTTGCTGCTATTTTGTTTGAGATTGACGATTTAACTGCTAATAAAAACGGAAAAATCTCAGGAATTGACTTAGGGTTAACGAGTTTGGTAACCGTGTTTGACGGTGAAACCTATACAAAGGTTGATCCCATTAAGCCCACTAGAAAATATGCCAAGCGATTAAGAAGAAGACAGCAAGCATTGTCTCGGAAGACCCAAGGGTCTAATAATCGCAAAAAGCAAGTTAAAAGAGTTGCTAAAGTTCATGAAAAAATAGCAAATACAAGAGTTAACTTTCTTCATAAACTCTCTCGAAAGTTAGTTGACGAAAACCAAGTCATTGTAGTGGAAAACCTTTGTGTGAAAGGATTAGCACGTACCAAGTTAGCAAAATCTGTATTAGATGCTGGCTTTGGGATGCTAATTAACTTCCTGAGCTACAAACTAGAAAGAGAAGGTGGAAAGCTAATTGAAGTTGACAGATTCTTTCCCAGTACAAAGCTTTGTCATTGCTGCCAATTCAAAAACAATTCATTAAATTTAAGTGTTCGAGAATGGGTTTGCCCAAATTGTCAAACTCACCATGATCGAGATGAAAACGCAGCACGTAATATTAGGGAAGAAGGTATAAAAATACTGTCAACCCATACTGCGGGACACGCAGAAATTCAAGCTTGTGGAGAGGATGTAAGACTCGTTGGTGCAAGCACCAAAAAGCATTCTTCCGTGAAACAAGAATCCCCCGTCACAGCGTAGCTTGGCGGGGGAGTGTCAAATTAGTAGTTAAACTATTTCGGTTCAACAGGCAGAAAATTTATGACTTCCCTACAACAAAACCTGAACCCCACATTCATCGAACATCCCCAAACCGAAACTGAACAATTTCAATGGACAAAACAATGGTATCCCGTCGCTGCGGTGGAATTTATTGATCCCACTCGTCCCCATCCCGTGCAATTATTAGGCAAAGATCTGGTTTTATGGCGGGATGCTTCAGGTCAATGGCGCTGTTTTGCGGATGCTTGTCCCCATCGCCTCGTCCCCTTGTCTGAAGGTCGGGTTGAGTCCGATGGCACACTTCTGTGCGCTTATCATGCTTGGCGGTTCGATGGTGAGGGAAATTGTGTTAGCATTCCCCAATCTCAAGATAGCGAAACCGAAGCAAAACATTGTTCTAACCCGAAATCCTGCGCTGTGGTTTATCCCACCCAAGAACGTCAGGGTTTATTATGGGTTTGGGGAGAATCCGGTTCCGAAGCTCAACAGGAAAGCTTGTTAAAATCTCCTCGTCTGATTCCTGAATTAGAAGAAAATTCAGATCAAATTGTTAAGTTACCTTGGAGTTTTCGGGATATTCCCTACGGTTGGGATTTCTTTATGGAGAATATTTCTGACCCCGCCCATGTTCCGGTTTCCCATCATGGAATTATCGGCAATCGCTACAAAGATGCTAAATATTATGACATGATTTCCCTGCGAAAAATATCGACTCAAGAGGGATTTGCCTTTAAAATTATACCGACTCAACCCCACGTTGTAGAAGCGGTTCATGATTTTCAACCTCCCTGTCATCAGAAAATTTACGCGACTAATGTAGATGGGGGAAAAATGGTCTTAGCGTTATATGCAACTCCCACTCGTCCGGGTTGGTGTCGGACTTTTGGCCGTCAGATTTTAATTAAAAGTAAGCAAGGTAAAACACCGGGCGGGATAGGCTTTTTTGCCCTACCAATGCCCATTTGGTTAAATCATGTTTTAGCTCCCTTATTTATGCACCAAGATTTAGTGTTTTTACACTATCAAGAAAAAATATTAGCCAAACGGAAAAATAAACGCTGGTTAGAGGAAGTTTATACACCCAATCCCCAGGATAAAATGGTAATTACGTTCCGTCAATGGCTTGAAAAACGGGCAGGCGGTGGTATTCCTTGGTCTGAAGAATGTAACCCCCATCTTCCTCTTCCTGAGTTAAATAAACAACAGTTATTTGATGTTTGGTCAACTCACACCCAACATTGTCAAGTCTGTCAAAATGCTCTAAAAAATATTAACCGATTAACGGTATTTTCCTATATTGCTGCTATCCTTTGTTTTGGGTTAGGTGTTATGGTTGATGCCCGAACAGTTGAGCAATTAACTGCAATTCCGCCGATAGGTTTTTGGGTTTTATTAGGATGTGCGATCGCCTTTGCAACGGCTGGATATTATTTAAAAAAATTCAGTCGTTTATTCTATATTTATGAGTTTGAACACGCTCATAATGATTAATTGAATTAGCAATTCTACTGTACAAATTACCACCGTTGTAATATGAAATCCGATTATAGATGCTACAGATGATCCTCCCTAACCCCCCTGTAGAGACTAAGCATGGCTAGTCTCTACAGGGGGGATTTGTAGCAAACATTTAGGAATTTCATATAATATTTTATTGTAGGGGTTGGGTTGCCAAATCCTCTAGGGTTTTGGGTTGGGAAACCCAACCCCTACGGTGATTTTTCACAAATTAAATAGGATTGCTATAGGTTTGATCGAATAATAATAAAGTGTGTAACAATACATTGGCTCCTTGGGTACAATGTTCAGGGGAAGTATATTCTGCTTCAGAATGACTTACTCCCGCTTGGGAAGGAACAAAAATCATCCCCATATTAGTAATTCTCCCCATTTCTAACGCATCATGTCCCGCACGACTAGGAAGGGATAAATAACTTAATTCTAACTGTTGACAAACAGATTCAATGGTGTTTTGAATTTCAAGGGCTGCTAAAGTGGGTTTAACACTGAGTAACGGTATAATTGAAATTTGGGTATTTGTTGAATTAGCGATCGCTATAATTTTATGATCTAATTTTTCTAACATTTCCTGTAAACAATCCTGAGATAAATCCCGCATATCAACAGATAATTCAACTTGTCCGGGTATAATATTAACCGCATTCGGGAATACATGAAGATATCCCACCGTTGCAACAGGTTGAGAAGGCATTTTTAACGCAATTTCTTGCACTGCTAAAATTAATTCTGCTGCTGCGACTAACGCATCCTGTCGCATTTCCATCGGTGTTGTTCCGGCGTGGTTAGCTTGTCCAAGAATCGTGATTTTTTGGCGTTCCATTCCCACCACGCCTTGAACAATTCCAATTGAAACCCCATTGCGTTCTAAAATCGCTCCTTGTTCAACGTGCAGTTCTAAAAATGCTGCCATATTTTCCCGTGAACGTCGTGCGGTGGCTAACTGTTCCCAATTTCCCCCTAGCCGTTTTAAACTAGATTGAATCGACTCTCCGGTTTTAGAGGAATAACGCTCTGGGTTATCCAGTAACACCGTTCCCGCCATCGCCTGACACCCAATCATCGTACTTTCTTCATCGGTAAACACAATGACTTCTAAAGGATGATGCAGTTTTAGATGATTCTCCTTCAAGGTTTGTGCTACTTCGATGCCAGCTAATACCCCTAAAACTCCATCATAGCGTCCTCCCGTTGGCACAGTATCGAGGTGAGAGCCCGTTGCTAAAGCGGGAGCCATCTGATTTTGACCCGGATAACGACCGATGAGATTTCCCGCAGCATCGGTTCTCACGGTCATTCCCGCTTCTAACATCCATTGTTTGACGGCTTCACGAGCCTGCAAATCTTCCGGGGTAAACGCCAAACGGCGAATACTTCCTGACGGTTGTTGACCAATCTTCGCTAAATCATAAATTCGATGGTGTAGGCGCTTATGATTAATTCTCAGTTCTGTGATCACAGCCATAATTGTTAAGAGGGAATGGGGAATGGGTAATTTACTCCCTAATATGATATCTTTACAAAAAAAACTAAAATCTTTAAATAAAACCCTGTTAATTTTCCTCCTCTACAGACTAGATTAAATCTATCGATTATCGGGATTGATCCCGTGATTAACTTTAATTTAAAATTTTACCCAGAGGATTTAACATGAATATTACACCCAAAACAACTCTGAAATTATTCCTAGTTGCCACTCCCGTTATTGCTTTATTAAGTAGTGTTTCTCCAGTTTTTGCGGGTACCTTAGCGAAGGCTGAAACAAACACTTTAATTTTTGATTTTAACCAAGTTCCTACAAACACTTCCACCTTTACAGATGCTCAAACCCTAGCATTAGCTGTTCGAGGAATTACATTAGCCGAAGCGAATGCTAATGCAAATTTTAATGTTTGTTTAGAACCTGAAAATTGTTTAACTCTAACGGAAAATAGTTCTCAAGCGAAAGCTCAGGGAGAAGGTCAAGAATATCTGGGTTTAGCGTACAGTCAAGCAGTCGCTATAGGTTATCAGTTTAAAATTACCGAAAATCAAGAATTTTCCTTTAAAGTTTCTTCTCTTTTAAATTCGGAGGTTATACCAAGTTCCTTCTCAAAAGAATCGGCTCAAGCAGAGAATTATATCGCTTTTTATTTATTTGATGATTTGACGGATAATCTGTTAGATTTTTTTAGTCTCAATAGCTCACTTAATTCTTCTAATCAGCTTAATTTATCAACAGAAAATAGTCAGGGCTTTCACTGGTCACCGTTGATAACAACAAATGCTCAAGATAATCAAGTTTCTGCTAATATTGTGTTGTCAGGATTATATTCTCGTGAGTTTAGTCACAGTCAAAGTTTAACGTTAATTACCTATCAACATAGTAAAACAATGGTCAAAGCGCCTGAACCTTCAACTTCTTTGAGTTTATTAATCATGGGTATATTGGGAATAGTCTTAAACTTTAAAAAGAAAAGTATTTTATCTGATTGATCTTGTCAATTTTCAAAAATTAGTGAATGATCAGGACAGACTCAATCGGTTACTGCTAAAGTGTCCAAACGCAGCGATCGCGAGTAAAACTGAGTATTAGGACAAAAGCCAATCCTAGATTCATCCCCAAACAATTGTTATAATTTTAGACGAAATCAATCACAGAGTTAGTCCCTTGACAAGAGCGGAAAAATCTGTATTTTGATTAAGTTAAACTTAAAAATTAGGAAATTGTGCTCGATTGAGGTGCAGGATACAGAATTGTTGACCAACAATAGTCATTAACACAACATAAACAACCTTAACCCATCTGTATCCTGTTACCCAGATGATCCTTGAACGTTAATTGATGCTTAGATAGGAGACTGAATGACTCAATCCTTGATTCCGATTAATGAATGTCCCATCCAAATTGAGGACGATCGCACTGGAACGAGTGTGGAAACCCTAAAACGGGCTTTTGCCGATAATTTATTCTATGAACTCGGTAAGTACGAGTCCATCGCCACAAAGGAAGATTTTTATATGGCGTTGGCTTATACCTTGCGGGATCGGTTGTTAAGCCGTTGGTTGAAAACGGTCAAAACCTACGAAGACCATAGCGTCAAAATCGTTTACTATTTGTCTGCGGAATTCCTCATGGGCCGACACTTAGGGAACAGTTTAATTAACTTACACCTCTATGATCGCGTCCGTCAGGCGGTGGAAGAATCAGGACTCAACTTAGATGAACTCCTTGAACAAGAACCCGACCCCGGTTTAGGAAATGGCGGTTTAGGACGGTTAGCGGCTTGTTTCCTCGACTCCCTGGCGACCTTGGAAATTCCCGCCGTTGGCTATGGTATTCGCTATGAATTTGGGATTTTCCACCAAACCATGCAAGATGGTTGGCAAGCGGAAATTCCCGATAAATGGTTACGATTTGGCAACCCTTGGGAAATTCCCCGTCCCGAAGAATCCGTTGAGGTGAAATTTGGCGGTCAGACCGAAATTTATCATGATGAGAAAGGACGGGAACGGATTCGCTGGATTCCGGCTAAAACCGTGATCGGTATTCCCTATGACACTCCGGTTCCTGGGTATGATACCAACACCGTTAACCCTCTGCGGTTGTGGAAAGCAGAAGCCAGTGACGCCTTTAACTTTGAAGCCTTCAACGCCGGGAATTATGATGGGGCGGTAGCTGATAAAATGCGATCGGAAACCATCTCTAAAGTCCTCTATCCCAATGACAACACCCCCCAAGGGAAACAATTGCGCTTAGAACAGCAATATTTCTTTGTGGCTTGTTCGTTGCGGGATATTGTTAAACGTCATCTCCGCCACAATAACAATCTTTATAACCTGAATGAAACCGCCGCCATTCAACTCAATGATACCCATCCGGCCATTGCCATTGCTGAGTTAATGCGGGTGTTGTTAGATGAACATGGGATTGATTGGGATTCTGCTTGGCGAGTCACCCAAAAAACCTTTGCCTATACCAACCATACCTTGTTACCCGAAGCCTTAGAAAAATGGTCAGTGGGTTTGTTTGGCTATTTGTTACCGCGTCACTTGGAAATCATCTATGAAATTAACCGTCGTTTCTTAGAAGATGTCCATCGCTGGTATCCCGATGATGACACCTTATTGGGACGGTTATCTTTAATTGAAGAAGGGCCAGAAAAATTTGTGCGGATGGCTCATTTAGCCTGTGTTGGCAGTCATGCGATTAATGGAGTGGCGGCACTGCATACGGATTTGTTGAAAAAAGATACCCTGCGAGATTTTTATAAACTCTGGCCAGAGAAGTTTTTCAATAAAACCAATGGGGTGACACCCCGGCGTTGGATTTTATTGAGTAATCCCACGTTATCGCAGTTTTATAGCTCTAAATTGGGTGAGGGTTGGCTCAAAGATTTAGATCAACTGCGTCAATTAGAAAGCCAAATTGATGATCCTGAATTCTGCGAACAGTGGCGTCAAATTAAACTGTACAATAAACAACTGTTAGCGGATTACATCTGGAAATTTAATGGCGTTGAAGTTGATCCCCATTCCATCTTTGATATTCAGGTGAAACGGATTCATGAATATAAACGTCAACACTTGGATGTGCTGCACATTATTACGCTGTACAACCGCATCAAACAGAACCCCAATATTAATATTTATCCCCGAACTTTTATCTTTGGGGGGAAAGCGGCTCCGGGCTATTTCATGGCAAAATTAATCATTAAATTGATTAATGCCGTTGGGGAAGTGGTCAATAAAGATCCCGATGTCCGGGGACGGTTAAAAGTGGTGTTTTTGGCAAACTTTAACGCCTCTTTAGGTCAACGCATCTATCCGGCGGCGGATTTATCTGAACAAATTTCTACAGCCGGAAAAGAAGCTTCTGGAACCGGAAACATGAAGTTTGCCATGAATGGTTCCTTAACCATTGGTACTTTGGATGGGGCAAATATTGAAATCCGCGAAGAAGCCGGGTTTGAAAATTTCTTCCTGTTTGGCTTAACCGCAGAAGAAGTTTATGCCTTAAAATCTAAAGGCTATAAACCCAGCGATTACTATCATCGAAATGCTGAATTAAAAGGCGTGATTGATCGGATTTCATCGGGTTATTTTTCCCATGGCAATGAGGAATTATTTAAACCTTTGGTGGATTCCTTAATGTACCATGATGAATATATGCTGTTCGCGGATTATCAAGCTTATATTGATTGTCAGCGACAAGTCAGTTTGGCATTTCAAGATACGCAAAAATGGACAAGAATGTCAATTCTGAATGCTCTCCGCATGGGTAAATTCTCTAGCGATCGCACCATCCGTGAATATTGTAACCAAATCTGGAACGTGAAATCTATTCCTGTGGAAATGGAAGGATATAACCCAGAAGCGGCTGGATTGCGCGTTATTAGTTAATTCTGAATCGGATTAAAAATAAGGTGAATTTTATCTCATAGATTCCCTTCGGTTTATAGCGATTTTAAAGGTACTCCTTCATTCCCATCAGGAGTACCTTTTTTGAATAACCGATCAACACCTGAAAATCATTCACTCCTGACTGTTCCCTGTTCCCTCATGCTACGCACTATCGTCAAAAATCAATCCTTTGTGCTGAAATAAGTGTATCTATAATGGGACTAATCCTTATGTCACAATCTTATCCTCCTGATCCCTCCAATCGTCAATCTAATCCTCGCTTTGATGAGGTTATTGCCATTATTGTTGCGTTAGCAACGATGGGTACAATTTTATTTTGGGTTTTAAGCCATCCTAACCGGAAATTAACGACCACCCCCAACCAAACCGCCCCAGAAACCCAAACCTCGACAACAGATCAGACGTTCTCCCAAATCCTAGAACGCTCCCTCCCGGATGGGGTTTCACCTTTGCCTCCCCCAACTTCCCAACCTACCACACCTTCCCCTACACCTCAGCCAACCGTGAATCAACCTTGGTGGGTTGCTTTAGGGTTAATTCCTCAAACCACACCGGATACACCCATCGCCACCTCGCCTCCAGCACAAGTTCCCCCAGTTCCCCCCCAAACCACTACCCTCAACCCAAGGGAAACCCTTTGTCCGACTCCATCTCAAGGGGGAAAAGTGTGTTTAACGACTCCACCTCCTCTGGAAACCCCCTCTTCTACTGTTCCTGACCAATCTTGGGCGAGTCCATTTGTTGCCTATTTTATGAGTAAAAATTGGGCAACCGGGTCTGATCAAAAACCCTTTCAACCTGATGAAAAAATTACACGGGGAGAATTTGCCGCCCAATTACAAAGGGCATTTAATCAACAACCTGAACAATCCCCTATTCAATTTAAGGATGTTCCTAAAAACTTTTGGGCTAAACCGGCTTTGAAAGAGGTTAGTCAATCGGGTTTTTTAGTGGGATATCCAGGAAATATCTTTCGACCTAAACAAGAAATTCCTCGCGTTCAAGTGTTAGTGGCTTTAGCCAGTGGGTTAGAGTTAAAACCGTCTAAAAATCCTCAACAAACCCTTAAACTCTTTAAAGATATGGATCAAATTCCTGAGTGGGCTGTTGAGGGTGTTGCCGCCGCAACGGAAGCCGGATTAGTTGTTAATTATCCTGATAAAAATACTCTCAATCCCAATCAATCGGCTACCTATGGTGAAGTCGCTTCTATGATTTACCAAGGGTTAGTTTATCAGAAAAAAGTAGAACCGATTTCTTCTGATTATATTGTGAACTCACGCTGAGGGATGACGCTGGGGCAGGGCTCTAGCGCTACGCCCAAGGGAACAGTAAGAATTGAAAGGGTTTCAGAGTTTAAAAATGTCAAACACCGTAATGCGTAGCGCTATATTTCATTTTCCCAAATTGGGGACTCAATTTGACTCCCCAATTTTCGCAGAATGAGGCGAAAAAACTGAGCCATTCTAATTGAATTGTCTGGAAGCTATATTAAGTGGATACAATTAAGCGGGAGGGAAAATTATCCCCAGAGTAAATCGTTAATGTGATAATTTGATAATCGATTAAACGAGTTTGATTAACAGGTTTAGCTGTTCCTGGGTTAACTGGATAAGCTGGAAAACAAGCCGCACTGACACTTAAACGTAAACAATGCCCTTGCGGAATTTTAATACAAGTAGGTTGCAGTTTTATTTGATATAAATTAATATTGTGTTCTGGGTTAAAAATGGGATTTTGTGTAGAGTTATCGAGGTTAATTTTTTGATAACCTTGACTAAAATTATAAACACTACCATCCAGTTTAACTTCTGATAAAACCGCACATAAATCAAAACTGGGTTTATCTGCACTACAATAAATTTCTACTGTTAAATCTCCTGTTAAATGTAAATCTTGGCTCAACGGTTCAGAGGTATAAGTTACAATATCGCTGCGACAATCTAAATTAGAACGGTCAAAGGAACCTGTTGGATACATAACATGACCTCCAAGCGCTGGAACCGGACGCCAAGGGTCATGAACAAAGACATCTTCTTGAGGATTTTTAGGACAATTAGGCGTTAATATTCCGGCATCTTCTCGTAAATTAGCGAGTCCATTTGTTGATAAATAATAGACTAGGGAGGAAGAGGACGGCCAGTGTTCAAATTCTCGCCAGTCTTGACTCCCCATTTCAAATAAACAAATGCGATTTTGATGAAAAATAGGATTGTCTTTGCCTTTTAAAAAGGTATCAAACCATTGAATTTGGAGTGTATCAATAAAGGTTGATGCCGTTAAACCATAATTGAGTCCCCCCACTTTTCGACCCCAGGGAAGATGAGCCCAAGGGCCGATAATTAAGTGTTGGGGGTGTTGACTGCGATTTACCATTTCTTGATAGAAATGAAGAGTTCCTCTTAAATAGGTATCAAACCAACCACCAATATGCAGCATGGGTAAATCTAAATTCTCTAATTTTGGCGATAGATTTTGCCAATATTCATCGGGTTGATCATGAGCTAACCAATCGTGATAAAATGAATCTGGATCATGAATTTTTAACACCTCTGGATTGCTAGGAATGACATCAAAAAAGGGTAAATTTCGAGAAGCTTGATAAAGGGCATTATAAGCGGTTTCGTTCCCTTTTAATCGGGCTGTTTCTGCTGAAATTTGTATCGCCCATCCTAAGTTAGCATATAAACAGAAAGCTCCCCCTTCATAGGCCCAATCTGCATATAAATCATGACTCATCATCGCCGGACATACGGTTTTTAAGGCTTGGGGACGAGTTGAAGCGGCATAAATTTGGGTCATTCCTTGATAGGAAAAGCCATACATTCCTACCTGACCATTACTATAGGGAAGATTAGCAACCCAATTAATGGTATCTAACCCATCTTCTATTTCAGGGGTAAAAAGTTTAAATTCTCCTTCGGAAGTTCCCCGCCCTCTAACATCTTGAATCACCACAATATACCCTTGTTGAGCATACCATTGGGGATGGGCATAAACAACGGTCGATGCGATTGCTTTTCCGTAGGGTTGCCGCATTAATAAAACGGGTAATTTTTCTTCGGTTTGGGGTCGGTAAATATCTGCATCGAGTCGAAGGTTATCACGGGTGATGAGAGAGGCTGTTTCTTGAAGTATATTCATAGAGAAAATAGAGAATAAAGAACCTAAGATTAGGATATTTAATTGATATGATTTCTCATTTTTCGTTCCTTTTTAGCGGCTTCTGATGTTTCCTGGACAATATCTTTTAAATCAAATGCTGCATCATTGAGCTTTTGAATACCTAACTTAATTTGAGTCATGCCATTACTGCTACTCTGAGCATTATTATTAAGGTTATTCATGGCTTCTACAACTTGTTGAATGGCCATAGCTTGTTGTTTAGCGTTGAGTGAAATTTGCTGAGAACCCTGAACAATAGTATTAATTTCTCCTGACATATTACTAAAAGAATTAGCGGTTTTTTGAGCTAAATCAACGGTGGTTTCTACACTTTTAATTCCGGCATCTGTCACTCGACTGGTTAAACTATTAGTTTGTTTAATTTCGGCTACTAAAGCATTAATTTGATGGGCAGATTTTTGACTTTCATCTGCTAACTTGCGAATTTCAGACGCGACGACTGAAAACCCTTTTCCATATTCTCCGGCTCGTACCGCTTCTACCGCAGCATTGAGGGCTAACATATTCGTTTGATTTGCTAAATCTCCGACGACTTGAGAAATACTTCCGATTTGGTTGGTTTGTTCACTCAGACGTAATATTTGTTCAGCAATGGCTTTGACTTTATCTTTCGTTTGGCTCATTTCAACTAAAGTTTGTTCGACTAATAGATTACCATTTTCTGCTAAGTTTAAAACTTGTTTAGCACCTAGGGTTGAAGTTTCTGCTTGGTCACTCGCCTGTTTAGCTGATAATCCTAATTCATCCATTGTCCGGGTGGTTTGATTAACAGAAACGGCTTGACTCCTAGTAATTTTTTCCTGTTGTTCAACAGCAATATTAATTTCTACGGATGATTTATCAATCGCATTAATTGCTTGCCCTATTTTACGACTGACTAAAGAAGAAATTAACCAAGCAATAATTAAAGCAGTAAAAGCTGAAAAAATTAAACCTATAATTAATAAATTAACTGCATTTTGCAGAATATTTCTAGCTTGATTATTCTCTTGAGCTAATCTTTGAGTTTCGGCATCATTAAATTCATAATTAAGCTTCAAAAAATCCGAAAGTAACTTCTGACCTAAGCCGGTGTTAAAAATAACAATAGCTTCTTTTCTTTTCCCCTGTTTAATTAAAACTTCCATCTGTTGTTGATATTGATTAAACTGTCTTCCAATTTCTTGCATTTGGTCAAATCGTTGCTTTTGATCCGCAAGGTTAATCATTTGATTCAAATTCTTGCTTGCTTCTTGAAACATCTGCCAATTTTTTTGATAGAGTTGTAAAAATTGTTCGTTTTCAACTAGAAGAAAAGCCCGATTATTGGCAACCATATTGCTGCCTGCCAATGCCATTCTATCAACTTCAATAATCGTTTTTTGAACGTTTTCAACCTGGTTAAATGCTTCAAATACTTTATTGACATTCGTATAAACAACATAGGTAGAACCCGCAAAAACAAATACGGGAACAGCATAACCCAACAGCATTTGACCTCTGAGCTTAAATTGATTCAATCTATATTTTTGGGTACTGGAGTTTTTCTCAATCGTATCTATCATGTCCTCAATCTCCCAAGCCTAACCAATTTATAGGAATTCTTCCACAATAAACCTTTAAATATAATTTAACGTGAGTTCGATAGAGTGCGATCGCAAATAGTTCTACCCTGAATAGGGGGATGGACACTCTCAAAATCGTCACAACCCCAAACCTCAGTTTGCTAAAGGTCTGGCACAATAAAATTTAATAGCGTTTGACTGTCCTCGCCCCCTACCATTAATGGTGGGGATATTTTTTTTGAGGGTAAATAATAGCAATGTTTTAGGTTGAGGACGGAACTAATAATTCCGAAGGTAGAACTTGATTGAGTTTTCCGCTTCGATACCCCTCTAAATCTAAAGTAACATAAACAAACCCAAAGCTTTGAAAGGCTTGAACAAGTTGGGGGAGGTTCGTTTTCAATACAAATTCTTGAATTTGTTCGGGGGGTAATTCGATGCGGGCGGTATCAACTTCTGAACGAACCCGCAAATTTTTCCAGCCTAATTTTCTTAAATAAACTTCGGCTTTTCCTACCCGTTGTAATTTAGCAATAGTAATTTCTTCTGTATAGGGAAAGCGGGAACTTAAGCAGGGTTGGGCAGGTTTATCCCAGGTGATTAACCCTAAAGATTTAGAAAGTTCTCGGACTTCAAGTTTTGTTAGACCGACTTCTGCTAAGGGGGATCTCACCCCCCGTTCTTTGGCGGCTTGAATTCCCGGACGATAATCTTTTAAATCATCGGCATTTACCCCATCAACAATATAGGAATATCCCCATTTTTGAGCTAGGGGTTTTAAGGTATCGTGGAGTTCACTTTTACAAAAATAGCAACGATTAATCGGGTTTGAGGTATAATTTGGATTCTGCATTTCTTGGGTTTCAATTTCTTGATGTTGAATCCCAATTTCGCTGGCTTGAAGGCGAGCTTCTTCTAAATCTTCCGGTAATAAAGATGGAGAAACGGCGGTGACAGCTAAGGCGCGATCTCCTAAGACATCATAAGCAATTTTAGCCACTAAGGTACTATCTACCCCTCCCGAATAGGCAATTAAGGCTTGTTCCATCTCTTGAAATAAAGCTTGAATTTGTTGTAATTTTTCTGTTACTGTCATAGTGTATCTTTCCTTGGGGTTTTCAACACAATTAAAATTCTCTTCGCCAAAAAATAACAATGGACAGAGATAACAAAAGCGTCATATAAAGAATAGCATAAACGGTATTGCTGATTAATACTGAGGAGGCGGGTAAGTAACCATAAACAGCCTGATTTTTTAAATCGAGTCGGGCTAAATCAGGTAAAATAATATAAAGTCCGCTCATAATTTGTTCTAAGGCAGGGTTTTGACTTAATTTCCCTAATGCCAATAAATCACGGCTTAAACTTCCCATCATATAAACCCCAAAGGTTAATAAACTCGCTAGTAGGGAACTGGTAAATACTCCTAATAAAATCCCGACGGCTGCAATTAAAGATAATTTAAGCCACAAAAAGATAACGGTAATACTCAAACTGGTAAAGGGATAGGAAATTTTATTAAAGCTGAGAATTCCAAAATAGAGCAGGGTCATCGCCAGAACTAAAATAGCAATAAATAGTGAGATTCCCCAATGTTTTCCGATGATCAATTCTGCCCGACTAACGGGTTTAGAAACTAAGAGATAAACCGTTCGTTTTTCAATTTCTTTATTCAGCAGATTAGCACTGACGAAAACCGTAATTAGTAAGCCGAGAAAACTAATCATGGCAATGCCAAAATCAAGAATAATTTTATTTTCTAACCCGGCGGATACTTCAGGAAGTAAACGCACAGAAGCCATTAACAGTAAAGCAAAAACACCAATAATATAAAGAATGCGATCGCGTACAACTTCTAAAAAAACGTTACTAGAAATGGTTAGAATGCGTTTTAAATTCATTGGTGATCTCCCAAATAGGATATAGAAAAAGAGTAAATTTTTATCCGGGATTAAGCTTCCGAACAGAAGAAGATTGAAACTCCTGATTAATTTTAGCAGAATCCGGTTTAAAAATCTCCTGCCTCGGAATAATTTCGGGAACATTTTCTAACCAGTCCTGAAATCGAATCGAAAATTCTATCCAGCAATAAATATTAATGTGAATCAGTAAAATAATCATAAACCCAAAGCGAACTAAAGGAGGAGGGGACTGGATTTTAAAATTATCTCGAATAAATTCCAGAATAAAAACCAAACAAGTTGCAATTAAAGGCCATGATTTTAAGGCAAAATAAGGTCGGGTTGCTTCTGTTTTGTGATAAATCATTAAACACAGTGATAGTGCCATGATCCAAGGACTTAAGGGAATTCCGCCAATTATAAACGGAGGTTGACTGGTTCTGAACCCAATGGCTATTGTCAGGGCTAACCAACTTAAAACAGCTAATTGATTTCTAATGTCTTCATCCGTTGTTCCTAAAATAGAAGCAATCCAAATTGTCAGACCGATGAGGAGAAAAGTTCTCCATTCTAAGGGTTTAGTCGGTTTAAGTACATTTAAAGGCTTCAGGAATTTATTCATATATAACAACCTTGTTCCCTGTAGAGTTAATTTAATTACTCTAAAACTAATAATGTAAAAGCTAATCCCAAAAACAAAGAATAACTTAAAGCATGGGCCATTAATATGATTCTAAAATCTCGATATTTCTCAGTTATTTTAATATTTTCTTCAGAATTTTCTTGAAAAGCCTGAGTAATCTTAGATATATCCCCACTCAAGGCTACTTTTAAAGATTCAAATCCTATCCATTTAATAAACAGAATTAAGGTAAAATTAAAAGTTGTTAATAAAAAAATAGAAGGGGAAGTTTCTTGTATTTTTTCAATCAACAAATAATAAATTAATTCTTTTCGAGCTTCTGGGGGTAACAGAGTTTCTGCATTTAAAAACACAACCCACTCACAAGCATTTGCCAATAGGTTAAGAACCATCGCATATTGTACACTCATTTTGGGGGATAAATTAAAGCTTTTCTTAAAAATCCAAGCTTCAATCATAATCGAGGCTAAAAGGCGAATAATTCTTAATAAAATAACTCTCAGGGCGATTAGGATTGGCATATCGTTAAGCCAAATTCAATAAATAAAGGAGGGAATGGGCAATGAGTAATAGGGTCAATTTTTTTACAGTTTTATAGATATTTTAAAGGATGACAATCGATATAACCAGGGTTACTTGACCTACAATTAAGGCTAGGACACTTCTAAATCTAGCAAACTCATTCACTCCTGACTGTTCCCTGTTCCCAGTAAATCGTTGTTCCCTAGAACTTAATCTAAGATTTGTGCTAAGAATTTTGTCGAAAAGTTTATAATTTTTAGAAATTTGTTATTTTTGTTTTAATTACCACTGCCAAACCCGTAGAATCTACTTCTGACCTCAACTGTGCTCTATGTCCTGTGTTTAATGTTTAACGCCCCCTCACACCATGACCTATCCAATTCCGACAAGTCCTCAAGAAATGATTGCTCTGCGACAGCAACCGGTTACTGATGAGTTAGTAGCAACCGCGATCGCAGGTGTCGTTAAAATTGCTCGTTCTCGTCAACAATCTTTAGAGGATCTCAAAGCTGAGGTTCTAGCGGATGATAGTTTGCTCAACTGGGAACAACGGCTGTGGTTAAGCGAAGTCGTCACTCAAGCTTGGCAATGTTTACCTTAACAAAAAGACAAGTGTAGGGTTTGGGGAGAAGGGGAGAGGGTGAGGAAATATTAACACTCCCGACTCTTCCTCCTACAACCTTACTCCCCCTCTTGTGTTACCACTGGGGATGGGATAAAAGCAGGGATTCTGTCGATTCTGCATCTAGGGGTTGAGCGAATAAATAACCTTGGCCTAATTCGCAACCCAAAAGCCGAAGTAACGATAATTGTTCCTCGGTTTCAATGCCTTCAGCCACAACACTCATGCCTAAATGATGGGCAAGATTTAGAATAGCTTGAACAACTTCTAAGTTTTTTTCTAGGGCATCCAGATTGCTAATAAAAGAGCGATCTATTTTCAGAATATCTAAAGGAAATTGATGTAAATAACTTAAGGAAGAATATCCAGTTCCAAAGTCATCTAAACTTAATTGAATTTGACGCAATTTCAGTTGTTCAAATAACTCGGATGCTAATTTGGGATTATCCATAATTGCACTTTCAGTAATTTCTAATTTTAAAATTTTACTATCTAAATCGACACGGGCGAGAATTTGATCAATGTATTCGATTAAACCGGGTTGAGAAAATTGTTTGACAGATAAATTAACACTGATGCTGATATCAAAAACCTCTTGGCGTTGTAGGGCTTGTTCTTGCCAAGACTTTAATTGACGACAAGCTTGTTCTAAAACCCATAATCCCAAAGGAATAATTAAACCTGTTGTTTCTGCAATCGGAATAAAATGATCAGGTCGAACTAATCCCCGTTGAGGATGTTTCCAACGAACTAAAGCTTCTAAACTACTAATTTGACCTGTGGATAAGCAGATAATAGGTTGATAAAAAACCATAAATTCCTGGCGTTCAATGGCTCGTCTCAGGTCATTTTCTAACTGTAAACGAGTTAAGGCACGGGTGTGCATTTCCCGATTAAACACTTCATAACGGGCTTTTCCTAATGCTTTAGCTTGATACATGGCTGTATCTGCATCTCGGAGTAAATGTTCCGGCTGTTGATAATCGACGGTTCCTAAAACAATGCCAATACTGGTATTAATAAAAACTTCGTGTTGATACAGTAAAAAAGGCTGGCTTAAAGCGTGTTGAATAGCTTGGGCTAAGAAGGTGGCTTCATCAACAGATTGAATTTGTTCTAACAAAACCGTAAATTCATCCCCTTCAAATCGAGCTAAGGTATAATTGGGATGAATACAAGCCAATAATCGCCTTGCTACAGCTTTTAACAATTGATCTCCAGCTAAATGACCTAAAGAATCATTCACCATTTTGAAGTCATCACAATCGAGAAATAAAACCGCAAATTGAGAATCAGGATGGGTGTGAGTATAAGCTAAAACAGCCATCAACCGTTCCATAAAAAATACTCGATTGGGTAAACCCGTGAGGGCATCATGGGATGCCATGTGTAGCAATCGTAAATTGGCTCGTTCTAGTTCCCTGGTACGTTCTTTGACCCGTTGTTCTAGTTCTGTATTTAACTGCTGAATTTGGGATTTTGCCGCCTGTAAATTGAGTTGATTTTTAATTCTTGCTAAGACTTCTCGAATTTCAAAAGGTTTTGTAATATAGTCTACACCACCGACTTCAAAAGCTTGAATTTTATCAAAAACTTCGTTTAAAGCACTTAAAAAAATCACCGGAATATCACGGGTACGTTCTGAGGATTTTAATTGCTTACAAACATCGTACCCACTCATTTGAGGCATACGAATATCTAATAAAATTAAATCGGGTGGGTCAGCAATTGCCCCCATTAGGGCAGCAGAACCATTAATTACGCAGCGCACATCATACCGTTGTTCTGTTAACATTGCTGACAACAGATATAAGTTATCAGGGGTATCATCCACAATCAAAATATTAGCCAGTGGGTTATCGGGTTGAGCGTCATTCATCAGTGATCAGTTATCAGTTATCAGTAGAGACGTGCCATGGCACGTCTGTACCAGTTATCAGTTATCAGTGATTAGTTAATGCTTTTGCGGTTAGTTCTACAATCTCTTCAAATGCAAATTGATTGATTTTAGTTCGCAGAGCATTGATAATTAAGGTTTGATTCGGGGGGAGTTGGTCAATTAACTTCAAGATTTGCTTGGCATTGACAGCTTTCGCAGCTTGATGAAGTTGAGTTAACCATTCTAACGATAGGGAAGCTAAAGTTGTTGGCTTCAGTTCCGTTAGGGGGGTTTCTGTAAAAGCCGGGGCTGATACCACATCTTGTTCATACACATAGCGTACTCCCAGATGTTGAGCCAGCTTTTCTAAAATGATTTGATCTCGAAAGGGTTTTCGCACAAAATCATCACAGCCTGCGGATAAAGCAACGGCTCGTTCCTCTTCTAAGGTACTCGCGGTTAAGGCAATAACGATGGTAGCCTGACCTTTTGTAGTTAATTTAATCTGTTTTGTAGCTTCATAACCATCCATCACAGGCATTCGCATATCCATCCAAATTAAGTGAGGTTCCCAAGTCTCCCAAATTTCAATCGCTTCTTGACCTTGAATGGCTTCTTGTAGTTCAAATCCCAAAGGATTTAGAAGTCGAATTAACAATTGACGATTACTCCATTTATCATCCACAACCAAAATTCGATAAGGATTTTGATTGGGTTCTAGGGCAATAATTTTGCGACTAGGAGAGGATGTTAGAATATCATTGGCATTGACAATGTTCACTGGAATATCAAACTGAAAAAGTGTACCTTCTCCTAATTTACTACTAACTGTAAGTTCTCCTCCCATTAATTGAATAAACTGATGACTAATGGATAATCCTAAACCGGTTCCTTCTTGAGATTGTTGACCGCTTTGAGTTTGTACAAAGGCTTTGAATAAATGTTGTAATTCTGACCTTGCAATCCCACAGCCTGTATCCTCAACCTCCCACCGCAGAAAACAGCAAGACTGATTTTCTGTGTTTACTTTTTGTACCCGCCCGACTCTAACGGAAACACCCCCCTCTTGAGTAAATTTTAAAGCATTATTGAGTAAATTAATCAAGACTTGCCTTAATTTGAGAGCATCGGTTTGAATATATTGAGGAATATCCGCAGAACGCTCAAAAATCAGTTGTAGCTTTTTATCATCAGCTTTGAGTTGAAACATTTCTTCTAAATCGTCTAATAAACGATAAAGATCAATATTACTTAAATTGATTGTTAGACGATTTGCTTCTATTTTAGATAAATCTAAGATATTGTTAATTAAGCTTAATAAATGTTCACCGCTTCGGCTCACAATTCCTAAATTTTCTCGATCTGTAGGTGATAAATTGGGACTGCGATTCATTAATTGAGTAAATCCTAAAATACTATTCAGAGGAGTTCTCAGTTCATGGCTCATATTTGCCAAAAATAAGCTTTTGGCTTGGTTTGCTGATTGGGCGGCTTCCTCGGCTTTTTTTCGTTCTCTAATTTCCTGTTCTAATTCTTGGGTTCGTTCCTGAACTTTGTGTTCTAAATGATTGTATAAACTGGCATTTTCTAAAGAAATAGCGATTTGGGCTGATAACCCATTTAAAAGCTGCAATCTTTCGGAAGTAAACGCCCCCATAATTAAGTTATTTTCTAAATAGAGTATTCCTTTCAGTTTCCCTTGATAAAGGAGGGGAGTAATAAGAATTGATTTAGGTTTATTCAGAATAATATAGGGATCATACCTAAAATTTTCGGCTTCAACTGCATGATCTAAAACTAAACTTTCTTGTTTATGAATCACATAATTAATCAAGGTTTTAGGCAAATTTTCTGTATTTAATGAATTAGAATCGGATTCAATAGGAATAGATTGAAAAATACTGACTTGATTATTTTTTAAACTGCCCGTTGCTTCAATAACCCATTTAATTTTAGAAGTTTGTTCATAACTTTTTCCCGATAAAAAATTATCCGGTAAAATTAGATAGCCTAGTTCGGCTCCAGCATTTTCTAAAACAATTTTCATTAACTTATCTAATAATTTCTCTAAAACAATTTCCTCAGAAAGCGCTTGGGATGCTTTCAAGATGCTGGTTAAATCTAAATTTAATGAACTGGTTTGTCCTGTGGTTTGAGATAAGCTACTACTCGATTCAGCAATAATGCGATGCCGACAGGCGGCGGCTACGCCATCGCGTTGTACAATTAAATGAGGATATTTTGTCTCTAAATCCTTAACTTTAGCGACGGCTTGCCAACGAACATAAGCATAATGGGCTTTTGTTAAATATAATTGAGCAATTTCTTCCATTCCTTGCTGCCTATAAAATTCACTAGCTCGTTCATAAATTAACCCTTCTTCTTGTAAAACTCCTTGAGATTTTGCTCCTTGAACCGCTTTTTCATATTCTTGAATTGCTGTCCATGTTTTTGTTGAACGGATTCTAAGGGTTCTCCGACTAAAAAAAGATTAGCACAATAGTTGAGAGAGGAATAACAAGCATATTCAGTATTGCCCGTTTCTAAAGCCCTTTGAATATTTTGTTCGAGGGCTTCTACCATATTGCGGGCTGGTTCTTTCCAATGACGAATAAAAACATTAAATAAATCATGAACTTTACAATTAACATCGGAAACTTCAAATTGTTTTAAAAGCCGTAAAGCAAATTGACCCAATTGATAACCGGAGTCAAGATTTGATAAAAACCCACACAATAACATTCCATAAAAACTATAAGCAAAAGCAGCCCGGTCACAATGACCCGATTCTTGGCAAAGATGCACCATTGTAAAGGCAAGTTGTGGTAATAATTGCGGTTTGGAAACAATACAAGGCGCAAATAAAGTAATTAAAATTTCCAAAGCCATTTTATGCTTTTCATCGGTCATCAACGGCAGTTGTTCTAACGTTGCAATGGGGTATAACTCTGGAGGGCTATTTAACCATTCAATTCCTAAACAGTTTAAGGTTTGTAATCCGGTTTCAATGGCTTTATCCATGTGATGTTGAGCAATATTCATTAAAATCTGAATTTTGAGAATTTTCGCGGTGTCTACGGTTGTTTTGGCTTGGTCTAAAAGTTTGTTTAAATACTGTTGTGCTGTCTCAAAATCCGTATTCAGATAGGTAACTTGAGCTAAAGATTGGTAAAGATTAAACGTTAAATTATAATGGGTTTCCCAACTCTTTTCAGGTAAAAAATTTAACCCGATATTAAAATAGCTGATGGCGAGAGGATAAGCCGCAGAAGCTTGAGCTTTTTGGCCAGCTTTGCAGTTCAATTCAGCAAGCTGAATTCTTTCTTCAGAATCCAGAATTAAATTTAAACCTTGATTATTGTGATTAACAATATTAAAAAAATGCTCTTCTAAATGTTCAGCAGGAATGGTTAATCGTAATAATCGCCCGATTTTTAAATGGGTTTCTTGTCGTTGAAATTCATCGAGAAGAGAATAAGCAGCTTGTTGAATGCGGTCATGTTGAAACTGAAGTTGAACGTCTTGAGCAAATTGATCTTGTAAATTGCAGGCTACATCTAATGTTAAATCCGATTCTACATCTAACGGCTCTTGTAAATTAATAACTTCGTTTAAAAATAATTTATAATGAAAATTAAGTGGAAAAACTAAATCTTCCTGTAGCGCATTCCATAAACTTGCTAACGTTTGATAGGGAGAACGTTGAGCAATGCGTGATAATGTCCATAAATCAAAGGAATGACCGATACAAGATGCCAGTTTTAATAAAGTTTGGGTTGAGGGTGATAAATGGCAAATTTTATCGACCATCAGTTCAACTACATTATCAGTTTTAGTTTGTTTTTGAATACTTTCAAGATCAAATGTCCATTGATGATGAACGGGATCAAATTTTAATAAATTTTCTTGATAAATTTTTTTAAAAAACTCTCGCACAAAAAAAGCATTGCCATAGGTTTTATCATAGACTAATTTACCCAAATTTTTAATTTTATCTAAAGAACAGTTTAAAGTTTCTGAAATTAACAGATTAATATCAAATTGACTTAAATTTGTGAGATGAATTCTGGCAATTTCTCCCCGTTCAGCTTGAATTTTTCTTAAGGTAAGATTAAAAGGATGAGTTTCATCAATTTCATTTTCTCGATAGGCTGCAATAATAAATAAATATTGAATATGGGCTTCACAAACGAGCAATTGTAAAAAGTTTAATGAAGCTCGGTCAGACCATTGTAAATCATCTAAAAATAAGACTAACGGATGTTGAGATTTACAAATAGTTTCTACAAATTTCCTAAATAGAATTTTTAATCTATTTTCGGCTTCCTGGAAACCAACTTGGGCAACAGGAGGTTGTTGACCGATGACTAATTCTAAATTGGGAATTAAATCAATTAAAACCCTGCCATTGCTTCCCACCACCGTTAAAATAGCTTCTCGCCATTGAGATAAACTTCGTTCAGATTCACTCAATAACTGATGACAAAATTCGTTAAAGGCTTGGGAAAAAGCAAAGTAAGGAAGATGACATTGATATTGATCAAACTTTCCTGAAATAAAATATCCCCGTTGAGTTGTAATCGGTTTATAAATTTCTCGAACTAAAGCCGATTTTCCAGTTCCTGCATAACCCGTGACCAGAATTATTTCTGCGTTTAAATCTAAAGAGAGGTTTTGATTGTTACCAATAACTCGCTGAAATGTTGTTAATAAGGTTTCAACTTCTCGTTCTCGACCATATAATTTTTGAGGTAAGGTTAATTGCTGAGAAAAGTCTTGTTGTCCCAGGGGAAAAACGGTAATTTCTCCTTGGGTTTGCAGTTGAGATAAACATTGTTCTAAATCAGCTTTTAATCCCCAAGCAGATTGATAACGTTCCTCTGCATTTTTTCGCATTAACTTTAAAATAATATTCGATAATGCAGTGGGAATTGTGGGTTTAATTGACTGAAGAGAAGGCGGTTCTTTGGCAATATGACAATGAACTAATTCTAAAGCATCGTTTCCATCAAAGGGTAACTGTCCGGTTAATAATTTATAAAAGGTAATACCCAGAGAATAATAATCTGTTCGATAATCGATTAAACGGTTCATCCGTCCAGTTTGTTCGGGGGAAATATAAAAGAGTGTGCCCTCTAAAATTTCTGGGTTTTGAAAGGTTAGATTTTCTTGAGAAAGAACCGTTGAAATCCCGAAATCAATAATTTTAATCTGTCCCAGCAGAGGACTGAAAACAATATTACTGGGATTAATATCTTTATGAATAATATGATGAGCATGAATTTGTCCTAAAATTTCTGTAATTGAAATCGCTAATTTCAGAAAATCTTCTAACTCTAATTGTCCGGCTAATCCTAATAAGGTTAGAGAATCACCGCCAAAATCTTCTAAGATAATCGTTAGGTTATTATTAATGGTTTCCAAGCTATAAACCTTAATAACGCCTGGTAAATTTAATTGATAGGTAACTTCATATTCTCGTTTAAACCAAGCCACCCGTTTCGGGGAGGGATAGGCATCTTTTAACATTTTGAGAATTACAGGTTGATAATCAGCAACACGATAACCTCGATAAATTAAGGAGTTGTTACTTTCATAAATCTTTTCTACAATTTGGTAAGAACTAGATGTGTTTAACATAGTTTAAAAGGATAATATAAATTCCCGATTTTTGATAAAGCCGCATCAGTTCAGAAACAAAGATTTAACAAATGATGATTTAACTTCTAAGTGTTTTAACTCTCATCAAAAAATCTGATCGGTCATAGGGAAAAATAAGCCACCCTGATTTTATTGAAGTTGTAAATTCTTTTAATAACAACCAGAAACTTACTCCAAAAACGAGTAAATAGTTTTACACCTTACCTAAAAATGCTATCTTTAACAAGGTTTACTTGGAAAGATGAATTAATGATTAATTTTATTCATCTCTTATCATCTCAGATATTCCTTCTGGTTAAGGGAGTCAACTGAACAATACAACGAATTGAACCTATAGAATGAGTATACCCACAGTTTAGCGTAAAATATCCCGAATCATTTGATTAGCTTGGGCTGCATAGCCTCCTCCAAATAGGTTAAAATGATTTAAGATATGGTAGAGATTGTAAAGCTTTTTGCGATGTTCATAACCTGAATTTAAGGGAAAAACTTGATGATAAGCCTGGTAAAAAATAGCTGGAAAACCACCGAATAATTCAGTCATCGCCAGATCAACTTCTCGATCTCCAAAATAGGTTGCTGGATCAAAAATAACGGGTTGTCCTTCAGCCGTCACAGCAGCATTTCCTCCCCACAAATCTCCATGCACTAAAGAAGGTTTAGGATCATGATTGGCTAAAAGCTGGGGAATTATTTCTAGTAATTTTTCGGCTTGTTCAAAATAACCTCCCCGTCGTTTAGCAAGTTTTAATTGATAGCCAATGCGATGTTTTTGCCAAAATTCTACCCAATTATTTTCCCAAGTATTAATTTGCGGGGTTGAACCAATGGTATTATTAATATCCCATCCAAAATTCTGAGCACCAGGATAATTTTGTGGAGGTGTCCATTGATGCAATAAAGCTAATTTTTGCCCCATTTCTTCCCAAGCTGAAGCATTGGTTTTTCCGCCTAAGTTCAGCCATTCTAAAACTAAATAAGCCGAATTTCCCGCTGTGCCCCAACAAATGGGTTGTGGAACTCGAATAGTCTGGGTTTTTCCCATTTGTTGAACCCCTAAAGCTTCGGCTTCAAACATCGCAACTTCAGAAGCTTGATTAAGTTTAATAAAATAATATCGAGAACCATTACTAATCTGATATCCTTGATTAATACATCCGCCACCTACAGAACGGCGATCGCTGATTTGAAACCGTTCTCCTGTTGCTTTGCTAATTTCCTCTGCAATTTGATCCCACATCATATTTAAAATCATTTTTTATGCTTCTAACTTATTATATCAAATTTTAAAAATTTCCGTAAATATACGGTGGATTTTAAAATCATTACCTGTTAACTTAAACTTAAAATCGTTTTTTCTATTCCTCACCATGACTGAAACAGAAACCAGCAAACCTAATTTACTAGAACTCGCTAAACAGGGAAATCCAAAAGCGATCGCTATTTTACTCAATCGTCATTTAGAATCGAAAGGAATTACAGTAAAAGCTACATTAAATAAAAGCTGTCTCAAATTAATGTTTGAAGCCGAAAAGATTATTCCTCAAAAAATTTTAGTAGAATGGCTGTGTGCTTCTCTTTTGACTCACATTATTTCAGATTCTATTACACAGGTGATTATTTATCATAAAAGAATTGGTCATGATTTTCCAGATTGGCAAGAAGAAATTGATCTAAATTCCATCCATAAGTTATCAGAAAACAACCCTAATTCCTCAAAATCTCAGAATTTAAACGAACCTATAACCTCAAAATTTATGGGTTTTGGGCTATTATTTAATTCTATTTCAGACGCTACTGAACAAGTTAAAAATACGGTAACGGAAACCGTTAGTAATACCACAACTCAAGCCGGACAATCTGTAATTGAAACTGCGGTTAATATTAAGGATAGCGTTGAAAATATTAGCAATACCGTTATGCAGGGGGGGAAAGTGGCTGTTAAAAATATTTTTAATGTTAAGAATATTTTTAATTTTAAAGAAGAAGTAAAAAATCCAACCTCGAAAACCACCCCTACATCGGGTGTTGTGAATTTTATGAGTAATAATCCTTTGCTTAAATCCTTAATCAAAACGATAAATGTAGATAAAATATTAGAAATCATTGAAAAAGTAGATTTAGAAAAAGTAGAAACAGAAGTTAAACAGCTAAAAACTCAATATCCTCATGAATCTTCTAGCCAAATTAGCCATCGAATTATGGTGGAAAAAGTTCTAGCTTTAGGGAGTTCTGAAATCGCGTCAAAGCTTGTCTCTGAAAGATTAGCGACTCTAATTGGAGCCGATTTTTCTAACAACACAACCTTAGAATTTGAAATGATTTATCAAATTGCTTCTGCTTATAATCTCGATCTTGATGACCCGATCAGAAAAGATGAAGCTTTAGCAATTTTTAGTTTAGCTTTAGGAAGTAATTCAGCTTTAAAATTAGGATTAGGTTTATTAGAAGATGTACCTTTAGCCGGGACTATCATTAGTGTCAGTACCAATGCTGCAATACTTTATGCCTTGGGATATGCAGCTTGTCGCTTTTATGAATCCAATTTATATCAAGATAAAAAAGGTGAAACTTTAGAAACAGTCCAGCTTGAAAGTGAACAATATTTAGAAACTGCGATCGCTCAAGAAGGGATTATGGATCAAATTTTAATTCATATTATTTTAACTCGAAATCCTGATCAAACGTTGGAAAAAATTCTCCCTCAAATCCAAAATGCGCCTTTGAGTCTGAATTCTTTAGAAGTCCTTTCTAAAAGCCTTAATTCCCCACCGGATTTAAACAGTTTACTTGAACAAATTAATCCAGATTTTGCCGTTGCACTTTTAGCTAAATATCAGAAAATTGCTAATTTAGAAGGCGTTATCACCCCGGAGGAAGAACGAATTATTAACACAATTCATCAAAAAATCAATCATCAATCTTGAAAAATCCGGTTTCTCGGTCAGCGACCCCCGATAAAAACGCTATTATTAAGATATGTTACTATCCTTCACAAATTCATTTAACCATGTATATCTTTGGACTTGGTAAAAAGCTGAAAATGCCCTCCCCCTCCGATGCCTTACCGGGACGGACAGAAGCGATGCCTGTACCCGATCAACATTATGTCAATGGTAATCCCCTCAAACCTCCCTTTCCCCCAGGCTTAGAAATGGCAATGTTTGGGATGGGTTGTTTTTGGGGTGCAGAACGTCGATTTTGGCAGCAGGAGGGAGTGTTTAGTACCGCCGTCGGTTATGCAGCCGGAATTACCCCCAACCCCACCTATGAAGAAGTTTGTAGCGGGTTAACCGGACATAATGAAGTTGTGCGAGTCGTCTATGACCCCAAAATCATTAGTTATGAACAATTACTAAAAGTCTTTTGGGAAAGCCATGACCCCACCCAGGGAATGCGTCAAGGTAACGACGTGGGCACCCAATACCGTTCAGGAATTTATACTTATTCCGACCAACAACGCCAACTTGCTGAAGTTGTACGGGATGCCTATCAACCGTCTCTGAAACAAGCGGGTTATGGAACGATCACAACAGAAATTCTGGACGCGCCCGAATTTTATTACGCTGAAAGTTACCATCAACAATATTTAGCCAAAAATCCTAATGGTTATTGTGGTTTAGGAGGAACAAAAGTCAAACTTCCGGGTTCAAACGTAAGTTGACGTGAGTTCGACGAAGCGATGGCGTAGCCGCCGCTTCGTCGAACTCACGTAATCGTTAATTCTGGGCATAATTTTAGTTAGGGCATCACTTCTATTGTCCCCTAGAACAAAGATTGCGATCGCACCTCATCTAGCTTCCGATTCCCATTCGGCTGTGCGCTGTTTAGTCATGCGCTCCAAACATTCATTGAGAAATCCTCTATAACCCGTACCTGCTCGGCTTCCATAAACTTCAAATTGGCAGTTATTATCGCGTAATTGAATCCAGCCTTGCTGCGCTTTCACCAGTAAAGCTTTTTCTTCACTACTCAACATTGGAATAATCTGTTGGTAAACTTGATTTAATCTCTGATCTGCTGCTTCATATTTTAACCGGATACATTCTTTAATTTCTAAATTATTTGTAGGATTATTGCAATTAACTTGTGTTTGTGCAATTTGCTGAGATTGGCGTTTAACCGTTGGGATTGAGTTAGCATAACCTGGTAAAGAATAACTCTCCAGCACAGCGAAGATTATTGCCAAGCCAAAAAGTAGTTGCCCTTTCATAATTACATTTTATCTTTAGTCTTACCCAAGTTAACACACAGATTTAGATTGTACTTCTATACATTTGTAAATAATTGATACAGGTTCATCGGGAGTTGCCTAACCGTTGTTAATCTTGGAAAAAAGCTTGTTTTTATGGAAAAACTTTACCAAAGCCAAAACGGTGTTGACTACAATCAACTTGACTTATTACTAGCGTTAGAAGATTGGAGAGAAGCAGACAAGGAAACTACAAGAGTGATGTGTTTAGCTGTGGGAAGGGAGAAAGAAGGATGCTTAGAAGTAGTAGATATTAATAACTTTCCCTGTAAAGATTTACATACAATTAATCAGCTTTGGTTACACTATAGTAATGGTAAGCTTGGTTTCAGTGTTCAGAAGGAAATTTACGAAAGTCTGGGAGGCACAAGAGAGTATAATCCTAAGATATGGAGAAAGTTTTGCGATCAAGTCGGTTGGCGGGTTAAAGGAAGGTGGATAAACTACGTGGAAGAAAGGTGGATAAACTACGATGAACTAACCTTTAACTTGAGTATTCCTTCAGGACATCTCCCTCTTGATTGTGTGTTTATAATTCCAAATAGTGCTATGTTTCGTGACTTATTCTTTCGCACAAAAACTTGTAACCTTTAAGATATCCCTCTTCTGTCACTCTCCGAAATCAACAAGTAATAAAAAGTAGAGTTATCCATTGGGAAAATAAGATTGAAATTGATTAATATTCTCAATTAATTTATGAAAACCCACTAATAAATGGCGGTCGGGAAAAATATCTAGCCACGGGACAATCAACCACAATATAATAGTAGGCTGAATTATTAAACGCAACGTGAGTTCGACGAAGTGATGGCGTAGCCGCCGCTTCGTCGAACTCACGTTAAGTTGTTAACAAATGTCAGTTGACGGTTAACAGTTAATAGTTAACCGTTAACCGTCAACTCTGTAGATTATTTCTTCTGATTAACTTTCGTTTTCCATTCAGCGATCGCTTTTTGAGCATCGGCATGGACTGATGATTTTTCAGGAACTAACTGAGCCGCTGCAATCGCATTACTATATTGTTTTTTCTGAGCACGAGATTGAGCAATTTGCCAAATTTCATTTCCCCATTGATCAATCAATTTTTGAGCCTCTGAATATCCGGGTTGATCGGCTGGAATTTGTTCAACTTTGCCGATCGCATCACTATAAGATGAGGCTTGACCGGGCTTAATTGAACTCTGAGCTTGACTCAAAATTTCTTGATTTTTTTTCGCGATCGCCAATTGAGCTTCCCACTCTTTGAGCTTGTCTTGCCCCTGTTTATAAATAGCAGGATTAGCATCGGGAATTAATTTCACCGCATCAACAGCACCGGATAAATTTTGACTTTGAGCGCGTCCTTCTGCAATATCGAGAATGGTTTGACTCCATTGTTCAATATTAGCTTGGGCTTCCTTAAACTGAGGATCACCGGGGGGAATTTGTGCCGCTAATGCGATCGCTTTGCTAAAACCAGAAGCAGAAGTATCTTTCAAAAGCAGTTTTGATTCCTGCAACAATTCTTGAGGAGTGGGAGGCGTTTCTGGTGCAGTCGGGGTTCCGGTTCCAACTGTTGTTGATGTCGGTTTTGAATTGTTAACAACCGTTGAAACCCCAGGGGAAGACTTCGCCGTTTTTTCCCCTAAAAAGATCGGTTTATTCGTGAGAAAAACACCCAGTAACAATACCAGTGCGGTTGCTCCACTCCAAAGAATTAACCGTTGTAAAAATGAACTATCTGTCATAGTATCCTCTGTTGAATTTGCAGGAGGTTGGGGTAAGGTCTGCTGTACAGAAGTTGAAGCCTTAGAAGACAAATCCTCTGCTGAAGTTTTAGGGTGTTCAGCAGGTTCATTCGTCTGAGAACCCAGATCTCCAGTTTCTCGATCAGAGGATGTAGACAGTTTCAGAGGATCTTCGGATAAAGGAACAGTACCATTTTGGTAGGGTTCTACAGTCGCCATATTTATTTCCCTCATACCATTAGAAAGGCCAACACTCGCTACCTGACGGCTTTCAGGCAGAATTACCTGTTGGAGTTTAGTGGCTGGATAAACAGCAAAGACAGGTTTTTGTCTCGGTCTTAAATGTTGTTCGGTCAGTTCGGGTAAACGTTCCCCTAAGAAATGGATTAATGGGTCTAATGTCGAACATTCTCCCGTTTTTAATCCTTCTAATAACGCGGCGGTAAAAAACCCTTGTCGTAAAGCCGAAGTTTCCCGTGATAACTGTTCCCGACGACAAGATAAAATGGTAGGAATTTCCAATTGGCGGGCGAGTTCCACCGTTTGATTTCCTACACTTTCCCCCGCGTGTACCCCTTGACTTCGATTAATATCCAACAATACTAAAATTTTATCCGTTGGAGCCGCCTTGAGAGCGTCATACAACTTTTCAATGGGAATCCCCGTTTTTTCTAACTGGGCTGGGTTACCATCAATGGGGAGCAAGTAATCTTTTCCCCCTTGACTAAACCCATAGCCACTCCAGAACAACCACAGAACATCCTCATGGCCCAATTGCTCGTTGCAGACGGACTCCACCCAATCTAAAATATTTTCTTGGTTGGGGTAGGTGGACATCCCCGATACCTGGGGTGAGTTATCGGTTAGCAATAAACTCTTATCTTGAGGAAATCCAGCACCATTTACCAAAAATTCATAGACAGCTTCTGCATCCTTTTGGGCATAATTTAAGGGTTGCAGATATTGATATTGATTAATGCCAACAGCAATACAAACGTGATGTTTCATCACCTATGCCCCATAACTTCTTAATAAACCTGCAAAAACGATAACATATTCTTTGAATTGTCAAAATGCCTTGATGGTTGGCGATCGCACTTTTAAATCATTAATTTTTATAACGAAGGCAACGAGGGAGTAAAGTTCAGGCGGCGACTCGCACCCACCGACCGTCAGGAGTCATGAGTTTTAAGCCTTCAGCCAATTTGGAATTGTTATATTCCATCTTTTAATGTTTGCTATCAATAATTGATCCAGTTACTCATCACTTTTTCCTATCCCCTATTCCCTATTTTCTTGTCCCCTCTGTTCCCTGTTCCCTATTTTCTATTTCCCATTCGTAATTCGTAATTTGTAATTCGTAATTCCCTATTCCCTGTTTAATGTTGCATCTGGTAAAATAAACATCGCATCCCCAAAGGAATAAAATCGATATTGTCGTCCAAAATCATTGGCGGGTTCTTCTAATACCGTTTGATATAAACTTAGTAACCGTTCTCGCCCAATTAAGGCTGAAACCAACATTAATAAACTTGATTTAGGTAAGTGAAAATTCGTAATTAATCCATCAATGACGCGCCATTGATATCCGGGATAAATAAAAATATTGGTTTTTCCACAATAACTTTTAAGAGCAGATTCTTTCGAGTTTTCTGGTAATGCTTCAAATTGAGAAGAATGGGCGATCGCTGCTCCTTCTAACGCTCGTACCACCGTTGTTCCCACTGCAATAATTCTACCCCCTGAAGCTTTTGTTTTCTCAATTTTTTCAATAGTTTCCGCCGGAACTTCAATCCATTCTCCGTGCATTTGATGGTCAGTAATTTGATTTACTTCCACAGGTCGAAAAGTTCCCACTCCCACGTGCAAGGTTAAAAACGTTTTATCAATGCCTTTTTGTTCTAAACGTTGAAATAATTCTTCTGTGAAATGTAACCCAGCAGTAGGCGCAGCGACAGCCCCGGAATGTTTGGCATAAATGGTTTGATATTGTTCTGGTAATGCTTCTGTTTCTGTAACATAGGGCGGAAACGGAATATTTCCAAACTGTTCTAAAAGCGGAATTAAAGACTGTCCTTCGGGAATTTCAAATTTTAATAACCGTCCTCCCGTTTCCTCATCCGTTTCTAAAACAATTGCCCGTAATAGTTTGGGATTGAAATTTGTTTTAAAATTAGAATTAGACTCAAATTCAATCACTGAACCTAGTTTAAATCGTTTACCCGGTTTAACTAATGCTAACCAACAATGATGGGATTTTTCTTCGAGTAATAACACTTCTACCGCCGCCCCACTACTTTTGCGTCCATAAAGACGGGCGGGAAGAACACGGGTATTATTCAGAACTAATAAATCTCCCGGTCGCAGAAAATCAGGTAAATCTTTAAATAGACAATGACGATGAGAACTGGGAGAATCTACCACTAACAAACGGGAATGATCTCTAGGTACAACAGGATTTTGGGCAATACGTTCTTCTGGGAGTTGATAATTATAGCTTTCTAACCAATAATCTAACTGATCCATTCTCTTGAATTGTCCTTCACCAATAAATTACTATACTCGGTCATCCGATGAGCGGCTGACTAATCTTTAGAGATCCCCCTATCGATCTTAATAGGCTACTGTGTGATCCCTTGGAATTGCTGGATTTAGATTTGGGTAGAATCCCCCATCCCAAATCGGGTGCTTTTCCCCTATCTTATCATCGTTAATCTTGGCATTATATAAATATAGGGTTATGCTGCCTACCGACGGAAAGGTCGCATTGTTTTTGGCTTTGTTTTGACCTCAGATTGGGATCAACGGGCCTTACAGCAGAATCAAAAACACCGCCCCTATTACTCTTTGTTGCAGGGTTCCGGGCTGGAGTTAAGCAACAAACAGGCGGGACAATCATGCAGGAGATGACCGATGGAATACCTTTACTACCTTGCCAATACAAGCCTTACGCTGAGAGTCATAGACTTTTTAGGCTCAAATCACTCCCTCCCCGTTCAGTTTATTACGGTGATTCACCAAATAGATGGCTGGATTATCAAAATTAAAATGCGTCAATATCTGACACCACAAGAACACGGGGACTTTAGAGCTTTTATGCACGAATTGGGTGTTCCCTACGAACCCGATATGCGGATTTTAATGGCCCTTTGGGGCTTAGAAACGGGTCAATCCCCTCTCAGTGTCATGCGTCGCTACCAAGTTGCTGTGGTGTCTCATGGTATTCCTAACCGTGAAGATGTTGAATCTTTTAAAACCCAATTTGTTAGAGGGTTAGGGTATTGTCCTGAAGCATTAGCTTGAGGTTAACAAGATTTAGTTAAAGGCAGATTCAATATAATCTTGTAATAAAAGTCGGTAGCCGTTGAGGAAAAAAGGTTGACCGACTTTTATGCTATCAGGAAAAGGGGGGATATCTTCACAGATAGGGGTTTGGGTCGGAGAGCGATCGCAACGCACTAAAGCCACATCAAACCGACAAGGATATTCGCTTAAATCCGGGCGATCGCTTAAAAATAATTCCGCCGCTTGAATCAATTTGGCTTGTTTACCCGGAGTAATGGCTAAAAGTCCCCCCTGATCCCAATTCCGTTGACTACGGGTTTTAACTTCAACAAAACTCAACATGGGAACAGTCCCCTGTCCCCGATACAACGCAATTAAATCAATTTCTCCAAATCGACAATACCATTGATGATGCAAAATTTGCCAACCTTGGCTTTCTAACCAATAGCCAACCAATTCTTCCCCTAAAGAACCAATCGTTTTAGACATAGATGTCAGTTGTTGTGGTTGTTCGTAAACATTCTATAAGCGGGAACACCGAACACCGAACTGTAGGTTATACACTGGGGATATTTTTGCTTTGTCATATTTGATGATTATTAGCAATAGGTTTCTATACCTGAAACCAGAATATTAGGAACTTACATCATTTATTTTAACGAGCTTTACCCAAAGAGTTCAGTCACTGCTGCTCTTCCGCAAGTCGTGATTTGCCATTCCATTCAGGGGTTATCCCTTCTTGGGTTAAAAAATTGCTTATATTACCATAGTTGTTTTCAAAAAACAATTATTGAGAATAACTAGCATTAATGCTATACTATCTTCTTGAAAAACTATTGCATTAAAGCAGACCCTTTCCAGATCCATGAAAAATATCACTAGACGTGGGTTCCTCACCGTTGGAACAGCCTTGGCCGTCGTTGCGGTTGGAGGACTTACCCCGATGCAGCGCAGTCAAGCTAATCCCCAAGTTCTGAATGTTTACTCGGCTCGTCATTACGATAGTGACAATCAGCTTTATCAAAGCTTTACAAACAAAACGGGGATTAAAGTCAATATTGTTGAAGGAAAAGCGGAGGAATTAGTCGAACGAATCAAAAGTGAAGGAGCCAATAGTCCGGCAGATATTTTAATTACTGTTGATGCTGGAAACCTTTGGAGAGCGCAACAACAGGGGATTTTTCAACCTATTTCTTCTGGGACTTTAAATCAAGCCATTCCAGCTAATTTAAGAGAACCTAATGGTAATTGGTTTGGATTTTCTAAACGGGCGAGAGTCATTGTTTATAATAAAGCTAAAGTCAATCCGGCTCAATTGTCTACCTATGAAGATTTAGCAAATCCTAAATGGAAAGGAAAAGTAGTCGTTCGTTCTTCTAATAATATCTATAATCAATCCTTAGTGGCTTCAATGGTTGGGCAAAGTGGAACTACCAATGCAGAAAAATGGGTGCAAGGATTTGTAGCTAATTTTGCCAGACCACCGGAAGGAAATGATGTTTCTCAAATTAAAGCGGTCGCTTCAGGTGTGGGGCAGTTAACTTTAGCAAATACCTATTATTTAGCCCGTTTAGCAGGGTCTCAAAAACCGGAAGATAAAGCAATTGCCAGTAAAGTTGGGTTATTTTTTCCGAACCAACGAGCTCAGGGAACCCATACGAATATTAGTGGTGCAGGGGTGATAAAAACGGCTAAAAATAAAGCGGGAGCGATTAAATTTTTAGAGTATTTAGCAAGTCCAGAAGCTCAAAAGATTTTTGCTCAAAGTGCTTTTGAATACCCAGCCGTTGCGGGTGTTCCTGTCTCTCCAGTTTTAGCGAGTTATGGCACGTTTAAGAGTGATCCGATGAATGTTGCAGCCTATGGGAAATTTAATGCCCAGGCGATTCAAATTATGGATCGGGCTGGCTGGAAATAATCATAAAACCGGAGTTTGACGGGCTAAGAAAAGGCTTACCTATTTTTTAGCTTCGTCAAACTTACTTAGATTTCTTCCCGATTAAGTGCAATTAAAACCGCTTGTTGGCTAACATTTTTATAGACTGTTTCTAAATATTGCATTACAATATCAGTAGTGGATGAAGCAGAACGATTATTAGAATTTACAGCAAGGGGGGCTAATGGAATTGTACCTAAAACATCCAGTACAGTTTCACTGCCAGGAGGCGGTGTAATCACGACTAAAGCGGGGTCTAGTTGTTCAGAGTAATTCCAGAATTGATTGAGTTTAGGAGCATGGGGGTTCAATTTTATCGCTGTTGTTTCTCTGGTAGAAACGTTAATATCTTCTTCACTTTGACCCCGGAGTTGACGTAATGTTTTAATAATTTGTTCTTGGGTTCTTCCCCGAAGTTGAAATAAAACAAACGGATCTTCACTAAAGCGATCGCCTAACATATAATAAACTGCACCAATATGTTTACAGGGGTTGGCTTTGTCAGGACAACTACATTCAGAATGAACATTATCTAAGGAAAAGGGAAATAATCTTAACCCATTAGCAGCAAATACATCCTCAATATCCTGTGGCATTTCTCCGGCTAATAATTTAGCGCTAAAAATTGCCCGTTGGGATAAAGTTTCAATAATATAATCCCATTCTTCATCACTAAATACATCTAACCACAAGGAAACCGTATAAGGTTCGGGTTGAGTTCCCTGAACCTGGGCTAAAACCTTTTGATCTTTAAAGTCAATGTTTAAAACATTTCCTTGTCTGGCATAATTTCTCGCTCGTTCTAAGCGTTTTTTAAACCGATATTTATCTAATAAATCTAACCATTGTTGTGACCACCATTCTTTGTTCGCATCTATTGTATAGTCTACCATAAAATTACTCCTTTTATTAACAATTTTTTTGAACTTTAAAACTATTCCTCTTCCTCCTCAATAATTGAGTTTCGATCTAATATTAATAGAGTTCTGAGTTGATCGGTATCTAAAGCCGTTAACCAATCTTCTCCCGCACTTACTACTTGTTCTGCTAAGGCTTTTTTACTTTCAATTAAATCATGAATTTTTTCTTCTAATGTTCCCGTACAAACAAATTTATGCACTTGTACATTCCGAGTTTGACCAATTCTAAAAACTCGATCCGTAGCTTGATTTTCAACGGCGGGGTTCCACCATCGGTCAAAATGAAAAACATGATTCGCACGGGTTAAATTTAAACCCACTCCTCCGGCTTTTAATGATAATATCATAATCGGTGGAGCTTGCGGATCATTTTGAAACCGATCAATCATTTCTTCCCGTTTATTTTTTGAGGTACTCCCATACAAAAATAATATTTCTCGGTGAAAATGATGTTCTAAATAGGGTTGTAACAATTTTCCCCATTCTGCAAATTGAGTAAAAATTAAAGCGCGATCGCCTTCTGCTAAAACCTCTTCTAGCATTTCTGTCAACCGTTGTAATTTTCCTGAATATTGGGTTTTAATTAAATCTTGTTTTTCTGATTTTCTACTATTTTTAACTTTAGCTTCGATTAAAACGGGATGATTACAAACTTGTTTCAACCTCACTAATAATGCTAGAATCATTCCTCGACGTTGAATCCCTTCCGCATCATCAATTTTTTCTAAAGATTCATCAACAATTTTTTGATATAGGGTTGCTTGTTCAGTTGTTAATAGACAAAATACTGTATTTTCCTGTTTATCGGGTAAATCTTGAATAATATCTTTATCTGTTTTTAACCGACGTAAAATAAAAGGTTGAACTAGCGATCGCAATATTTTTAACGAGTCCGTATCTCCATATTTTTCAATGGGAATTGCAAACCGTCGTTGAAAAAATGTGCGTTGTCCTAAATACCCTGGATTTAAAAAATCCATAATTGACCACAATTCTGATAAGCGATTTTCTACGGGAGTTCCTGTTAAGGCTATTTTAAAAGATGCGTTGATGTTTCTAACGGTTTTGGATTGTTTTGCATCGGGATTTTTAATATTTTGGGCTTCATCTAATACCAGTCCTTGCCAAGTTACTCCCTGCAATTCCTTTTCATCTCTAAAGGTTAGGGGATAGCTGGTAATGACTAAATTTTTATCTTGAATTATTTTAGCAAAATTTTTACCTTTTGTGCGTTTATCGCCATGATGAATCATCACTTTTAAAGTCGGACTAAACCGTTTAACTTCCCGTTCCCAATTCCCTAAAACCGATGTAGGACAAACTAATAAAACCGGATTTTCTAAACTATTGTTTTCTTTAAGATGAAGTAAGAAAGCAATAAATTCTATCGTTTTTCCTAATCCCATATCATCAGCTAAACACGCACCTAAACCCCATTGTTCAAGGAAGGATAACCAGCCTGCACCCCTGGCTTGATAGGGTCGTAATTCTCCTTTAAAATTCTGTGGGTTCGGAATCGGTTCTAAACTTCGATTATTGGTTAAAGTATTTAATAATTCCTGTAATTTTCCTCCCGCTTCAAAGTTAACAACAGGTAATTTCTCAATCATTTGAGTATCTCCCGTTGATAACCGTAACGCATCTTCTAAGGAGAGAGTCATTTCATCTTTGCGTTGACTAAAAAATGTTTTTGCAGCTTTAATATCCGAGGGTCGTAACTCAACCCATTCTCCATTAATTTCTACTAACGGACTTTCTTTAGAAACTAAGCGATCAAATTCCGCCTTTGTCATCGTTTGTCCGCCAATGGATAATTGCCATTTAAAGTTTAATAAACTTTTTAATCCTAACCGTTCATTCGTTTTTAATTTAGGCGTTTCTGCTTTAATACTTAATCCCAATCGACTCGCCCACCCGTCTCGATTTGCTAAACTCGGAGGTAAAATAACTCCTAACCCACTATCAGTAAAACGCCAAGCATAACTTTTCAGAAATTCATAAGCTTGTAAAGGATTTAAACTACAACTTTCAGGACGAGCTTGTTGTAAACTGGATTCAATAACTGGATATAATTTAGAAGCCAAACCCAAGCCTTTTAACAACGTTTCCTGGGGATGTTTAATCGTTCTCCCTCGATAGGGAAAGGACTCAACTGGATGACTCCAAATAATATGAGTATTGATAATAAATTCAGGATCATCAATCGCTTGTAGACAATATTCTAATTGCCAATTCGGATTATCTTCTGTAGGAGGATGTAACTGAAACGCCGTTGAAAATAGATTTTGTTCAGATAAAGAATATTGTAGCGGAGAAGTCCAATTTTTTAAGGCTGTTTCTAAGGATTCTATTTCTGTTAATTCCCCCTGAACTCTATTTTCTTCTTTCCCTAATCCTTGTAACCAAGCTTGCAGGGTTGGAGGAAGTAAAACCGCATTAGCACTGGCTTTTGTTTCGACTTCTTCAGCAACAGTTCTCACCTGTGCATCGATCATTGTTCCTAAAAAATCAATGATAATATCTTGAGGAGATAAAGGTAAATCAATGGCTAAAGTATCATCTTCTGTTAATTCCTGAACCATTCGACAAACCGTTGGCATTTGTTTAGCAAAGCGTAATAATCGCCCTTGGTCAATGGCACTATCGAGAAGCGGTTGCCATTGTGCAATAATAGTTTGATCAGATTGTTGAATTAATTGGGGTAAAAATTTAGATCTAGCCAATAAATCCAAACTCCAACGGGCAATATGTGACCAAAATCGTAAATCTTCCCCTAAGTTAGATTCTGATGTTGTTACGGTACTTAAAGGTAGAGATTGTAAAAATTGAAAGGCTTGTTTAGGATTAAGAGAAATTCCATTAATTTGCCAAGGATAGAGATGAGATTGAGGACTATTTGTTGCAGTAGAATAAATTGGAGTGACTTCTCCAACTGTTTCAGAAATATGCGTTGGGAGTGCTAGAATTTTTGGGGAGAGGAGATGGGGAGAAATATCGGATAACTTAATATTTTTTAACAGGGGTTGAGTCAAGAGTTCAGTATTGTTTAACGCAAAGGGATAAGGAAGAATCGGTGCTGAAGCCAGGGACTCCGACGTAACTCGTCGCCAGGTTTCTCCCCACAGAAAGAAAGACCGACTCGGCGTAATGCACCAACTTCCATGTAAAATTGCCATCTCATCAACCTGCAACTGTTCTGTATTAATTATATTGTGTCTTGATTCATTAAAACGAAATTTAAAAATTAGAGATTTAATTAAGAGTTGATTGAATTAAAATTAAATTGTCACTAAATCACCTTTGAATCAGATATATTTTACGGTCTTTTAATCCTATTGATTCTCAAATTAATTCTGGTAAATTAATCATCAAGGCAATTCACCATATTCAATTTTGCCCGATCTATTAACAAACAGATTGGAGGAATGAAAAATGAACTATCTACGCAAAAATATTACTGAAAGAGAAGTTGATTTTTGGGGAAAATTAAGAGAAGTTGACCTAAATCCTCTTCTGGAATGGGTCATTTATAAATATCAATGGAATCGAGAAAAAACCTTGGGAGCGATCGCTTTTTATCAGATGTTTTTATTTCTCCTCTATTTATATCCGAATAAAACGATAGTGCCTCCCCTTCCTGAAGTCGATTTAATTTGGCATGAACATATCCTCAATACCCCTAAATACATTCAGGATAGTCAAATGTTATTTGGTCGGTATATTCATCATGTACCAACTTATAGTTTAACCCCTGAAGCCCAAAAACAAACGGAAACCGCCTGGTCAGAAACCTTAGAGTTATGGCGACAACATTTTGGATCAGAAATCTTAGCAAATGCTAATTCAGAAAATCAATCTGATCAAGAATCACAAAAAACACCAAAAGTCGATTGTATTCATCCTAATGAGGCTCATATACTCTAACTGAAACTGTCAGGATCATTTCTAAATTTATCTGACTCTTTAAACAGTTTGCATGGATTTTAAGAGGCTTTGAGCTTGAATAATTTTATCAACCATTCCCAATTTTTCAAATTTGCTCAAAGCTTCCATACCCCAATATCGAGATTTAGAAAAATTCCCTTCAACTTTTTCTAGGCGAGCTAGAGATAAATTATAACAGGCATTTAATTGACAATCATCGTATAGTAATGATGTCTGTAAACCCTGTTCTAATCGATATCGAGCTTGATAGAAGTCCCCTTTAGCTAAAGCAATCCGAGCCATCCAATTTTGAAAAGCAACAGCAATTCTTTGCCATCCGAATTGTTTGGCATTATCCCAAGCTTTTTGATAAAGGGACTGAGCTAAAGAATATTGTTCTAGGTGAAAATAGATTTGCGGTTCATAGTAGTCAAGGATGATTTGCCATCGTTGCGCTCGTTCTGGGTCAAGATGACAATGTTTTAAAATAATTCTAGCTTGCCGTAAATAATCTAAAGCTTGGGAATATTGTTGTTGTTGAAGATGCCAAACCGCTTGATTTTTTGTGAGTTTTAATTGTAAAATTGGGTCAGAATTAGAGGAAATTAGTTGATATAATTTATCCGCTTCTTTCCAACTATTCATTAAAGTTAAAAGCCATGATTTTTCTAAGATTGCTTCTGTAATTGTGGCTGTATCTTTAAGGTCAGCAACTTTCAATAATCCTTCTACTTGCTCTAAACGTTTTTGGTAAGAACCATAAATATAACTATATTGTTGAGTATTTTGTAGAAGAATTTTTAACGATTGATAACGTTCAGGAGCCTGACACCATTCGATAAAAAGTTCTAAGTCTGACCAGTTTTGAGCTAATTTAGTACAATGGTTGGGCCAGTCTAAAATTTGATATTGTTCAGAGATGAATAGATATTGTTTGAGTCCAGCTTCGGCTATTTGTAATGTTAAGCCGAAATCACAGGAAAACAAATCACTCTGATTAGATTTTGGCAAAATTTTATAACCCGCTTTTTCTAATAAATCAGGAATGTTTTGTGATTGTACTTTTTTAAAAGATATACTCCGTTGTTGCAGAAGTTTTGCGATCACTGGATACAATTCTTGAGAAAGCCTATGTCTGACTGTATCAGCTTGAGTTTTAGTAGGTTTATTACCAAACTGACTGGCAATTTCTATAGGACTTTTACCCGCTAAAAGCAGTAACAAATAATCTCGGAGAGTTGGACTTAATTCTTTAATTTGGTAAATTTTTTTCAGTTTTTTTTCTCTGATACAGTTATAAGCATGAAGCAGATCAGCCAACAGTCGCTCAACTTGCCAAGTCTGATAGACCTCATGAAATTCTGGTGGTGGGTTGTTGGGTTGTTGAATCATAAAACAAGAAAGGTTCACATCTATTCCTTAGTTTAGCTGAGATTCCCAGAAATTTATCAACAGTGTGGAGTAGATTTGAAGAAAAATCTATGATTTGCTGGTAATAGTTAGTCTTTGACCCTTGCACACAATACCCCTGTAAAAAATATTCATACTGTGGAGATCTTTTATAGCGGGGAGAAATGTACAGTTTTGATTGCTAATTTACCTGGATTAGCTAAGTCAAGTGTCAGTAATCATTCAATTCTGCGATAATAATCAACTTTCTTTTCTACCCAACCAGACATTATGATGCTATTACCAGAACTCTCAGAAGAATTGATCAAACGTTATCTTCAAGGAGATAGAGATGCTTGTCGAGAACTTTTGAAACGCCCTGAGTATTATCAACTTTGTCAAAAAATTGCGAAGAAAATATTTTCACGAAAACCCCTGGACTGCGAGGATGCGGCTCAATCGGCATTTGAAAAAGTTTTAAAAGAGGCTTTATCTGGTAAATTCAAGAAAGGAAATTCACAACAATTCTATCATTGGTGTGCTAAAGTCGCGTTAAATTATATTCTTGATTTACTTCGTAAAACTAAAAAGGAAACTGAATTTATTCATGCTCAACTTCAAGAAAAAGTGCTTGATGAATATATAGATATTCGAGAAGATTTAGAACTATTGGATACAAACTCTCAAATTCAAAAAGCAATTATTTCTATAGATCAACAATATCCCAAGAAAAAGTATCTTTACATTTGGCAAGGATTAGTGGATAACAAAAAACAAACAGAAATTGCTAAAATTTTAGGTTTTAAACAATCTGAGGTTTCCAAGCGACATCAGGAATTAGCAGTTTTCGTTGGTAAAGAGTTAGGCTATTTAAACGTTAAACAAGCAGAGCAGATGTTAAAACAAATTCGTCAGGGTAGAAGACCGAAACGTTCTCAAGAAGATTGGGAAAACTAAAATAGTCTTTACCACAAAAACAGCAGAACTACAAGCTAAAAACCCGGTTTCTCAAAGAAACCGGGTTTTTGAATCGATATGTACTTCATTCGCCTGAAAACCCGCTCTAAGTTTTTGCAATTTATCTAGTCTATGATGGCATCAAAAACACCTATTTTGTCTAGGTTTATTGAAATTAGATTTAAAAAGTATAGATGCAATCAATATTTGACATTATCTTCTATTGAAATAGATTAAAATTTAGCTATTATTGTTAATAATTTTAAGTCTTTTAAGCGGGTTAAAATCTATTGATATATTCATAAATATGTGCAAAATTAATAATCAAAGCTCTTCAAAAAGCTGAAAATCCAAAAATCTATTCAAGGTCTTTTGATGGACAATAATCTATTTATTTAGACTTATTTTTTATCCTCATTAGGTCTTGATAGCCTAACAACATAGGAGAATATTATGGCTATTTCCATCGGGTCTAATTTGTTTTCATCTGGGTCTTCAATTAATCAAACGATGGTGATGAATGCTCCTGACAGTGGAACTTCATCCACTAATAGTTCTTCTTTATCAGGTACGATGACTCAAACCAGTAGTTTATCTATGAATGGGTCTTCAATTGATCAAATCATGGTAATGAATGCTCCTAATTCTCCAACAATCGTGATCAATACTGGGACTAGCAACGGCGTTTCTACTACTATTAATTCAGGAACAGGTAAAATTCTAAATGGCACCAGTGTAAATGATCTTCTCAACGGGAGTGAAAGTGGAGATATTCTTAATGGTAACTCCGGTAATGATACCTTGAATGGCTTCGGTGGTGGAGATATTCTTAATGGTAACTCCGGTAATGATATTTTATCCGCAGGGAGTGGTAACGATATTCTCAACGGCGACTCCGGTAATGATACTCTCCAAGGAGGTTCTGATGTTGATCAACTCAGTGGAGGTTCTGGTAATGATAAATTAGACGGTGGAGACGGTAACGATATGCTTACCGGAGGTTCTGGTAGTGATAGTTTAATTGGCGGTACAGGAAACGATCTGTTAATTGGTGTTAATGCTAATGCTATGATTGTGGGTTCAACTACAACTATTATCAGTAGTGGTACTTCTGGGCTAGGAGAAATTGATCAATTAACCGGAGGAATGGGAGTCGATCAATTTATTCTGGGTGACAGTAATAACGTCTACTATAACGATGGTAGTTTACTCACTTCTGGTACAACAGATTATGCTTCTATCATCGATTTTAATGCCACTCAGGATAAAATTCAACTCAAAGGATCGGCGAGTAATTATGTCTTAAACGTCTCTGGTTCCAACACCCGAATTTTACTCGATAATGATGGTATTACTGGTTTTAGTGCGAAAGATGAATTGATTGGTACTGTTCAAGGTAACACGAGTTTGAGTTTGAGCAGTAGTGCTTTCAAATATGTCTAAGCACCTCAGAAACCGGGTTTCTGAATCAATCTTTCTTCCTAAGTATTAACTTTCCTGAGAAACCCGGTTTCTAGCACCCCAGAGCACCTCAGAAACCGGGTTTCTAAATTCATCTTTCTTCCTAAGTATTAACTTTCCTGAGAAACCCGGTTTCTAGCACCCCAGAGCACCTCAGAAACCGGGTTTCTAAATTCATCTTTCTTCCTAAGTATTAACTTCCCTGAGAAACCCGGTTTCTAGCACCCCAGAGCACCTCAGAAACCGGGTTTCTAAATTCATCTTTCTTCCTAAGTATTAACTTCCCTGAGAAACCCGGTTTCTATTACCCCAGAGTACCTCAGAAACCGGGTTTCTAAATTCATCTTTCTTCGTGAATAATAACCTCTCTCAGAAACTCGGTTTCTTCTAAAGTGAACGAAGCAATATTGTTACAAATAATCCGATGAAAAATAACATCACAAAGGTTTCTGGTGTTGCTGAATGATTAACATGACGTTCTTCATTACATTTTAAACAAACATAATGATCCGGATCATGGGAATCTCTTACCCAATAACACATCAGTTGATCACATTTCATAATGTTGATTCTCCTTGCAAATTAGCATTAAATTCAGCTAAAGTTAATCCTCGTTGTTTCAGTAAACGATTAATGTGGCGATCGCTAATTTCAACACCAAACTCCCGCTTCAGTTGTTTTGCTAAACTCTTCGCTTTCCAATATTCTGATTTAGAACCAAACTCTTTAGGACGATGTTTCAGTAATTCTTCCAAACGCAGTAAATAATCCTGATTCACTTTTTGCGGACGACCAATAGGCTGATTATTCCACTGTTCTGCTTTTCCTTGTTTTGTCATTAACATCCATCGTCTCGCCGTCATCGCAGAACATCCCAACAATTGACAAATTTCGCTCTGAGTTTTACCCTCATCCGTCAGCAAAATAATCTGAATCCGTTGTTTATAGGTTTTGGGTAAATAGGGATCTTGTAAATCCCTTTTTAAGCATCGCCATTCTAAAGGTTTCAAGTATAACGATTGAGACATATTTGCTACCCCCTGAAAGTGAAAAATATTTTTAAATCTATTATCTGAAATTTATCTAAAAAATCAATTGACAATAGATTGAAATTTTCCCAGTTTCAGACCGTCATACAGATTGCTGATATTGCTTGTGTTGTCGTAATTTCGAGACTTTAAACCCTGACTGCTGATGGTCGAAAAATATCAATTGGGTTTAAATGATTGATTTTACCCTGAATACCGATTATTATTGACTAGGGTTTTGGGGGGAACAAGTTTTCTTTAATTTTTCAATTTTATTTTTTTTATCAATAGATACCTGATCATTAGAACTGTCTGGCGTTACAGGAGGAACTCCAGAATTTTCCAGGTTTACAGAATAAATTGCTTTTGAGATAAGGGATTTACTTTTAGTAAAGTCAAGTTTCTCAAACTTTGTATTAGGAATTTCTGTTTTTCCCTGAAACAAAGCTTCTACTAAGAGAGCCGTTTTCTCTGCCAGATCGTTACTATCCTTACAAACTGTCATAGATTGCCATTGGTCTGCAATCTTATCTATACTTCCATCTGTACCGTCTTGACCTGTAATCAGAATTTGGTCGGGCTTATATCCTAACTTAACTAACTTTTCAATAATCTTATTCGCCATGCCATCATTAGCAACCCAAGCTATTTTTATTTCAGAATATTTTGTTAAGACTTCTTGGATTTTATCAGCCGCTTTTTCAGCGTCCCAACCCTGAATATTAGTCTCTTCTACTAAGTTTAGCCGATTTGTGTCAATATACTCTGTTTGTAAAATACTCTTTAAACCCTCTGCTAATAATTTTGAGTTTGGATCATTCTTGTCTCCATTAATCATCACAAATTTATTACCATCTGGTTTTAATTCATAACGATGATTTTTGTTATCTAAATTTACAAATTGATCTTTAATATATTCTCCCTGTTTTTGACCAACATACTTGCTGTCAAAAGAAATGTAATAATCAGCATAAATATTACCGTTGTCAATCGCTCGATCATAGGCAATTACAGGAATCTGCTTTTCAGACGCTTTTTTGACAATTTCTGTAGCATCAGAACTCGAACTTGGCCCCAGTATTAATAAACAAGCACCTTGCTCAATAGCACGATTAGCTTGCTGAAATTGTTTCTGTGGATCACCATTAGCATTAAAATAGAGAAGGGTAAGATCCTTGACATTATTATTTTTGATCAGTTTCTGTGCAATTCTGCGTTCTAATTCAGGACGATCTGACAGTTCCCATCGCGCTGCTGGGCCAGTCTCCGGTAGTAAAATGGCAATTTTATTACAACCTTTAGCACTTGGCTGATTGGACGGACTACAACCACCTATTAAAGTTAGTAAAGCTAAGAATAATGCTAAAATAGCTTGAACTGGAAAGGAAAAGGGGTTTAGTCTAAACATAGATTTTAAGAGCTAGGTTATGTCTAAAAAAAGATTGAATCGCAGAAAAGCGTTGTTCACGATTTTATCCTTGTGTTTTATTGTACCTGGGGTGGCTGTATTAATACGCAATTTAATTGGCAAACTTTCATCAAAGCCAAACAGCAATAGTTCTCCTAATCTCAAAACTTTGACTGGCCCCCAATCCAGAAGTTTACTAATTATAGATCAAACAGGCCAGGAGTCTGAAAAAACAATTAGTATTTATTCTCAAGAGTTAAACGCTGATACAATTTTAGAATTGGTGAAGATTGAGGGAGGTAAAAACCAATTTGGTTCAGATCTTAAAGAAATTGGTCATCTAGATAGTGAAGAACCAAAGTTTTTGGTTACAATTCCAGAATTTTATATGAGTCTTTATCCCATTACACAAGAACAGTGGGAAGCTGTCATGGGAGATAATCCATCAACTTTTCAAGGACAAATGAATCTACCTGTGGAAACTGTATCTTGGGATGATGCTCAAAAGTTCTGTGAAGAATTAAGGAATAAAACTGGAAAAAACTATCGCTTACCGAGTGAAACTGAATGGGAATATGCTTGTCGTGCTGACACTATCACTCCTTTCTATTTTGGTAATGATATTAGTTTTGAACAAGCTAACTATGATACTAATTATGATTATGCTTATAAAAATAAAATAGGATCAAAAACTTCTACAAATTGTCCTGCAAACTATCTGGCAAGAACTACCCCAGTCGGAGAGTTTCGAGGGAATCAGTTTGGTTTATACGATATGCACGGGAATGTTTGGGAATGGTGTGAAGATGCTTGGATGAAAAACCATAGTCAAACACCCCATGATGGAACTGTTCGTCCACACGACCCAAATAAACATAAACAAGCCGTGATCCGAGGCGGTAGTTGGCATAGTTTTCCAGCAAGATGTCGCAGTGCTGCTAGAGAAGGGATGTGGAAAAATATGAAAAGTAATCGCATTGGGTTTAGGGTTGTTATGGAAATTAAAAATGTTACTTGATTGTCTAAGAACTTTCTGAATCTCCGTTGATGAACCATTGAAAAATAAACAGGATCAGTAAAGCTAGAAAACTAGCTGATGCGGTTGAAATAATCAGTGGTAAAATATCAATGGATTCTTCTCGGTTTAACCAATATCCAATATAAATTCCTACGCTGGAAACAACAGAGATAATCAGTTGATAGATTTTTTGTTCTAAGGGAACACGATTTTTAATGAGTGCGATCGCCAACAAAATAACACCAACGATTAACACAACTCCCGGCGGAGGAAAAGTTAAATTTTTGTTAAAAATAGCGATCGCAATTAACCAAACACCCGCCCCCATCAATGCTGTTCTTAAGTATAAACCCCAATCCGTTACAGGGGAAGATGGCAATTTTTCCTGTTTGATTACAGGGGGATTTGGTATCGGAGGAGGTGCTGGTGCACGTCGGGAACGTTGAGGAGGATTCTGTTGAGGTGGAGAAGATTTAACAGTCTTTTTGCTTTCTGGTTGAGGGAGTAAATCTAACCATTCTTGCACAGATTGAGGTCTATGTTCGGCAAAAAGTTCCATCCCTGAAAGAATAGCTCTATTGACTTTATCGCTAATCTTTGGATTAATTATTTTGGGAGGAGCTAAATCATCCTCTTGGTTTTTTCCTTTTTTTAGAAGTCTTGTTAATGGGTTACTTGGAACTGTTTTTGTTAGCATGAAGTATAGTGTAGCAGCCAAAGCATACACATCTGTATAAGAGCCTTGAGGTTGATACCGATAATATTGCTCTATAGGTGCAAAACCACGAGTTGCTATTTCAGTAAATTCCTGCTCAGTATCAATAACATCACGGGCAATCCCAAAATCGATTAAAACTACTTCTGTTTCATTCTGACTTTTGATCCGGCGAATAATATTTTTGGGATTAACATCGCGATGTAATAAGATCGGTTGAAAACTATGGATATACTGTAAGGCATCCCCTATTTGTCGAATATACAATATAGCTTCTGCTTCTGATAAAAAATTCCGATTGTCTTCCAGCCAGTTTTGTAAATTTTGACCCTCAATATATTCCATGACGATACAGGGTAAATCACCGATCAAAAAAGGTTTTTTAATTTGTACAATGTGAGGGTGCTTACATTTGGCAAGGCGCATAGCTTCATTTAAAAAATCATCTCTATTTTTTTCATCTTCTTTGTTACCTCTTTCATATTTTCTTAGAGTTTTAATCACAACTTTTTGATAATTTTTATCATGAGCAAGAAAAGTCACTCCAAAACCACCACCACCAATTGGTTTTTCAATTATATAATCTTTTAACTTCACCCCTGATCGCCAGTACGACGGATTATTCTCTTGATTGTTCTTATCCCTTCCAAAGTTTTGATGTATTTTTTCTGTATCTTCCTTATTGGTATTACCGAAGCCAGAATCATTGCTATCATCATCCTGTTGATTCTTCATAACACATCTCCCCTGGTTATTGAAAATAATTACAGAGAAACGAGCGATCGCTTTTCTCCTTCAAACCCAAAACTACTCCAGAGGGTAGGTTGATAACGGTTATTAGTGAGAAAGTAAAACTTTCAGTCAACCTCCCTCAACAATTTTCTCTCGTGGATCAATTTTATCCCCTGAGTTGATAGGAAGCAATTCGCTTTTTATAAAATTTAATAAACTTAATATTTCCTAGTCAACCCGTTTAACATTAAAAACATAACCCTCATTTCTGAGCGTCTCAAAAACATTATTAATCTTGTAATTTTCGGTAATTTCTTTTTGTAATCTACAAATCAAATTAGCAACATCACCATTAGTTTTAGTCAGATCATCTCCCCAAATAGCTTCAATTAAATCAGAATGTTTACACAAAGTAGGCTCCCCTTGATTTTGATGATTTTGTTCAGTCATATAATCAACCATTTTCCGTTGTAGAGGAGTTAATTTGATGACGTAGCGGTTGTTTCCTATAACGACAGACAACTTGCTTTGACTCAAGTTATACTCCAAAAAAGGCTCAGGTGGGGGCTTTTTAGTTGAATCTTGTTCATCCCAAAATGTTAATTGAAAAGGTGAAGTTTCTGATGAGCTATAGATCAAAATCAGATCTTCATGATGAAGACGAACTCCTTTATCTCCTTGTAGTCGTACATCCTGCTCCAATTCCGCATATCGTTTGAGCCAAGTTCCATTTTTACTCCCTTCATCCACAAGCCACCAAAATCCTTGGTTTCCTTTTTTAACGATATAACAATGGGTTCTGGAAACCCGTTCTTCTGGATCGGGTTGAAGAACAATATCATTATAATCTAAACGACCAATTCTAATCAGGCTATCTTCAGTTTTAGAGGAGAGGGGGTAATTTTCCTCTCGACCATCAGGATATCCAATTTTCAGAAATTGCACTTCTGGGTTAATCATATTCCTACTATCCAGATAGAACTAGATATTATTGTTTAACTATCATTAATCATAAATTATACCTGAAAGCTCCAAAAGCATCTAAAATTTTAAACTTTTTTAACATAAATAAAAACGTCAACAAAATCAAGAACTGTTAAGTCGGGGACTAGGGTAAAAAAAGTTATCAACACTATGGAGTAGATTTTCCAGTCCATCTATGATTTCCTGGGAAAAAGACTGGCAATCTTCCTATCCATCCCCGGATGTGGAATTGATCATATAGTAGTTAAAATCCCATTTACTCCGTGTTCATGGGCATTTAGACCTCTAATGTCACTTTTTTTCACTTTTTTCACTTTGGGTTTCACTTTTTGGCAACTTTTTTTCCCTAAGAGTGTGATAGGCTATTGCCATGAGTAATTTTTTTCGATACTTCGACAGGTTTAAACCTGTTGCTACACAGTTAAAGTTCGCCTATGCCAACTTAGAACAGATGCAAAAAAATTAATTTTTCCAGAAAATTCAAATTTAAGACTTCAGGAGATTAACCGATGAACAACGATTTGAATCATCTCTATGACTCTCTAACATCTATAAGTATTAATGACAGTTTTAGTAATAATTCTGATCTGCATTCCCAGAACATTAACTCAAGCGATCCCGATCATTTTTCCCATTCAGGAATGTTAGATTTTAGCCTACAATACGGGGCTGAATCATTGCAATTTCCGGGTTTTGAGACGAATAGTTTTGATAATCACCCGCAGGATTATTCATTATCTGATTCAACAAATCTTCATCATCCACAGCCTAATTATCACCAGAATATAGGATATGAAGAGAGTTCTATATATAGCGATCGCAGCCACGAATCGGCAAATTTAGGACAAAATGAATATCATTTTCCTATTACAGAACAACTTCAAGTCATGAACTGCCATGATAATTGTCCTTACACAACAATAAGTAATAGTGGCTCAATTTACAAACATACATCAGATAGTTCTTCGGGTGACTGGGTTGGCAAGGTAGATGGGCGATCTGTTTACAATACATCAAACCACTATTTAGGTTATACAGGAACAGATGGCAAAGTTTATGATAACGATAACCATTGTGTAGGTTGGGTAGATGGCTGTCATGTTTACAATAAAGGTGGCGTAGAAGTTTATGAAACGACAAGAGGTGTTGTTGGTGCGGCTGCTTATTTGTTGTGTGTTTATTATGGTGGCGTGAATTAAATTGGAGACTAATATAAATGTTTCACCTATCCTCAAAGATGATAGCCAAGTGTTAACTTTAGTTAAATTTAAAATAGGGCTAAAGCCCAACTACAAACTTTAAAACTTAGTACAATTAATGGAGGTTTAATCATGGTTTGGAACTGGTTAAAAAATGTAGGTAAAGCAATAGTTGATACTGCTCAAGCTATGTTTACACCACAAGTATATACAGCAAGAAAACAACGAGAAAATACTACTGCAATTGTTCAGTCTAATGTGGCTTTAGCTGAAAGACGAGATGAAATGCAAGTTGCTCAGTTAAAGTTACAATATATTCAAGAAAAAGAAAGACAAGAATTTCAAGCTGAACAATCATATTTGAGTAATCAAAGAGTTAAAGAAGCACAAGAAAGACAACTTACTGCTCAAGCTGAACAAGCTGCATTAAGTCATCAAAGAGCTAAAGAATTACAAGAAAGACAACTGGTTTTTCAAGCTGAACAAGCTAAATTAAGTCAGCAGCGTCAAGATGAATTACAAAAGTTTATTCAACAAGTGCAAATTATAATTAATGACAAAAATCTTGATTTTCAACGGTGGCGTTTTGAACAAGAAAAGGAATTACAATTACAAATTCTGCAATTAAATCAGGATTTTCAGCGAGAGTTAGCAATTTATCAACGTCAAACTTCCTTAAAAGTTGTTGAGGAACAAAAAAGATTAGAAAATTCTCCTGTGTGGTTAGTAGCTTCCGATATTCTCAATTCTAACATTACAGGAGTAATGCCTTTACATATCTTTTTTGCACCGCCTAAATTACAGTTTGAACGCTTTGCTAATGCTGCTAATAATAATAAAGGATTTCCTGATCTGGAATTAACTTTAGCGGAAGGATTACGACAATTTTTTAAAGAATATGCTCAACAAAAGCGTCCTTTAGATTTTTTAGCGGGGGCTTGGGTAAGTAAAGCTTTTCACAGTGAAGCGAGTATTAAGGCTTTATTTGGTGTCTTAAAATCTGAACCAACTTTAGTTTTAGAATCAGAAATTGATGGCGATTATCTTAATTTTCGGGTAGCTTATTGGGGCTTAAATTGGTCTGATTTTCGTTATGATCCGATTATATCTCGTTTACCTTATCGTAATATTCTCTATGATGCTGCCAAAAACAGAGCGAGGAAATGGCTAGAAACCAGAGAAAAATTGATTGCTACAGGAGAAAATCCTGAAGAAGTGGATAAAATGTATGGTGCTGATAACGTGCAGAATTTGGCAATTTTACAAAAAGAGGAAAAGTTCAGAAGTAGTGGAATTAGTATTAGTGACTTAGAACTTCATTATCGAGTTAATAATAAAGATTTTGAGGATTTAGGACAATTTTTCATTCTTTATCATTGTGTATTTTCTGGTTTGATTGCTGATGAATACTTCCTAATTGAATACAATTTACCCCCTAGTCTTCCTCAGCTTTTGCCAAATTTAATTAACAAAGTTAATGATACAGAAACATTAAAAGAGTTAATTAAGTCCATTGTTTTCTATTACCAAAAGATGTATGATGCTTTAGCGGAAGATAACGAACGCTGTGCCCTGATTCCTGATTTAGCGTTAGATTTAGCTTTAGGTTTAGCGAATTTAGCTGATAAAATTTGGGCAAAAGGACGGATTATTTATTCCTTACAACAATGGTTAAAGTTACACGAGTTAGAAATAACCAATGATTTTGAATCTTTACTAACTAAGGTGACATCTGCTTTAACTATTGATGATGTTGACTATGTAAATAAGTTAAATCAATGTTTACAAGCTATTAATGATAGTCATTCTTTGAGTGTTCAAGATGCTTGTTATCAAAGAGGTTTAAATCGTTCTAAAAATGGGGATTGTGATCAAGCAATTGCGGACTTTAATCAAGCAATCGAGTTAAATTCTCAATGGGCTGATGCTTATTATAATCGGGGATTAACTTATATGAAGTTAGAACAAACTCAAAAAGCAATTAATGATTATACTGAAGCTTTGAAAATTAAGCCTAATTGGGATAGTGCTTATTGTAATCGAGGTAATGCTTATTATAAGTTAGGGGAATATGAACAAGCCATTTTAGATTATGATTCGGCTTTGAGAATTAACCCTAATTATAATCAAGCGCAAAGAAATAAAGAGGTTGTTCAAGGTGTGTGGGATGAGGTAAAACGAGAAAAACAACGCCAAAAAAACGAGCGGAAACGTAAATTAGAAAAAGTATCTATTGCTTATACTTTGTCAAAACATTCTAACAGTGTTCTTTGTTTAAGAATTTTGGCTGAAGGTCAAACTCTAGTAAGTGCAAGTAGTGATAACACTATTAAAATATGGAATTTAAAAACTGGTCAAAAAATTAGAGATTTTAAAGGTCATTCTAGTCAGATAAACGCACTTGCTATCACTCCAAACGATCAAACTTTAGCGAGTGGTAGTAGTGACAATACCATTAAACTATGGAACTTACAAACTGGTCAAAAGATTAGAACTTTGACAGGTCACTCTGGTCAGATAAATACACTTGCTATCACTCCAGATAGTCAAATTTTAGTCAGTGGTAGTAATGACAATACCATTAAACTATGGAACTTACAAACTGGTCAAGAGATCAGAACTTTAATAGGTCACTCTGGTCAGATAAACGCACTTTCTATCACTAAAAATGGTCAAACTTTAATCAGTGGAAGTCACGATTCAAGTGTTAAATTTTGGGATTTAATTAGTGGAGAAAATACCCATACCATTAGCAGACATTCTGATTGGGTAAACGCCCTGGTAATTACTTCTGATGATAAAACTGTCATTAGTGGTAGTGATGACAAAACTATTAGATTGTCGGATATAGAAACAACTGAAGAAGTTAGAACATTAAGAGGACATTCGGCTTATATCAAAGCCTTAGCAATTAGCGCTGATAGCAAGCGTTTAGTCAGTAGTGATCAAAATAATGATATCATTGTTTGGGATCTTAATACTGGAAAAAATTTAAAGCAATTTTCTGAACATTCAGGAGGTGTTTTCTCCCTTGCAATTAGTCCAGATGGTTATACCTTAGTTAGTGGAGGTGGTGATAATTTAATCAAAATTTGGCGAGTACAGGAATAAATATTAGGGTTTGTAGGACAGGCTTCTAGCCTGTCATTTTCTATTGAATGTATAAAAAGTTGTTTTGAGGAGTCAATTGACAAAATAATAATTAATTCGTTATAATCAAGACAGATCAACACCTTGTTGATCTGTCTTGATTTAAGAGTATGGACAGTAAAGATTAATTTCAGTTAAAATCAATTAATAACAATAATCAATAGTTAATTTTATGAATCTAATAACTTTAGAAATTCCTGACCAATTAATGACTCAATTACAACAACAAAAAGATTCAGTGCAAACTGTTTTGCTTAAAGCCTTAGAAGAATATTTAGCCAAACAACAATCAAATATTACTAAAACCCAAACTTGGGAACTTTGTGGCAGCTTAGAAATACCATTACCTGAATCTCAATTTATCAATCATCAAAGTTCAGAATTATCGACTAACTATGCTGAACACATTGATGAGATTTTATATTAAAGTGGCTTAAGTTAAAAACATGAATCAAGAAATAATTGTTAATACATCAGCCTTAATTACTTTTTCTGGATTTTCAATTAGAAATCAGTAACCAAAAATAATGCCATGATTACCCTAAATATAGATGACATTCAGCACAATTTATCAGAATTTATCAAACTGATTCAAGAAGGTAACAGCTTAATTATTACTCAAGCTGATCAACCTATTGCTGAAATCAAACCCATACTAACAAAACCACCTCAAAAAGAACGCCGTTCTATTGGTTTATGTGAGGGTGAATTTGTTGTACCTGATGATTTTAATGATCCCCTCCCTGAAGAAATTATTAACTTATTTACCAATCCATGAAAATTATCTTAGATACTCATATTTTTCTGTGGTTTATCACTAATAATCAATGAGGGTGGCTACATCGCCTTTTTTGAGGTGATGTTCGGGAAAATCGCAATTTAAGGAAACACGCTGGTAGAGGTCAAACATTTGTTGATTTCTCCTTTTTAGGTAGAGCGATCGCACACACTCAAGAAACCGGGTTTCTCATTAAGATTAATAGTATTCCATCAATATCTCTTCAGAAACCCGGTTTCTAGGGGCCTTAGTTTTTAAGTCTCTCACCCCCTTCAAAAAACGTTAAAATTAGCCAGAAACCTACTATCTAAGGGCATCCGGTTAATCTCAGTTCCCTGAAAATCACATGGGTTGACTCAAATCGAGAGGATTGATAAGGTCAGGAACTATAATGAAAAACTGAACTTAGGTTTCTAAAACATAAGGGTTAGTCAAAATCAACCTCAATCGGTGAGGTCGAATGAGATTGAAGATCAGAAACCTCAGTTTAACTTTAAAACTCCCTCTGTTGCTTGTGAAATCGTGACTAGAAGGTTGTTCACTGTTCATGACTCAGGGTTGACGGCGAGGGTTTACACACTCCCTACCCAGGGTCATCACCGTGTTACGATGGCGACAGAGAGAGAATCGTGGAAGAAGAAGGAAGATAAAATACATGGAAGAGATCATTAAGTCAATATCCTTCGATGGACGGGATATTAGACTCAAAATAGGTTTACTTGCGCCACAGGCAGGTGGAGCCGTTTTAATCGAGTCTGGAGATACATCAGTTCTAGTGACTGCGACTCGCGCTGAAGGCAGACCTGGAATCGATTTTCTGCCCTTGTTAGTGGACTATGAAGAACGACTGTATGCAGGGGGAAGAATTCCAGGGGGATTCTTACGTCGGGAAGGTCGTCCGCCGGATCGGGTCACTTTGACGAGTCGTTTAATTGACCGTCCCTTACGTCCTCTGATTCCCCATTGGGTCAGGGATGATATTCAGGTTGTCGCCACAACATTGTCTATGGATGAACAGGTGCCCCCGGATGTGTTAGCGGTGACGGGTGCTTCTGTAGCTGTTATTTTAGCTAAAATTCCCTTTTTTGGGCCGATGGCTGCGGTACGGGTGGGATTAGTTGGAGATGATTTTATTATTAATCCGACCTACCGAGAAGTGAAGAATGGGGATTTGGATTTAGTTGTGGCGGGTTCCCCGGATGGCGTAGTGATGGTAGAAGCGGGTGCGAACCAACTGCCAGAACAGGATATCATCGAAGCGATTGATTTTGGTTATGAAGCGGTTTGTGATTTAATCAAAGCCCAAGAAGAATTGATGCGAGACTTGGGGATTGAAATCAAACCCGGAGAACCCCCGGAAGGAAATACGGGTTTAATCCAGTTTATTCGCGATCGCGTGACTCTCCCGGTTAAACAAGTTCTCCAACAATATGACTTGGATAAAACGGCACGGGATGCCCACTTGGATGAAATTAAGGAACAACAAATAGTTACCCCCATTGAGGCGTTACCCGAAGATGATCCAATGCGGGTGGCGACGACGGAGGATTCTAAATTGGTGAGTCAGATTTTCAAGGACATCACCAAGGAATTGATGCGTCAGCAAATTGTCCAAGATAGCGTCCGAGTCGATGGTCGTAACTTAGATCAAGTGCGTCCGGTATCTTGTAAAGTCAGTTGTTTACCGAAACGGGTACATGGCAGTGCCTTGTTTAATCGCGGTTTAACTCAGGTATTGTCCATTGCGACTTTAGGAACGCCGGGAGATGCTCAGGATTTAGATGATTTGCATCCCCAAGAGGAAAAACGCTATATGCACCACTACAACTTTCCCCCTTATTCCGTTGGGGAAACCAAACCCATGCGGGCACCGGGACGGCGAGAAATTGGTCATGGCGCTTTAGCAGAACGGGCTTTAGTTCCTGTGTTACCGTCTAAGGATCAGTTTCCCTATGTAATTCGGGTCGTATCAGAAGTATTATCGTCTAACGGTTCAACTTCAATGGGTTCGGTCTGTGGATCAACATTAGCGTTAATGGATGCTGGGGTTCCCATTTCCAAACCCGTGAGTGGGGCGGCGATGGGGTTAATTAAAGAAGGAGAAGAGGTTCGGATTCTCACCGATATCCAAGGAATTGAGGACTTTTTGGGAGATATGGACTTCAAAGTGGCGGGGACGGATAGTGGAGTCACTGCCCTACAAATGGATATGAAGATCACCGGGCTACCGATGAAAACCGTGGCGGATGCTATTTATCAAGCCAAACCCGCCCGACTGCATATCCTGGAAAAAATGTTAGAGGTGATTGGCAAACCGCGTTCTGATTTATCTCCCTTCGCGCCTCGGTTATTAACGCTGAAAATTGATCCTGATTTGATTGGTTTAGTCATTGGCCCTGGTGGGAAAACCATTAAGGGGATTACCGAAGAAACCGGAGTCAAGATTGATATTGATGATGATGGTACGGTGACAATTGCTTCAACGGATAGTGAGAATGCTGCCCGTGCTTATCAAATTATTCAAGGCATGACCCGCAAGTTGAATGCTGGGGATGTCTATGTAGGCCGGATTACTCGAATTATCCCCATTGGGGCCTTTGTAGAATTACTTCCCGGTAAAGAAGGAATGATTCATATTTCCCAATTAGCAGATTACCGGGTTCCTCGGGTTGAGGATGAGGTTTCTGTCGGGGATGAGGTGATTGTCAAAGTTCGGGAGATTGACAGCAAAGGTCGGATTAATCTGACTCGTCTGAATATTCATCCTGATGAAGCTGCCGCTGCCCGTGCGGCTGCCGTCAAATAGTCAGTAATATCAGTTATCAGTTATCAGTGTAGAGACGCGCCATGGCGCGTCTGTACCAGTTATCAGTCAACTCTTGCACTGAGAACTGATAACTGTTGACTGATAACTGATTAAATCAGTTGATATTCAAATGCCCCAATGTCAATGATGTTGTTAACAATCCGGGTAAAGTTAGGCCCTCGTTGGTCAAATAGTCCGGGGTTTGTATAGGGGATAGCAAAGCTATTATTTCCGGCATTAATCGCCAAGCTAGTGCTGGCTAAAGCTAGAGTCGGTGTGGTTCCCCCATTATTTTGTAAAGGACTCAGTAACGGATCAATAGGAGTGGTGCTGCTACCGACAATATCGTTATCAACCCCATTGATTAAACCTTCCCCTCCAGTTCCGTCTCCAATTAAGTTGTTACCCCCACTATTGAAAGCAAATTCAATAGAGGCCCCCACATCAGGATTAAAAGGAGCCGTGTTACTGGCAATGATCGTGTTTTTCAGATTGCTGACCCCTCCAATATTTCGGACACCGCCACTATTTCCGGTGGCTTGGTTGAAACCTATAGTGCTATTTGTAATCGTCAACTCCGCCACAGAATTAAACACTCCACCCCCGATATTAGCGATATTATTAGCAATGGTGCTATTAATAATTTGGACTTGACCATCAATAACAATAACGCCGCCTCCATTGCTGCCTTGATTATTACTAATAGTGCTATTTTGAATCGTCAGTTTACCCGAATTCGCGATCGCTCCTCCGTTATTCGCTTGGTTTCCATCTAGCCAACTATCGATGACCTGAACATTACTGGTGGATGAGGTAATATTAATCGCACCGCCTCGGCTGCCTGTAGTGGTACTGGAGCTACTGGGTATAGTTCCCTCCGGGAAGCCATTGGTGAGTTTCAATCCCTCAATCGTGATATTGCCTCCATTCACGTTAAAAATGTTATAGTCCCCTCCAGTATCCCGACGAATGCTGAGTTGATCCGCTCCGGGGCCGTCGAAGATAATATCACTGTTGAGGGCGGGCAAAGCACCCGTGAGGTTAATCACCCCAGAGGAAGCTTGATCAGCAAAGGTAATCGTATCTTCTCCGGTGAGAGACTCAGCATTCAGAATCGCTTGACGTAAGGAACCTTCTACTAAAGCATAATCTTCTGGGGTTTGACTTTTTTGTCCATCACCGAGTTGGGTAACAGCCGTATCATTGGCTTGAATCGTAACCGTTGCGGTGTTTTCTTTGGGACTAATCTTGTAATCCCCTTCTGCCAAAGCCAAGGTCAAAGACTCATCAGCCTCTGCGGGAATATCATCAATCGGAGTTAGAATAATATCAAGGCTGGCTTGGTCATTGGGAAGGGTAACAACAGCAGTAGAATCATTATTAATTGTAATAGCTTGCCCCGTTGAAGTTGTCAGAGTGTAGTCGTTGGCAGAGATTTTATCGGGTGTCAGGGCAAGATTAACTGTTAAATTTCCATAGGTATCAGGTGCACGACTAATCCGATAAACTCCGTTCTTGGGCTGTTCGTTTTCAACCTTCGTCGTCGTCGGTTCGGTGGCAATCGCTTCTACAGTGGTGAGACTCAGGGTAGCCTTATCATCATCATCAATCGTAACAACCGTAGTCGGGTTATCGTTTCCTACTTGCCCATTATTGGTAAAGTTATCAAAGGATAGTTTGAAGGTTCGGTCAGGCTGAACTCGTACATTGCCAATAATTTCAATCGGAACGGTTTGCTTATCTTGATTAGGAGCAAAAGTCAGTCGTATTGGCCCTGGTTTGAAATCTGTATCGGAGATCGCAGTAACACTGGTTAAGACCACATCCACACTGGACTGTTGACTAATATCCCCTGAACGAGCCACTTCAACCTGATTAAACTGACTGGAAGCATCCCCTTCTTCAACTTCATAGTTATTTTGTACGAAATTATAAGTAGGTGGGGAATCATCATCTGTAATCGTGAGAATAGCGTCCGGTACAGTTGTTCCCGCTTGACCCTCGTTATCAAAATTGGAAAATGACAGAGCGATCGCCTCGGTCGATTCCGATACCTCATCTCCTTTAATCGTAATTTGTAGAGTTTTGCTCGTTTCTCCCGGTAAGAATTGTAGGGGGATTTCAGAAGGAGAATAATCTTCTTCTGGGGTAGCTCCGTTGGGGGAACCTGTGTTTAAATTAACCGTTACCGATGAAGCTATATCAACTTTTCCTGAACGAATCACAGTGACTTCACTGTAAGTAATATCAGCATTATTTTCCCGCACCTCATAAACATTAGTTGTGAAATCATAGGTGGGAACATTATCATCATCAATCACCAGTAAATCCGCAGTGGGATGGAGATTTCCCACTAAACTGCCTGGGGGAGCACTCAGGGATAGATTAATAGTTTTGTTTTGATCAGATCCCAAATCCCCTGTAATCGTAATAGGAACCGTTTGAGTGATTTCTCCGGCTTTAAAATTAACCGTGACTGGCCCTGGAGCAAAATCTACATTAGGGACAGCATTAACTCCCGTCAGGTTAACATTAACAGAAGAATCTACATTAATATCCCCAGAACGGTTAACCTCAACAACCTGAGTCACATTCGTTGAATTACCTTCCAGGGTTTGGAAGAACTTACTGGCAAAATCATAAGTAGTAGGGCCATCATCATCATTAATATTAAGTTCGGCTTGGGGGTTGATGGTTCCAGGTTGTCCACTGGGTTGAAAGTTATCTGGATCAAATGATAAGACTATGACTTCGGAGGGTTCAATGGTATTATCTCCAATAACAGGGATTTCAAAGGTTTTTTGAGTCTCACCTTCAGCAAAAACTAAGGAGATTTCCGTCGGTTCCACATCAACGCCCGGTGTTCCGCCGTTTTGTAAAGCCGGAGTCAGGAGAATTTTGACACTAGACACCAAATCAGTATCAAAGCTGCGGTTAATCGTAATACTAGCCTTCTGAGGAATGTCTGGATCGCCTTCAAAGACCGAATATTCAGCCTGACTAAAGTTATAAACCGGGGGTTTGGGTGGAGGATCTTCGCTAGTGATAGTTCCTAGAGCCGTAGATTCTTGGGGATTAGCCGTGTACAGAAAGCCGGATTCTACTAAAGTTAGATCAACAGTTTTTCCAACTTCTTCAAATTTGTCATCATTAATAGGAACAATTGTAACCGTTGCAGTGGTGATATTGGCTGGGAAGGAAACACTGCCTTGGGAAGGAGTGAAAGTTCCGTCATTAGTTGTGTAATTTTCTCCGAGTTTTGCCGTACCTCCAACATTAAAATTAACAGTAATGGGTAAATTGAGGGAACCACCCTGACGGGTAAAAGTATACACCAAGGGTACGCCAGAATCTTCTGCAACTGTATCAGGAGACAGAGATAAACTAATGGTGGAGGGGGAGGGTGGCAGGGGAATGAAGAGGGATGATGTCGTTGGGAGAGGGGAAGAAGATGAACTAACATCATTATCCTGGAGGGTGACGGCTATTTCTTCAGATTCTCCAAGGGTTGCGCCCCCTTTCGGGTTAGATAGGGTTAACTGAAAGCTTTCATTCGGTTCGGGTTGCTGATCATCAACAATATTGATCGGAACCGAGACAACTTTGAAGGTTTCATAGGGTTGAAAGACGACTTCAATGGCTTCTAAACTGACATCGCTGGATGTAGCCGTATCGGTTTTTAACCCTAGGGTGGCACTCACCGTATTTAAAGGAGAGCCTGCTCGTTGAACATTGACTAACAAGGCTGAGGTTTCACCTTCTTGAACTTGCAAGGGAGTGGTATTAGTAAACTCAATAATTGGCGTACTGCTTTCAATCGATTGAGTAAAGTTAGCTTGATTATTGAGAACTGTCGCTTCGATTTCTTGAACTAAAATAAGTTGTTGATTACTTAGTTTATCTTCAATAACGGTATCGTTTCCAACTTGTACAAACCGTAAATCGCTAAATTTTAAGTTATTGGTTAATCCAATTAAATCAACTCCAATCCGAAAATCAGTCACAATATCAAGTTGACCGTCGAGCAGTTCTCGACCAATTACAAATACATCGGAACCGCCTCCGCCAGTAAGTTCATTGACTCCGGTTCCACTATAAAGTAGGTCGTTTCCTCTATCTCCAAATAAAAGATCATTGCCACCACTATCAAATAGTGTATCACTGCCTTGTCCACCAAATAGCAGATCCGCACCTTCACCGCCATTGAGTTGATCGTCCCCAGCATTACCATAAATCAGGTCATCTCCTGAGTCTCCTTCTAGGGTATCGTTGCCAATATCCCCAAATAGAAGATCATTGCCGATACCCCCAGAAAGCAAATCTTGATCTTGGCCTCCGTTGAGGATATCGTTTTCGGCTAATCCTTCTAAGGTGTCGTTTCCAACAAATCCTAGAATTTCATCGGGTTCGGGTGTCCCGGTTAATAAATCGTTGCTGACTGTGCCAATAAGCTGTGTCATATTCAGAAGCCCAATTTATGTTGGTGGTTGATTTTAAGTAAGAAATGGGTTAAACCGTATATTTTTCTGTATCGTAAAATACAAAATATCTTAGTAACCCTATTCGGGTGTATCCTATCCCTGGATCGGTTAGTCCTGTGCTAAATGTTTAGCTTAAGTAGACGGTCAAAATATTAAAGGAAAAATTTAATTAAGCTATACGTCTTTTCCAAACTGAGAACGGGTTTTTAGAGTTTTCATTTTTTTAGGTCCACTGACTGGCATAGAAATACTCCTAATATTAGATAGTCTACCCATGAGTTTTGCTCCCGTTAACAAAGTTCAACGCTGAAATTACTGAGGGTTAGATTTTGGGGTGTATGTTATCTTCCGGGATTTGTAACGAACTGTAAAGATCACCCCCTAAAGGATTAAACTTCGTTACAAGATGATTCAGTCGCACAAAAGCTGTGATACCTTACCAATGACGACGAAACACTGTTCTAATGAAGGGAGAAAAACCTGTGAAGTTAGAGATGGGATACTCAACAACTTCTAATCATCAAGGCGTTAGTGCCTATGTAGCAGATCTGCAACTGCACATGACGTTACAAGCTCGTAACTTAGTTCCCAACCTGACTCAAGCGCGTGATTCTCGCGAGCAAATGCTCCAGCAAACTCAGGCAGACCTAGAAAAATTCATTTCTCGGCAAACTCTCTAGTCCAGTTTGGTTATCCACCGGGAAAACCAACGGGAGATAGGGGACAAGGCCTAATATGGGGTGTGGGGCGAAGAAAAAAAGGGATCTTTCTCCTCAATCCCCAATTCAGATCAATTGCGGGATTTCAATCACATCATCAATCGAGAGAACCTCAGATGTGAGGTTGTTTCGGATGGCGATTAAATCGCAATAGTCAAAATCCTCTCGTCCTAATGTGTTGAGGGTAACTTTTTGTAGGGTATCTCCGAGTTTAACGGGGTAGGAAACCCAGGTATAAGATTTTCCGTCTAAGGGAAATTCTGATGATTTTTTTAACCAGTTTTGATAGTTATGATCTCGATTTTTAGTGAGGCGAGACTCAGTTTGTTTGAGGGCAAATTGCCAAACTTTGTAACCTTCTAAGCTGAGGTGTAAGCCATCGCTGGTTAACTCAGGGCGAATATTTCCGTGATTATCGGTGAATCGTTGATGAAAATCTAAATAAATGATCCCTCGATTTTTAATCTGTTGAGCAAGATTTTGGTTGAGTTCTCGAATTAAAGAATTAGGAATCGAAAATGTTAGGGTTTCTGTGGGTAATTTTGTTGGAAAAATAGATTGAACTAAAATTTGCGTCTCAGGATATTTTTGTTTTAGATAATCTAAAATTTTTTGATAATTTCCTAATATTTCTTTCACAGAAACCTTATTCTTTAAATCATTAATTCCCGCTAAAATATAAATTGCATCGGGATGAATTTGATCAAAAATATCTAAACGTTGCAAAATTCCCCTTGTTGTATCCCCTGAAATTCCTTGATTTAACCATAATCTTCCTGATGGTAATAAAGAATTAGGAAACCACATACTCAAGGAATCTCCCAATAAAATATTAAGGCGAGATAAACCTATATTTTCAGAAGTTTCCGTTTTAATTAAATTGACTTCCTGCTTTAATATATTCAGCCAATCTTGATAAGTGGGTTGATAAACCTCTCCTGATAAACGAGTATAAATTTGGCTTGTATGCAAAGCAAAAAGCCGTTGTTGGTACATTTCAAGTCCTGATTTTGGGATCATAAGCGATTACTTTATTCTCTGGTTTTCAAATAATAAAAGCGAGGAATAAAATAATCCCTCGCACTTAAACCAATTTGAAAGAGACTTCTTGAGAACGTTACTGGATCAGTTTTGATTGATGCAGACAGTTCATAAAATCTCTAAACCGATTTAGTAAGTTTCAACGTGCCAACGCTCTGCTTTCTTGAGTTGTTTTTGATAATCATTCCAGTTGACATCAAATTTACCCGCAGCCGCAGACATTCCTTCATCAATACCGCCTTCCATACCTTTAAGACCACAAATATAGGTATGGGTATTTTCTTTCTGAACTAACTGCCACAATTCATCGGCGTTTTCTTTAATCCGATCTTGAATGTACATTCTGCCACCTTGGGGATTTTGTTGTTCACGACTAATGGCATAAGTTAAGCGGAAGTTATCGGGAAATTCCCGTTGTAATTGTTCCAAATCTTCTTTATACAGAATATTGGCAGTGTAGGGAATTCCAAAGAATAACCAAGCTAACCCTCGGAATTTATAATCTTGATGTTGTTCTTTGAACATCCGCCACAGGAAAGCCCGGAAAGGTGCAATTCCTGTACCCGTTGCCATCATAACCACAGTGGCTTCTTCGTCATCGGGTAATAACATTTCCTTACCCACTGGCCCAGTAATGGCAACATCAGCCCCCACTTCTAAATTGCACAGATAAGTCGAACAAACCCCATAGACGGTTTCCCCGGTTTCAGGATGTTTATATTCCAGTTGACGAACACACAAGGAAATGGTTTTATCATCCAGTTTGTCACCATGACGAGTGGAGGCAATTGAATACAGCCTTAACTTGTGGGGTTTACCTTTGTTATCGTTTCCAGGAGGAATAATCCCAATACTTTGACCTTCGAGATAACGTAAATCTCCGCCGGAGATGTCAAAGGTGAGGTGACGGACTGTACCTAAACCCCCTTCACCCACCAGTTCATAGTTCTCGATACATTGCCCCATATAGGGCTTGTTCGGACGGTAGATATTAATAGGAATATCTGTTTTAGCCTTGGCGTGAGTCATGGGCTTAGTTTTTTCTTGAGAGGGTTGGCTCTGTTGTCCATTTCCGGGAACCACGGTCGTTGCAGCATGAGGTTCACCTGCGGGGCGAATACTGACAATTTTTCCTCCCATCCGGGAAATGCGACGCATTTCTTGATTCATGCGCTCATAGGGCACAGTGATGTAAACTGCACCACTGCGACGAATTGGAAAGTTGAGTTTGTCTGTATTCTCCCCTTGTCGCATTCCCTCGACTTCAAAGATAAAGACGCGGCTATTGGCTCCTGTCTTTGTTGCAACACCAGTTCCACTCTTGAGATACATTCGTTTCTTCTCCCTTAGAATACCGAAGCTCTTAACTAACAAAATGTGACTAATACATCACTTCAGGTTTTTTTTAACGTGCAATTGACAAAAATAGTCAAACATCCCTATCCCCTCTCACGCTGGGCCAGGGGTCGTTGCTGTTACCAATTTGCACTTTGCACTATTTTACAGCGTAGTGTTCATCGGCTAATCCCAATTGGGAAGAGCTTGACAGAAGGGGAACTCAGAACTGAGGGGAAAATTGTATGAGACAATAAAGTTCACCCTTAAAAGTTGAGTGCAAAACCTATAGCTTAAAACTTCTTTTGAGGATTGTATGATGGGAATTCTACCTTGGATTTTATTAGTAGCACTGGGACTAACGGCTGGAACCGCAGCAGGATTATTGGGAATTGGGGGAGGGATGTTGGTTGTTCCAGGGTTATTTTATATTTTTAATTTAATGGAGTTTCCCCATGATTTGGTGATGCACGTTGCGATCGCCACTTCCATGAGTGTTATGGTTTGTACAGCAACTTCTTCTATTTTAGCCCATCATTCTAAAGGAGATGTGCAATGGGGAGTGTTTTGGAAAATTCTTCCGGGGATTTTATTCGGTGTTTTATTAGGATCAATACTCGATAATACCTTATCAACAGATTGGCTAAAAATAATTTTTGGTTTATTTTTATTTGTGATTTCTCTTAAACTTTTGTTAGATTTTAAACCTCAACCCCAATCAAAAACTTTACCCGGATTAGCAATTATCAATGCAGTCGGGCTAGGAATCGGGTTCAAATCAGGGCTTTTAGGAGTTGGAGGCGGTGCAATTAGTGTTCCCTTTTTAATTTATTGTGGATTACCGATGTATGAAGTAGTAGGTACATCTTCATCTTTTAGTTTACCCATTTCTATTTTAGGAACCTTAGCCTTTTTATTATCTCCTCATAGGGCTTCTTTTCTCCCTGGATTTACAGGATATATTTATTGGCCTGCTTTATTATTAATTGCTCCGTTTACTATTTTAGGAGCGTTTTGGGGAACAACGCTGTCCCATATTATTTCAGGGGAAAAACTACGAACAGCGTTTGCTTTATTTCTTTTATTGATTAGTTTAAATATGTTATTGTTTTAAATAATAGTAGGGTGCGTAAGCTCCGCGCACGCAACTAAAACCCGAATTTTCAAAATTAAGCTATTCCCTATTTCCGGCTATAAAAATTAATTTATTTATGATTAATTTTAAAATCTATAATCTTGATCAAAAATCTCAATAGTCTAATTTTACAATAATTTGATTAAGAAAGTTATTAGATAAAATAATGGTGCGTGCGCGGAGCTTACGCACCCTACGAATTGTATTTTATTCATTTATAAATTCCGCTTCACAGATAGTGGACTCCCGTTGTTCTAGGTCTTCCGTATCCCATAAACCGTTGAGAAAGGTTGTATAAAAATATTCTCCACCCTGTTGAACGTCAATTTTAGGAGCATTTTTAGAATAGGGAGCGTGATCGGAAATTCCCCGTTGAGCTTGATAATGAATATAGGTATCTGAGTTCACACACATGACATGATAAAAATCTTTATTTGCACCGGATTCATCCCCCAATTTATAACGAGCTAATCCTCGGTTTAAATAAGCTTTAATAAAATTAGGATCAATATTGAGAACTTGATCAAAATCAGCAATTGCCGATTGATAGTCTTTTAAACTATGATAAACACAACCTCGGTTATAATAGGCATAAACATTATAAGGATCAATTTGTAAAGCTCGGTTATAATCTCGAATAGCTCGCTCATGATTTCCTAATTGATGATGACACAATCCTCGATTAATATAAGCTTTAATATAATTAAATTCTAATTCCGTTGCTTTATTAAAATCCTCCACTGCTTTTTCTTTATTTCCTAATAAATAAAAAGCTCGACCTCGATTATAATAGGTTTTATGATTGTCGGGGTTTAAACTAATCGCTTGATTATAATGATTAATAGCATCTTGATAACTACCTGATTGAGCGATCGCTAATCCCAAATTATTATAAACTGCATCACTTTTAGGATTAAAATTTAGAGCCACTTTAAAATCCTGAATCGCTTTTTCGTATTTTCCCAAATGTCTCCAAGCATTCCCCCGATTTAGATAAGCATCGGGTAATTTTGGTTCTATTTCTAAAGCTTTTGTTAAATCATTAACCGCTTGTTCATACTCTTTCAAATAATAATAAACTAAACCCCTATTATTATAAGCGTTGGCATAATTAGGGTTTAATTGAATCACTTGATCAAAATCTTTCAACGCACCCCGATAATTGCCTTGGCGTGCTTTTTTTAAGCCTTGTTCATAAAAACGCTTAATATTATTAAACATGAAACTTCCTCTTGGTTTATTAAGTTCTATTAATTCAACTCTATTAAAATCAACAAGCTCGACTCAGGATTAGGATTTAGATTTTGAGCTTGATGAACTCATCCGTTGATGATGGATAAGTCTAAACACAACTAGAGACTTCCTCGCCCTTTCAGGCATAGCCCTACGCACTTTCTATGATATCAAATTGAGAATTTAGGTGTGAGTCTCCTCGCCGAGATCCAACTCATGATTAGCAATCTTGACATTGGTTTTTAATTAGAGGGTAAATTGACCTTATTTAATTTATTCTCAATAAAAAACCCCCAAACCGGAAAAGTTTGGAGGAAAATTAAGATAAGGGATTCAGTTTCTGGGTTAAGCGACAACGAAATTCACTAATTTTCCAGGGACAACAATCACTTTTTTAATCGTTTTGTCTCCGATATGACGTTGACTGACTTCAGAATTTCGGGCATATTCTTCTAAGGTTTGATGATTGGCTGCTGCTGGGACTTGAAGCGTACCGCGTGTTTTACCATTAATTTGAATCACTAAGGTAATTTCATCAACCACTAACGCTTCAGGGTCATATTCCGGCCAGGTTTGAGTATGAATTGATCCGGTTTTACCAATCATTTGCCACAATTCTTCCGCAATATGAGGAGCAAACGGTGCTAATAATTTTAACAGCGTTTCAATTCCTTCCAAATAGATAGGAGACGCTTTACAATCAGCTTCAGATAACGCATTACTGAGTTTCATTAATTCTGAAACCGCCGTATTAAATTGATAGTCTCCGTCTAAATCCTCAGTGACTTCTTTAATCGCCGTATGAATCGCCCGTTTTAAGTCTTTTTCAACTTTAGTTAATTCCCGATTCTTAGGTTTAGAAGTTGAAACTTCAGCAAATTCAGTTACAATTCGCCATACCCGATTTAAAAAGCGAAATTGTCCTTCAACATCGGCATCATCCCATTCTAAATCCTTTTCAGGAGGAGCTTTAAATAAAATAAACATCCGGGCTGTATCAGCGCCATATTTCCCCATGACTTCCAACGGATCAACGCCATTATATTTCGATTTAGACATCTTCTCAAAGAAGACTTCTAACTTTTCTCCCGTTTCAGGATCTTGGGGATTACTAGGACTCACTTGTGAAGGTGCAAAATACTTTCCAGTATTCCGATTTTTATAGGTAATTCCCTGCACCATCCCTTGAGTTAATAACCGCTCAAACGGTTCTTTACACTGTAATAATCCGCGATCGCGCAATACTTTAGTAAAGAATCGAGAGTATAATAAATGTAAAATGGCGTGTTCAATGCCACCCACATATTGATCGACGCTCATCCAATCATTTGTAATCGCTGAATTGAAGACTTCTTGATCATTTCTAGCATCAGGATAACGCAAGAAATACCAAGAGGAATCAATAAAGGTATCCATCGTATCGGTTTCCCGTTTAGCATCAGTTCCACAGTTCGGACAAGTAACATTTACCCAGTCTTCTAATTGCGCTAAAGGTGATGGCCCCCGACCACTAAATTTGACATTTTCCGGCAATTTTACAGGTAAATCTTCATCAGGAACGGCCACCGCCCCACACTTGGGACAATGAATAATCGGAATCGGTGCACCCCAATATCGTTGACGAGAAATCAACCAATCTCTTAGGCGATATTGAATAATTCCTTTACCATATCCTTCATCTTCCGCATAGTTAATAATGGCTTGTTTAGCGTGTTCAGAATGTTCTCCACTAAAATTACAGGATTCGACTAAAATTCCCGTTCCGGTATAAGCCATTTTAACTTGATCATTCTCCTCATTATCATTATCCGCATCATCAGGAACAATCACCTGTTTGATGGGTAAATCATATTGAGTCGCAAATTGAAAATCACGGGTATCATGGGCGGGAACCCCCATGACTGCGCCTGTTCCATATTCATATAAAACATAATCCGCAATCCAAATCGGAATTTCTTCCTCATTAAACGGATTAATGGCTTTTCCCCCTGTAGGAACGCCCCGTTTGGGTTTATCTTCAGAAGTCCGATCCGTGTTACTTTGGTTTTTAACCTCTTGAATAAATGCTTCTACAGTTGCTTTTTGTTCAGGGGTTGTTACCTGAGAAACCAAGGGATGTTCTGGGGCTAATACCACATAGGAAACCCCATAAACCGTATCGGGACGAGTGGTAAAAACAGCAATGTTTTCATCTAATCCAATAATCGGAAATTCTAACTGTGCTCCAATGGATTGCCCAATCCAATTGGCTTGCATTAATTTAACTCGTTCCGGCCATCCGTTTAAATGTTCTAAATCGTTGAGTAATTCGTTAGCATAATCGGTAATTTTTAAGAACCATTGCCGCAATAATTTCTGTTCAACAATCGCTCCAGACCGCCAAGACCGTCCTTCATTATCAACTTGTTCATTAGCGAGAACGGTTTGATCAATTGGGTCCCAATTCACCGCCGCTTCTTTTTGATAAGCCAGTCCGCACTTATAAAATTGTAAGAAAATCCACTGTGTCCAACGGTAATATTCCGGCGAACAGGTGGTTACTTCTTTTTCCCAATCAATAGAGAACCCTAATTTTTGCAATTGTTCTCGCATTTGGGCAATATTTTGATACGTCCATTCCGCCGGAGGAACTCCTCGGTCAATGGCGGCGTTTTCGGCGGGTAGTCCAAAGGCGTCCCATCCCATCGGGTGCAGGACACGATAGCCTTGCATCCGTTTGAGTCGGGCGATCACGTCAGTAATAGTGTAGTTGCGAACGTGACCCATGTGCAGACTCCCCGACGGATAGGGGAACATGGAGAGTGCATAAAATTTGGGCTGATTTTTATCAGTTGGGGTTTTGTACAACCCCTGTTGTGCCCAGGTTTGTTGCCACTTTTGTTCGAGAGACGCAGGATTATATCGGGACTCCACAGCCATACTTCGTGCCGGATACGTTTTCTTGTTTTCTTTATCATTTTTACATATTGGTGTTGACTGTTGACTGTTTATTGGTGTGTGCGCTCCGCTTACGCACCCTACAGTTAGAGGTTTTTTCGTTTATGATGGGTCAAAGTAAATCCAGATCAAAGGATAAAAATTTAGGTAAAAATACCATGAGAACGTGGAACGATTCTTTAAAAATTGGGATTCCGTTGCTAGACTGTCAACATGAACAGTTATTAGATCAAATGGATCAGCTATTGGAAGCAATGGAAAGTCAGAAAGGAGAGCAGGAACTCCGAGCCATTATGGGATTTTTGAAAATGTATATTAATAATCACTTTAATTATGAAGAATCTTGCATGGCTCTCTATAAATGTCCAGTTGCTTGTAATAATAAAGATGCCCATGCTAAATTTTTGATTACCCTGCAAGATATTAATCATAAAATTGAGCTAAAACAGTCTTTAGAGTTGATTGTAACTCAAGTTAAGCAAGAATTATTAGATTGGTTTGTCAACCATATTAAAAGTATTGATACTCGGCTTCAGTCTTATGTCAAAAAATCCGAGTAGAGATGTTTCATGAAACAGCCCTGACATAGGAAGAACCAATATTATTACAATAAATTGCTGGAGATTGAAAACAATTATGGAGAAATTTGAAGAAATTTTAAGCTTCTGGTTTGGTCATCCCCATGACCCCGACTATGGTAAACCTAAACCTGCTTGGTTTATGACAAATCCTACTTTTGATCAAGAAATCAGGACTCGTTTTCTCCCAACCTATGAACTTGCTGCGACAAACCAACTTGATTTTTGGCAAAATTCACCGTTAAGTTGTTTAGCCTTAATTATTACCTTAGATCAATTTTCTCGCAATCTATTTCGAGGAACACCCCAAGCCTTTGCTACCGATGAAAAAGCATTAACCATCGCCAAGTATGCCCTTGATCAAAAATATGATCAACAGATAATTATGGTACAACGGGCTTTTATTTATCTTCCCCTTGAACATAGCGAAAATTTAGCCGATCAAACTCGTTGTGTCGAATTATTTGAAACCTTAAAAAATGATCCCAATACCGCATCCATGTTTGATTATGCGATCGCCCACTTTAATATTATTCAAAAATTCGGACGCTTCCCCCATCGTAACGTGATTTTAAGCCGTCCCAGCACTCCTAGTGAACTCGAATTCCTCACCCAACCCAACTCGTCATTTTAAGCTGATTAATCGTCAACCCTTAACTGTCAATACCCCATCACCCTCTTCCCTGCTACCATGACATTGATGTTGATAATTCGGCCTAATGCCTGGAAAATTGGGCCATTTTCCCGAAACGTTAACTTCATGGTGACTTGAAGGTATTTAACAAATATGCACCTAAGCGAAATTACTCATCCAAATCAACTACATGGTTTGTCGATTTCTCAACTCGAACAAATCGCCCGCCAGATCCGCGAGAAACACTTAGAAACCGTTGCCGCCACTGGTGGACATTTAGGGCCAGGGTTGGGTGTGGTGGAACTGACGTTAGGATTGTATCAAACCCTGGATCTCGATCGAGATAAAGTTCTTTGGGATGTGGGACACCAAGCCTATCCCCATAAATTAATCACCGGACGTTATCAAAATTTTCACACCTTAAGGCAAAAAGATGGCGTTGCTGGCTATTTAAAACGCTGTGAAAGTAAATTCGATCATTTTGGTGCTGGACACGCTTCTACCAGTATTTCTGCTGGTTTAGGCATGGCTTTAGCACGGGATATGAAAGGGGAAAACTTTAAAGTCGTTGCCATTATTGGAGATGGCGCTTTAACGGGAGGAATGGCATTAGAAGCCATTAACCACGCCGGACATTTACCTCATACTAATTTAATGGTGGTTCTGAATGATAACGAGATGTCAATTTCGCCCAATGTGGGTGCAATTTCTCGTTATTTGAATAAAATGCGGCTGAGTGATCCGGTTCAGTTTCTTACGGATAATTTAGAAGAACAATTTAAACATTTACCCTTCGTTGGAGAAGCCTTTACTCCCGAAATGGAACGCATGAAAGAAGGGATGAAACGTCTTGCTGTTCCTAAAGTTGGGGCGGTGTTTGAAGAATTAGGTTTTACTTATGTTGGGCCTGTAGATGGTCATGATTTACAAGAATTAATTAATACGTTTCAACAAGCCCATAAAATACCGGGGCCTGTGTTAGTTCACGTCGCAACGGTGAAAGGAAAAGGCTATGCGATCGCCGAAAAAGATCAAGTCGGTTATCATGCTCAAAATCCCTTTAACTTAGCGACAGGAAAAGCAATTCCTGTTAGTAAACCCAAACCCCCCAGTTATTCTAAAGTGTTTGGAGAAACCTTAGTTAAATTGGGTGAAAATGATCCTCGAATTGTCGGTATTACGGCGGCAATGGCAACGGGAACTGGGTTAGATATTCTTCAGAAAAAACTGCCCAAACAATATATTGATGTGGGAATTGCGGAACAACACGCGGTTACAATGGCGGCGGGTTTAGCAGCAGAAGGAATGCGTCCAGTTGTGGCAATTTATTCCACCTTCTTGCAACGAGCTTATGATCAAATTGTCCATGATATTTGTATTCAAAAGCTCCCGGTTTTCTTCTGTATGGATCGAGCCGGAATTGTGGGTGCAGACGGCCCAACTCACCAAGGAATGTATGATATTGCTTATCTGCGGTGTTTGCCTAATCTAGTAATTATGGCACCTAAAGATGAAGCCGAATTACAACGGATGTTAGTAACTGGAATTGAGCATACAGATGGCCCCACTGCCATGCGTTATCCCCGTGGATCAGGGTTAGGTGTTCCGTTAATGGAAGAAGGCTGGGAACCTTTACCCATCGGCAAAGGAGAGATTTTACGCAATGGCGATGATCTGCTATTAATGGGTTATGGCAGTATGGTAAATATGTCCATGCAAGTCGCTGAAATTCTCAGTGAACATGGCATTGAAGCAACGGTAGTTAATCCCCGTTTTGTTAAACCTTTGGATATCGAATTAATTGCACCTTTAGCTCAACAAATGGGTAAAGTTGTTACGATAGAAGAAGGCTGTTTAATGGGCGGTTTTGGTTCGGCTGTTGCTGAAGCATTATTAGATAATAATGTTGTAGTTCCCGTGAAGCGTTTCGGGGTTCCTGATATTTTAGTCGATCATGCTGAACCGAATGAATCTTTTGCTGATTTAGGCTTAACCAGTTCTCAAATTTCTGAACAAATTCGAGACACCTTTTTTAGTCAGGAAAAACAACCCGCTAAAGTTAGTTAATTGTTTCAAAAACTAAAAACCATAGAAACCCGGTTTCTTCAAGAAACCGGGTTTCTAATTACGCCTAATCTCAGCTTATCAGGAGAAGATATTTTACCAGGGTTTATGTTAGATTTAACTGAAGTTTGGAAATAATAAAAATATCGAGTTAGGGAGGCTAAAATGGCTGTCACCTTAGAATTACGCCAAATTGAGATTCAACCCGGACAACACCTCATCTTGCGTCAGGTGAGTTGGCAGGAATTTGAAGCGATTTTAGAGGAAATGGGAGAACATCGGGCTTCACGGGTTGCTTATTGTCAAGGAGTGTTAGAAATTCGGATGCCATTACCAGAACATGAAATAAAAAAAGAACTCATTAGCGATTTTGTTAAAATTCTATTGGATGAATTAGAGTTAGATTCACAAACGTTTGGATCGACAACTTTTAAACAACCCGAAATGACAGCAGGGATCGAACCCGATAACTGTTTTTATATTCAAAATGCTGCTTTAATGATTGGAAAAAAGCGAGTTGATTTATCTGTTGATCCGCCTCCTGATTTAGCCATTGAAGTTGATGTGACTTCAAAAACTCAACTTGATGCTTATTTAGCGTTAGGTGTACCTGAATTGTGGATTTATGCTGAGAGAAAACTACAAATTTTTATATTAACTGAGGAAGAATATCAACCCGTAGAAACTAGCTTAATTTTTGGAAACTTACAAATAATAGAAGGAATTTTACAGTTTTTACAGGAAAGTGAAATGATAGGAGATAGTGCTGCAAGGCGAGGATTTCGTAAATGGGTGCGATCGCAGTTTAGCCCCTAATCAATATCCGAATTATGAAGCTTTACCCGGATATACGGTGTTGTAAGGAACCGCAACCGAACAACTCCCGCCTTGAGTAGAAAATTTGATTTCTAATTCCGTTGAAACTTAGGATTCTTCTGAAACTTTAGCCCGTTTTTTACGAAAAATTCCGGTCAAATTAAGTCCGGTAATTAACATAGTAATTAATCCTAAACCGATTAAGGCAATATAAATTGTTCTTCCGAAGGGGCCAAAATAAGTACCTTGATGAATTCTCAGTAAGAGTTTAGAAAATTCACTAGGAATATGAAACCAACTATTTCCTAGTCGATAGAAAATACCTGTTGACGCACTTAAGAATAAAGGTAAGAATGTAATAGGTGCTAAAATTTGATGCACTTTTCTAGCATTCAATGGAGTATTTTTAGAGGGATTTTTACGTTTTTGTTGAGCTAACCGAACCATTGTCAATCCGGTAAGAATCATGGCTATTAGTCCTAAACCGACTAATAATACATAAATCGGAACTAAAGGTTTTCCTAAAAATTCTCCTTGATGAATCATCAGGAAAATATCTGCTTTTTCTTCCGATAATCCCATCCAAGTCCTTCCCAGACGATAGACCATTCCAGTAAAAGCCGTTAAAAATAAAGGAATAAATACAATTGGTGCTATTTTACGATGAAATTTCCGAAATTGAAGATTTTGCATTATTATTAACCTCAATAATTATAGGTTTGTAGAAATGTAAAAAAATTACCTCTCTAAAGGTAGGCACATGACCGAGAAAATAGTTATTAATATAACAACAGAAAGATAATGCTCCTAACCCTGAGTTTGAGGATAAACCTAAAAAGTGACAAACTGGTGACGAATTATAATTGGGTTTTAGGAATAGGGTAAACCGGGAAAACGCACAACAAAACAGCTACCCTTTCCTAACTGACTGGTAACGGTAATTTCCCCTTGATGATGTTGAGCTAAAGTTTGAGCGATCGCGAGTCCTAATCCCGATCCGCCTTCTTGTCGAGTTCGAGCTTGATCAGCACGCCATAAGCGATCAAAAATAAAAGGTAACTGTTCAGCCGCAATTCCTATTCCAGTGTCTTCAATTCTCACCCAAACCGATTTTTCTCGCTCCTCTAAAGAGACTATCACTTTTCCGCCACTATCAGTATAATAAATTGCATTTTCAATTAAGTTCAAAAATAATCGCCAAAGTTGATTTCCATCCCCCTTCATTTTAATATCTGTTCTGATATCTAAGATTAATTCAATTTGCTTTTGTTCGGCTTGAAAATAAATAAATTCTACTAAATCTTCTAACAGTTCATGCAGGGGAATAATTACCCAATTCGTTGTTATAGAAATAGAATGTTGATCCGTGCGGGCGAGGAGTAATAAATCTTCTACTAAGCTAGTCATTTGATTGACACCACTAGAAATTGCTTTTAATTTATCAATATCCGCCGGATGAATTCGTTCTGGATGACTTTGGATGACTTCTACACAAGCTCTAATTCCAGCTAAAGGATTTCTCAATTCGTGAGACGCATCGGCGGTAAATTGTTTGAGCTTTTCAAAACTTTGTTCAATGGGTTTTAGGGATTGTTTTGTTAACCACATTCCGCCAAAAGCGGTTAATCCCGATACTAATATTCCTCCTAACATCATTCCTATTCTTAATTTTGTTAACACCATTTCAACGGGTTCTGTAGATTCACTGATCCGTACATAACCCATAATCTGTTGTGGTGATCCAGGTTCTTTGTTAATCTCTAAAGTTAGAGTCCGAATTTTTTTATCATTAACTGTATAAGTCCGATGATAATGGGATAAATCAACAGGAGGAAAAACTTTTCCAGCTTTAGTAATCAGTTGGCGATTTACATCAAACCATTCAATTCCTTGATTAGGTTGCTGAATATTTTGCCAAGGAATATCCAGATCACCATCGTCATCTAATTCCAGAGAATCAGAGGATTTAAAAGTTTTTTGATGTTCTTGAATTTCTTCAAAATTATGAGTAGCTGCATCTGCTAATGTTAGTAATTGACGATCTAATTGTTGATATAAACTAAAGGCAAAAAATTCATAGACAGCAATCATCGAGGTTGCAGAGATCGCCATCATTACCCCTAAATAGGAGAGTAATAATCGCCAACTTAAAGATCTAAATTCAGGATTAATCACGTTGCGTTTTGAGCCGATATCCCAAGCCATATACTGTCTCAATTAATGTGGATGATGCCCCGACTATTTTAAGTTTTTGTCTTAATCTTTTGATATGGGTTTTAACTGTATCATCCCCCGGAATATCTTCAAAAGACCAAAGGTGATCTAAAATCATTTCTCGTGAAAGCACTCGTCCAGGATTTCGCAAAAATAATTCTAACAACCCATATTCTTTAGGGGTTAAAGATAAAATTTCTTCACAATATGTTACTTCACAACTATTAGGATCTAAACGAAGATTTCCCCATTCTAATACAGGAGGTAACGCGGAATTTCCCCGCCTTAATAACGCTCGAACTCTAGCTAATAACTCTTGTAAATCAAAGGGTTTAATCACATAATCATCCGCCCCCACATCTAACCCTAATACTTTATCTGCACTGGTATCTTTTGCCGTTAACATCAATACAGGTGTTGTGTTTCCCCGTTGTCTTAATCGTTGACAAAACTGAATTCCATTGAGTCGGGGTAACATTACATCTAAAATAATCACATCATAGACAGCCGATTCCACAAACTCCCACCCCATCTGACCATCATGAACAACATCTACCACATAATGATGATCCATGAAAGCTTCAGCTAAGGCTTTTGTAATCCGTTCATCATCTTCGACTAATAAAATCCTCATGTTTGTTAATCAATACAACCTAAAATTTAATCCAAGGCTACCGTAGAAAAGGGGGCCGTTTTGTATCAGTATCGGGTTTATTTTTAGCAGATTCAGCGAGAAACCGTTTTAAAGCTTTTTCGCGGTTTTTCATAAAAGCACTCCAAAAGCCCGGTTGAAACTCATCCATCGTTTTCGCTAACGCCCAAACATCGATAGCGAGGATATTGTACAATCGTTCGTCTTCGCGCTTGAGCGTGTTAATCTGCTCCAGTAGTTTACGTTTAATATTAGCAGTTGATTGATCTTCGTCGTTAGTTGTCATGTTGAACATCCGATGACACGGTATATCCGAACCCTGCTTTGTTTCCAGAAGTCAGTGTTGAAAATCAAAATATAGGTTTTCTCTATGTCTAATAAACCATAAAATCAGAGAATGAATTTTCGCGGACGAATGAGTGATTTATAATATGTTACGTCAAACTTCTCTCGGAGCCCTAGGTTTAGTGGTCGGTGGAATTTTAACCGTAGTGGGTTTTGCAGCTTATTTTGCAGATAATGCAACCTTAAATTTAGCTGGATTTTTCTATGGTATTCCCCTATTATTGGGGGGACTCGCCCTCAAAGCGGCAGAATTAAAACCCATTCCGATGACTCAAGCGACATCCTCTGAGGTTTTAGCGGTACGAGAGCAACAAGCTACAGAGACTCAGAATCAAATCCGCAAAGATGTCACCCGTTATCGCTATGGCCAAGAAGCCCATTTATCCGATGTCTTAGAACGTCTAGGACTCAGCCCCAACCGCGAAGAACGTCCCACCCTCCAAGGTATCCGAGAAACGATTATTGATGGGTCTTATACACTGATTTTACAGTTTTATTCTCCCTTAATATCCCTGGATACTTGGCAAAATAAACAAGAGAAAATCGCTAAGTTCTTTGGCCCAGGTCTGAAAGTTGAAATTACTCAACCCCAAGAAGAACAGATTGATGTGGCTTTAATTGTAGAAGGTTAGTTGAGTGTTGACGGTTGAGGGTTAACCCTCAACCGACCTCCTACTTCTCCAACCTCACCGCATACCACTGCAAATATTGACCCGGTTTGAGGTTAAGGTCACAACTTGTATCAATCAGATATTGCGCTTGTTCTTCAATGGTGGTAAAGCGTTGTAAATCCTGGGGTAAATTGTCTTGAGATTCTGATAAAACAGATTTGAGCTTTTCGAGGAGTTCTGCAACCGTCATAAACTGTTCCGGTTGATGGGTTTCTAAGACCACAAAGGTATCCTCATCGTACATTAGCGCATCTGGCATTGTTGTTTGTTCGTGAACTGTTAAATAATCATTCTGACTTAAGACGGAGACGGCCATAATACGGGACAATTGTGACTACCCCCATGTTACGATCAAAATTAATACCGATAATTCCGACCGAATTACAGGGGATTGAAAACAATCGGGTTGAACTATGACTCCCCAGGGAGTAAAAGGCTGAACCCTTATGGTTTTTTATTGAAAAAGGTATCAGAAGCTCATGACTCTATCCGCAACACCTCCCAAGGTTAATAAACCCTCGAAAGTTGAAGGGCTTAAAGAACGCAGCAATTTCTTGCGGGAACCCCTCGCCACAGAACTGTTGAATGATTTGAACTACTTCTCGGAGGATGCAATTCAAATTCTCAAATTTCACGGCTCTTATCAACAAGATAACCGAGATAATCGAGTTAAAGGACAGGAAAAAGACTATGGAATGATGCTGCGAACCCGCAGTCCTGGGGGCTTTATTCCCCCTCAATTGTATTTAACTTTGGATCGCTTATCTGATGAATATGGAAACCATACAATTCGGGCTACGACTCGTCAAGGGTTCCAATTACACGGAGTTTTAAAGAAAAATCTTAAAACAGTTTTGGCTTCTATTATTAATAATATGGGGTCAACTTTAGGGGCTTGTGGAGATATTAACCGCAACGTTTTAGCACCTCCAGCACCTTATAAAAATCGTCCTGAGTATGAATATGCCCGGACTTATGCCAATAATATTGCTGATCTGTTAACTCCCCAAACAGGAGCCTATTATGAAATCTGGTTAGATGGGGAAAAATTTATTACCGCAGAAGAAGATCCAGAGGTAAAAGTCGCTCGTCTTCGGAATACAAATGGTACGAATTATACGGACTCCCCAGAACCCATTTATGGCACTTATTATATGCCCCGCAAGTTTAAATGTGCGGTGACGGTTCCAGGGGATAATTCTCTGGATATCTATACTCAAGATTTGGGTTTAGTTGTCATTACTAATGCCGCCGGAGAGTTGGAAGGGTTTAATATTTTAGTCGGGGGAGGTTTAGGACGGACTCATAATAAAGAAGAAACCTTTGCCCGTATGGCTGATGAAATTGGCTATGTGGATAAAGCGGATATTTATGATGCGGTGAAAGCCATTGTTGCGACTCAACGGGATTATGGCGATCGCACCAACCGACGTCACGCCAGAATGAAATATTTAATTCATGATTGGGGTGTGGATCAATTCCGTGAAAAAGCTGAAGAATATTTCGGAAAATCCTTTCAACCGTTTAAACCTTTACCTGCTTGGAACTATGAAGATTATTTAGGATGGCATGAACAAGGAGATGGTCAATTATTTGTAGGAATTTCTGTTGATAATGGTCGGATTAAAGATGAAGGAAATTTCCGCCTGAAAACGGTTTTACGCCAAATTGTAGAACAGTTTGATGTGCCGATGTTAGTCACGGCGAGTCAAAATGTGATTCTGTATGAAATTTCCCCAGAGGTTCAACCTAAGATTCAAACCCTCCTCAAAGAACATGGGATTAAAACCGAAACGGAAATTGATCCCCTAGAACGCTATTCGATGGCGTGTCCGGCGTTACCGACCTGCGGATTGGCGATGACAGAATCAGAACGGATTATCCCTAGTGTATTGGGACGGATTCGGGTATTGTTGGACAATGTGGGTTTGCAACAAGAGCATTTTGTCATTCGGATGACAGGATGCCCTAATGGTTGTGCTCGACCCTACATGGCGGAGTTAGGCTTTGTTGGGAGTGCTCCTGATACCTATCAAATTTGGTTAGGGGGTTCTCCGAATCAAACACGATTGGCTGAAGCTTTTGTGGATCGCTTATCGATTCACGATCTCGAAACGTTTCTGACTCCCATCTTCGTTTATTTTAAACAGGATCGGAAACCAGAAGAGGGTTTTGGAGATTTTTGCTATCGTGTCGGCTTTGATGCGCTTCGCAAGTTTATAACCTCTTACTCAACGACTGTCTCAATGAACATTGAAACTCAAGAAGCGCCCGTTTTTACGGGTAGCCAGACCCTACCAGAGATTAGCGATTCTGATGCTCCCCTAGATACGAGCAAAATCCGACATCGGGTTAGCGTTCGAGATTCCATTTATAATCAGTTAAAAGCTGAATCTAAACGATTGGGGAAACCAGTGGTTGAGTTAGCCACTCAAGCAATTGAAGAATATTTAGAAAAACTGAAAGTCCAGTAGTTAGGTTGAACAGGGAGGATTTTAGGTTAGAGTATCTAACCGAGTCTTTCATCCTTTATTTCCTATGGTTCAACTTCAACGCATTGCGATCGCTCCTGAACAAATTCAAGACGAACACTTAATTTTAACGGCTGAACAACAGCATTATTTAGGTCGAGTGTTACGGTTGAAACAGGGCGATCGCTTTATTATTATTGAAGGTCAAGGTCAATGGTGGATAGCAGAATTAATGGTTAATTTACCTTCTGTTTCTCCCCAAGCTAAATTAATCGAAACTGTCTCAATAAAAACCGAATTACCTGTTGAAATTATATTAATTATAGCCTTACCGAAAGGAGATGGATTTGAGGAAATTGTGCGCTGTTGTACGGAATTAGGTGTAACACAATTTATCCCAGTTATTAGTAAAAGAACAATCTTAAAACCTAGCCCTCAAAAGGTAGAACGGTGGCGCAGAATTGCCACAGAAGCCGCAGAACAATCGGAACGTCAAATTATTCCCAAAATTCTTGATCCGGTTTCGTTTCCACAAGGATTATTAACCCTATCAACCTTTAGGAGTAACACTCAATCTTCTGTTCAATATATTTGTGAAGGTCGAGGAAATTATCAACCTTTTATGTTAGAATTAATGTCAATTATAGCTGATAAAATACCCGATAAAATTATGATTGCTACGGGGCCGGAAGGGGGGTGGACAGAAGAGGAAATTCAAGCAGCGATCGCTATTGGATTTCAACCGATTTCCTTGGGAAAACGCATATTAAGAGCCGTTACAGCGCCCATTGTAGCAGTATCTCAGATTATGGGTATTATAGAACACAAACAATACTTCTAATTTTTCTCGCTAAATTATCCGTCCGTTTCAGAATATAAAAATTATTGTTTTTTAAGGTTTTCTCGACTTGATTAAACGTCTCAATACACAAATTCAACCGTTCTCGATATTCTGAAAATGTCATTTTTTCAATATATTGGAATAACTCTTGAGGATGATTAAACTCACAATAGTCTAAAAAACTATTTTGGGGAAAATCCTCATAAATTGTTGAGTTCTGTCCACCGTAATAAATCGGTAAACAGCCACCAATAATCGCATCCCAAATTTTTTCTGTACAATAATGGGGAGCTATGGTATTTTCAAAACACAGATTAAAATGATAATCTTGGAGAATTTCAAACTTGCGATTTGTCCAGTCTCCATCCCTAGAGTCTTCGATGGTTACTCCCGCTTCCCAACCTTTTCCATAAATATCCACTTTCCCTAAACGATGACCTTCTAAAGCAATGTGATTTCGGATTTCATACAAATCAATACTATTTCCATCCCGAACTAAAGTCGTAAAGCCAGCAACCGGATGTTTTGACATCAACGCCACAATTTTTTTGTCTTGCGGTCGCAAAAAATCATCCTCAATTATTGGGTTTAAGGGTTTGCTAAACACATTACTCCGCCAAATACATAAACTATAATTATTTAAAAATACATCCCCCGTGTAAATATTCATAATATGGATATCTACACCCTCTACATTAACTTTATTCTCAAAGTTTAGATCAAACCGAGGTTCTTCCGTATATAAAAGGTATTTTTTGATCTGACCATATTGACGAGCAAAACTTTCTAAAACGACAAAATATTGAGAAATAATAATATCTGCTTCCCTGAGATCTTCTGTCACCTCAATTCCTTGATCTTTAAGACCAGAAAAGACTTGTTTTTGATAACCAGAAGATTGCTGATTAATCATACTATATAAACCGGGGTCAGCTTGGAAAATTTTAATAATTTTTGAGTCTGGACGTTTAGGGTTATCTAAGAGTTGAACTGTTTTCCCTTGGATTAACATTTCTCGCAAATAGTTATGGGGAGGAAAAAGAACTGCTCCTTCAAAGGTTAATAATTGGTTATAATATTCTAAAGCTTGATTCCAGCGACCCAATTTAATGCAAGAATAACCTAAGTTTTGATAACTATCAATTAAATCTGGTTTTAATTCAATTGTTTTTAAATAATTTGCGATCGCATTTTCCCATTGATGATCTTGGAAATAAGCATAACCCAAACCATAGTAACTCCAGACAAAATCCGGTTGTAATTGTAAAGCTTTTAAATAAGCCTCAATAGCAGGTTTCCATAATCTTAATTGCATCAAACTATTTGCCATAAAAAAATATGACCCAGGAAAATTAGGATTAAGGGTTATTTCCTGTTGAAAAGCTGCGATCGCATTTTCCCATTCTTCCAAATTCCAATAAATCTCTCCAATTTGATAATGAATCAAAGGGGTGTTTGGTTGAATTTCAATCGCTTTTTGATAATTGATCAGAGCTTCTTGCCAATTCTTCTGTTGATAATATTGCTGACCCAGATTAATATAGGTTTCCAGCATCGAATGATTATCCATAAATTGTTCCCCTTACTGTTGATAGGTTTTAAGAATTTTTTAAGCAAACATCGCGATAATTCTTTTAATTAAACAATCTGTGCGGTTTGGGATAAAATATTGATTTTCTTTCATTATTTTAGCCATTTTGTTAAACGTGTCAATACATAAATTCATCCTGTGCTGATATTCTGACCATTCCATCTGATCAATATAGTTAAAGAGTTCTATGGGACTGTTAAACTGACAATAATCAATAAAGCTATTCGGTGGGAAGTCTTCATAAATCGTTGAATGTTCTCCTCCATAATAAATCGGTAAACACCCTGCAATAATCCCATCCCAAATTTTCTCTGTACAATAATAGGGAGCAATGGTATTCTCAAAACACAGATTAAAATGATAATCTTGTAAAATTTCCAATTTTCTGATTGTCCAATCTCCCTCCCTAGAATCTTCTAAAGACACACCTTTCTCCCAACCTTGACCATAGATATCAACTTTTCCTAAATAATACCCTATTAAGGCAATTTCACAGCGTAACCCATTCAAATCTATATTATTTCCGTCTCTCAATAAGCTAGAATTCTGCTTTTTCGTCGTTAATGTTACAACTTTTTTATCTTTTTTACGATTAAAATGAGTGTCTTTTAATAAAGATAAAGATTGATTAACAGCATCTACTCTTTTATGCCAAATACAACAAGTATAGTTATTGATAAAAACATCCTGAGTATAGATATTCATAATCTGGATATTAATGTTATTTAAAGAGATTTGCTGAGAAAAATTGATATCAAAACGAGGTTCTTCCGTATACAAAAGATATCGTTTATGTTTTTTATATTTATAACTAAAAAGTTCCAAAATCTTCAAATTTTCAGCAATAATTAAATCTGCCTGATCTGGGTTAGAGGTAAATTCAATATCATTTTTTTGCAATTGTTTAATCACGAAATAACTATCAGGACTAAACAAGGGTGAACTAATGGGAAAGGGAAGAAATACTTTAATACTTTTAGGATGATCAATAGTAGTGCTGAATTCAATAGGCTGATCTTTGAGTTGGCTTAAAAGATCTTTCCAGTGTTGATCTTGGGGAGAGAGTTCTATTTTCAGTTCAACTGCTTTCTGATAATTTTTTAACGCTTTTTCCCATTCTCCTAACCTCAGATAAGCATAAGCTAAATCTTTATAACAGCAATAATAATCTGATTCTAACCGACTAGCACGCTGGTACAGATTAACCGCTTTTTCCCAAGCTTCTAATTTTAAATAAATTTGACCCAAGGCTTGATAACCCCAATAAAAATCTGGTAATAATTCAATTGCTTTTTCATAAGTTTGGGCTGATGCTTGCCAATTTTCTACTCCTGCGAAACATTCCCCTAAACGAAAATATGACCAAGGAAAGTCTGATTTGTGGTAAATTGAAACTTGGTAAGTGGCGATCGCTTCTAACCAATCTTGCTGACGAAAATAAATTTCACCGAGTTTATAAAATGAAAGCCAAAGATTCGGCTGAGATTTAACGGCTTTTTGATAATAAAATCGAGCTTGTTCCCAGTTTTCTTGTTGATAATAAACCTCTGCAATTCTTTCATCAATATGACCTGCATTGGGTTTAAATTCTAAAATTTTATTATAAGTATTTATAGCCTTTTCCCATTGTTGAAATTGAGCAAAAATATTTCCAAGTTCATAATAAGCGAGTTCAAATTTAGGATTTAATTGAATAGAATACTGATACAGATTAATGGCTAAATCAACTTGATTTTGTTGGTAATAGTAAGCAGCTAATTTCTGATAAACAACCGCACCTAATCCCGGTTTTTGCTGAAATTTAACAAAGAAATGAGCGATCGCTTTCTGAACTTGATCATCATCAAGCCGAGCAAAAAAAGGTATTAAATTCTCAACAATTTCTTCACTAGAAGCCACATATAAATTAACAGAAATAGGAAATTCAGACATAATAAAAGGAATAGGGAATAGGAAATAAAGGGAAAAATAGTTCCCCCTTAAGGTTCAGGAATAGGCTATTTCAATCACTATAGCAAGTCTAAATCAGTTGTATAAATGACTTAAAATCCAATTCATCTCCTGGGGCGAGGCGCGCCTCGCCCCTACTGATTTGTGTCCATTTTTTAGGATTAATAATCAGCCCTAATTAGGATTGTATATACAATCCATTTAGACTTGCTATCGTTCAACAATAGCAATACCTTATATCAACAAAAAAACAACCCCATATTGGGGTTGCTAATCCTGTTAATAACGTGAATTAAAGTTTAGTTCCACACTCAGGACAGAAATGATTGCTGGCTACATTTTTCGCGCCACAATTGCTGCAATATACTAACTCAATGGTTTCGAGTTTTGTCCGTTCGGGTAAACCGATCATTTGAGCATTGCTCTTACCCGGTGCTACCATCGGATAACAGTTTTCATCCCGTTTCACCTGCACATCCATTAATACCGGGCCATCATAAGCCAACATTTCTGCAATAGCCTCTTTGAGTTCCTCCCGGCGAGTCACTTTTATTCCCTTCACCCCGTAAGCCTGCGCTAACATCACAAAATCAGGCATTCCAGGCTGCATATTAGAAGAAGAATAGCGCTCGCCATAGAAGGTTTCTTGCCACTGACGTACCATGCCTTGCCAACCATTATTGACAATCACGGTTTTCACATTAATGCCATATTGACCCAGGGTTCCCAACTCCTGAATATTCATCTGAATACTGGCATCCCCAGCCACACAAATCACTTCTTCATTGGGTAGGGCGGTTTTTGCTCCCATGGCTGCGGGCATTCCATAACCCATCGTTCCTAAACCAGCGCTAGAAATCCACTGACGGGGGCCATTTTTCAGGAATTGAGCCGCCCACATTTGGTGCTGTCCCACATCCGTTGTGTAGTAGGCATTCGGAGCCATTTTCCCCAAAGTATCGATTACCTCTTGGGGGGAAAGAGAATCCTCGTAGTTGGGGATAACCAGGGGATAATCTTCTCGCCAGCGTTGAATGCGTTGTAACCATTCCGCCGTTTGGCTAGCTTCCGTCCCACCGCCGGTTTCATGACATCGACGCAATAAATCCACTAACACCTGTCTAACATCCCCAACAATGGGAACATCAGGGGCGCGGTTTTTCCCAACTTCCGCCGGATCAATATCAATATGAATCACCTTAGCACGGGAGGCAAATTCATCTAGTTTCCCTGTCACTCGGTCATCAAAACGAGCACCAACGGCAATTAATAAATCGCATTCCGTCACCGCAAAATTTGCATAGGCGGTGCCGTGCATTCCCAACATTCCCACCGATAGGGGATGGCTTTCATCAAACGACCCCTTACCCATGAGAGTTGTCGTCACAGGTAGGTTAAACAGTTCTGCTAACTCTTTAATTTCAGAGTGGGCTCCAGCAGAAATCGCGCCTCCCCCCACATATAACAACGGTCTTTCTGCTTGGCGAATTAATTTAATCGCTTGATTAATTTGGCGAGTATTGCCTTTGACCGTTGGCCGATATCCGGGTAAGGTGACTTCTCCAGGGTTAACGGGAATATAATCAAATTCTTCTAAACCTACATCTTTAGGAATATCAATTAATATCGGGCCAGGACGTCCACTACTGGCAATATGGAACGCTTCAGCCACAATTCGAGCCATATCCTTGGGATCACGCACCACATAGGAATGCTTCACAATTGGAAGGGTGATACCGTAGATATCCGTTTCTTGGAACGCATCCGTACCAATAGCAGCACGAGGAACCTGTCCTGTGATCACCACCATCGGAATTGAATCCATTTGGGCTGTCGCAATTCCAGTGACTAAATTCGTCGCTCCTGGCCCAGACGTGCCAAAACACACCCCGACTTGACCCGTTGCTCGTGCGTAACCATCCGCCGCATGGGCGGCTCCCTGTTCATGACGCACGAGAATATGTTGCAAATCTCCAGTGGCTTCAAAGCGGTAGAGCTCATCATAAATGGGTAAAATCGCTCCACCTGGATAACCAAAAATATGCTTTACGCCATGGCGTTTCAAACTATCCATCAATGCGTAAGCACCCGTTGCCCGTTTTGCAGCTATTTTAGTTTTTAGTTGCACAGTAATTCCTCAAACTGTGTTTTAGTTGACTTGGGGGGTAGGTTTTTCAAAGCCCGGAATCACACTCTAAAGATGATCTTGATTAACCCGCCCATACATAGTTGTTTTATTTTAAAAGTTACCAAGCTCTCAAGCTTGAGAAACTGCCACTTTTAACAAGATTTTACAATACCAGCCGCGTGCAGTTTTTCAGGGAATCGGATAGATTTTTCTTCGGCTTAAAGTTGCTCTATCTTTATATCGATTCTGAAACCGTCAAGCCAACTGTCCAAAGTATGGTAAAATCTCTCTGGTTCTAGGGCGGGTTCCCTCTGTTTGCCTCGTTGTTCATCCGGCTTAGATTAAATTCGGATAGAGGTGTCAGGAGGAACAAACCCATCTTCCATTTTGGAGATCAATTGTAGCATATTTTACAAATAACAGTCTCTTGGCGGTGATATCAAAAGATAGAATGCTAAGTGACGACTAAACGAAATATTCAGCTTGAGGAGTGAGGATCTTGAAGAAGATAGAAGCAATTATTCGGCCTTTTAAGCTTGATGAGGTCAAAATCGCCCTGGTCAATGCAGGTATTGTTGGGATGACCGTTTCTGAAGTTAGAGGTTTCGGACGTCAGAAGGGTCAAACAGAACGTTATCGAGGTTCGGAATATACTGTTGAGTTCTTGCAAAAACTCAAAGTCGAAATTGTTGTAGAAGATAGCCAAGTGGATATGGTTTTGGAGAAAGTCATCGCTGCTGCTCGCACCGGGGAAATTGGTGATGGTAAGATCTTTATCTCTCCAGTGGAAGAAATTATCCGCATTCGTACTGGAGAAAAAAACTTAGAAGCAATTTAATTGTTTGTGTAACAAAAAGGGGGATACAACAAAGCCGTATCCCTGTTTTTCTTTCTGTTCCCTATAACAAAGCTTGAAGTTGAGGTAAAATCCCTTGAAACGCTTGACCTCTGTGGGAAATTTGATGTTTTAATTCCGCCGACATTTCTGCAAAGGTCATCTTAAATTCTGGAACATAAAAAATCGGATCGTAGCCAAACCCCCCACTTCCCTGCGGTTCTTTTGTGATGATTCCGTTACAAATTCCTTCATACTGGATGACAATAGAACCATCGGGACGCGCAACAACCACAGCACAGACAAATTGAGCATTGCGGTTGCGAGTATCCCCCAGTTCCTTCAGCAGTCGTACAATACATTCTGCTTCTGTGGGTGCATAACGAGCAGAATACAGTCCCGGTGCGCCATTTAACGCTTCAACGGCTAACCCCGAATCATCTGCGATCGCCCATTCTCCCGTTGCTAACGCCACTTGCGACGCTTTCAACCCCGCATTTTCTATAAACGTTGTTCCCGTTTCTTCTATTTCTAAATCTTGAGGCTTAAGCTGCAATTCAATCTCTAAACCCTCCAAATAAGCCTGCATTTCCTTCAATTTACCTGGATTTCCCGTTGCTACAATTAGTTTTTTCATAATCATATTAACTCTTATTATTAATAATTCATAATTCGTAATTCGTAATTCGTAATTCGTAATTATCCAAAAACTGATAACTGATAACTGATAACTGATTCTTAGAATTGATTCGCCCAGTTTTTAGCCCAGTCTAGGGTTTCCTGAACCTGATCCAGAGTTGGTGCTTCACAATAGAGACGTAAAACAGGTTCTGTACCACTAAAACGAATTAATAACCAACGACCATCGGCGAGGCGATATTTGTAACCATCGACCGCTAAACAATCAACAACAGTTTGTCCCGCAATTTCCTGTAACGGTTGAGTGTCCAATTGTTCAACGAGGCGCGATCGCACGTCCATACTGGCTAACGGTAAATCAATCCGATCATAAGCCGAATCAAAACCCGTTTGTTGTTGTAACCGTTGATAGGTTTGCGTCGGATCTTCTCCCGACTGTACCATTGCTTCTAAGACATACAGCGCCGATAATAACGCATCTCGTTCAGGAATATGGGTTCCGTAGCCTACGCCGCCAGATTCTTCACCCCCGACTAAAACTTCAGTCGTTAACATCCGATCGGCAATATATTTATAACCAATTGGAGTTTCATACAAGGATAAATTGAATAATTTAGCAATGCGAGGAATTAAATCAGAACCACTTACAGTTTTAACAATTTCTCCGGTAAATCCTCGACGAGTTGATAAATGTTCAATTAAGACGGGAATTAAAATTTGAGAACTCAGGAAATTGCCCTTTTGATCAACTGCGGCAATGCGATCGCTATCCCCATCAAACACAAACCCAATGGCTAAACCCCCATCAGAAGCTTTAAAAGCCTGTAATTCTTCAAATAATTCAGGAATATAACGAGGTAAAGGTTCCGGTGCACCTCCCCCAAAATAAGGATCACGATTTGTATTAATTTCGTGAACTTTATCCCCCAATAATTGAGTTAATCCTCCGGTTGCCGCCCCGTGCATGACATCCGCAAAAACCGTTACTTTTCCTTGATTCAGTGCCTCTTGAATTCCCCCAATATCAACTTTAGAACGTAAGGTTTCACAATAACTCGGCCAGGGATTAAAATGTTCTAAAGTTCCGGGTGTTGTCTCAAACGTTGGAGGTTGCGTTAATAACGCTTCAATTTGTTGGGTAATTTCTGGCCCCACAGAACCGCCAAAAGCTCCTTTAACTTTTAACCCTAAATATTTACCGGGGTTATGACTAGCGGTTAAAACAATCGCGCCTAAAGCTTGTTGTTGATGAGCGATCAAAGAAAAAGCCGGAGTCGGAGCGAATGTTTCACTGAGTTTGACATCAAATCCTGCCGTTTGGATGGCGACCGCGGCACATCGGGCAAATTCTTCAGCTAAAAAACGCCGATCATAGCCGACAATCACAGTCCGGCTTCCGGTACTTTTTCCGTAGGTTTGATAGAGAACCTGAGCCGCAATGGGAGCCACTAAAGCGACTCGTTCAAAGGTGAAGTCCGCAGCAATTACGCCCCGCCAGCCATCGGTTCCAAATTTGATGGGTTGAGTCATCATGAATTTTGCAGTTAACGTTGAACTAAGAATTTAGAATTTAGAACTAAGAATGATACTCTTTAAGCTGTTTCTAGCATAAGTTAAATTTTTCTTAATTCTCAATCTTAAATTCTTAATTCCGAGCTAAAATCCCTATTACTTAAAAAAATGCAGGTTGATGGCGAATTAAATTCAGGAATTCTTCACGGGTTTTTTGTTCATCTTGGAATAGACCTACCATTGCACTTGTGACTGTCCAAGACCCCGGTTTCTGAACCCCCCGCATCGCCATACACATATGGGTTGCCTCCATCACCACAGCGACCCCTTGAGGTTCAAGAATAGTTTTAATCGCTTCCGCAATTTGGCGAGTCAGACGTTCCTGAACTTGCAGACGGCGACTATACATTTCCACAATTCGAGCCAGTTTGCTTAACCCAATTACTTTTTGATTGGGAATATAGGCAACGTGCGCCCGACCCATGAACGGTAACATATGGTGTTCGCACATACTGAAGAAGGTAATGTCCCGCACCAGCACCATTTCTTCATGGCCTTCATCAAAAATTGCCCCATTCACCAGATCTTCAAGGGATTGATTGTAACCACTGGTTAAAAACCGCATGGCTTCAGCCACCCGTTTTGGTGTTTTGAGTAACCCTTCCCGTTCAGGATCTTCCCCGACCCCTAACAGCATGGTGCGAACCGCATCCATCATTTGTTCATCACTCACTTCCGTGCAGGGTTGGGAGTGGGTGCTGTGACCATGAGATAAAGTGCGATCGGGTCTAATGGGAAATCCACTGGTGTCTTCATTTTTGGCTTCAGTCATGGAGATCTCTAAATTTTTGACCCCATTGGTGCTTGGTGAGATAGTCATGGTGTATCTTGAATCAAGGTTTAGAAACGACAAAGGTGAATGGTTTTAGAATCGACAGGGAGAACGATTCAAAACGCGCCGATACTCGGCATGAGTGTTAATTCTTCAATCACGGCAACGGCCGGCAATAAGGCGACATAGAGAATTGACTCGGCTACAATCTCTGGTGTCAACATGGCAGCGCGATCAAAGTCGGCTTTAACGGTTTCGGTATCCCAAATGGGAGTATTCACAGAACCTGGACACAGGGCTGTTACTCGAATACCATTCGCACGTTCTTCCATCGCTAGGGTTTTGGATAAGGCCATCAAACCAAATTTACTGACACAGTAGGCGCCCCAGTTGGGAAATGTTTGCAAACCAGCAATGGAGACAACATTAATGATGGTTCCAGACCCTTGATCTCGCATTCCTGGTAAAACCCCTTGCACACACTGGAAAACACTGGTCAGATTCAAATCGATCACTCGTTGCCAATCTGCAAGGGATGTGTTGATTAAGTCTCCGGTGTATCCCATGCCTGCATTATTGACGAGAATATCAATCGGGCCAAACGCAGCCACGATACTATCGATTTGGGCATGGACTTGTTCAACTTTTGCCAAGTCCAGGGGAAAGGCTTTCGCTTCTACCCCGAAATTTCGGGCTTCTTTGGCTACCGCTTCTAAGCGATCCTCCTGGCGACTGACTAATGCAATGTCAATCCCGGATGCCGCAAAGGCGAGGGCTGTCGCCCGACCAATGCCACTACTGGCTCCTGTGATCAAGGCTCTTTTTTGAATGGGAGAAGTCATGTCTGCTTTAAGTCGTCTCCAATGGGACTCGAACAGATGTCACAAATCTGTAAATAATTCAATCTGAGAAATGTGTAAAGATTTGTTACCGTTTTGATTATATCACTAAAAAGCTTTTGGAATTTAGATTTTCCTGGGCAATCGAGATCAAGGTGCATGATTGGGTTCCTCAGCCTTTTTTACCCGCCAGGTTCTGAAGATTAATGGCAACTTGGTTGAGTATGATCTTATGTTTAAACTTTGGCTTCGGCAAAAACTCCAATATTTCTGAACTTCTGATATCGCATTTCTCGACGCTGCTGGGGTGTTAAAGGAAGGAGTTCAGCTAAGGATTTTAGGAGCGCATTTTTGAGCAGTTCTGCCGCTTTTAAAGGGTTGCTATGGGCTCCCCCATCCGGTTCAGATACGACTTCATCAATAATACCTAATTGTTTGAGATCTTGGGAGGTAATTTTCAGGGCTTGGGCGGCTTGGGGCGCTTGACCCGCATCTTTCCACAAAATCGCAGCACAGGCTTCAGGAGTAGCGACGGTATAGACAGAATGTTCTAACATCAGCAATTTTTCCCCAACTCCAATTCCTAACGCCCCACCCGAACCCCCTTCACCAATAACTGTACAAATAATCGGAACGTCTAAATCAAACATCTGTCGGAGGTTATAGGCAATGGCTTCGCCTTGGCCAAGTTTTTCAGCATCTACCCCCGCCCAAGCCCCCGGAGTATCAATAAAGGTCAGAATCGGCATTCCAAAACGGTTGGCGTGTTCCATTAATCGCATGGCTTTGCGATAGCCGCCGGGGGCTGCCATACCAAAATTTCGGGCAACATTATCTTTGGTATCCCGTCCTTTTTGATGGCCTAGAATCATCACAGGTTGTCCCCCTAAACGGGCAACTCCTCCCACTAAGGCCGGATCATCGTAGCCTCGGCGATCGCCATGGAGTTCCATCCATTCATCGGTCATCGCCTGAATATAATCTAAGGTACTGGGTCGTCGGGGATGGCGGGCGAGTTGTAGCCGTTGTAGGGGAGATAAACTACTGAAAATTTCTTGTCGCAGTTGGCTGGCGCGGGTTTCGAGTTGTCGAATTTCTTCGGACACATCCACACCATTTTCACTCGCCAATTGACGAATTTGGTCAATACGGCTTTCTAGTTCGACTAGAGGCTTTTCAAAGTCAAGGAGAATTGGTTTTCGATTAGTATTAGCCACACTCAAATTTACTGTTACAGTTACAGGGGTGAATATAAATGACTATTTTATCGTGGAACAGGCATCTTGCCTGTGTTCTGTATCCTGTGTCCTGTGTTCTGTGTTGCGGAACAGGAAATTCAGCAATAACAGGCAGTAACAGGCAATAATAGGTAATAACAGGTAATAACAGGCAAGATGCCTGTTCCACGGGAGTCAGAAGTCAAATTTTATTATTTATGAATGACTTTTTCAAAAATAATGATGAATTAAAAATAAATCAGAGAAATTTGCCTCATTGGGAATTATATGGTTCAATTTATTTTGTTACTTTCAAAACGCTGGAAAGGCTAGAACTCTCTCCAGAAGCTAGGAGAATCGTTTTAAATTGTTGCTTATTTTTTGATAAAAGTCATCTTAACAATAATCCGAGATATCATACATTTGCTTTAGTTATCATGCCAGATCATGTTCATTGGTTATTGCAACCTTTACCTAAGATAAACACAGAAATAGAGGAGAAACAGCAAACTCAAGTTGAATATTGGTCATTAACTAGCATTTTACATAGTATTAAAAGTTATAGTGCCAAACAAATTCCTCAAGTCATGAAGCATATTGGTATTATTTGGCAAGATGAAAGATATGATCGGATTGTGAGAAATTATAATGAGTTTATGAATACATGGGAATATATTAGACAAAATCCCATTAAAGCTGAATTATCTGATACTCCAGAAAATTATCCTTTTTTATGGGAAGAATTTTAACTAAAATCATCAATCATTTAATCCCTTCTAAAATATAAACCGTGGAACGGGCATCTTGCCCGTTGAATAAAGTAACAGGAATAAAGTAACAGGAATAAAGTAACAGGAATAAAGTAACAGGAATAAAGTAACAGGAATAAAGTAACAGGAATAAAGTAACAGGCAAGATGCCTGTTCCACGGGAGAAATTAAGTAGTTAATAATTGTTGATAAAAAGCTAATAATTCTTGAGCGAGTGCTGTATTGGTGTAGTGGGTCATTGCCCGTTGATAGCCTCGTTGTCCTAACTGTTTTGCGAATTCTGGCTGTGTGATTAACTGGCTGAGAACATCTCGTAAAGCTTGTTCATTGCCTTCAGGAAAGATTAATCCTGTATCGGCAATAACGTGGGGAATTTCGCCGGAGTCGGAACCAATTACGGGAACTTGACAAGCCATTGCTTCAATTAAAACATGACCAAATTGTTCTTTCCATCCCACAGCCGTTAGGGTTTTAAATTTGTAGGTTGTTTCTGAGGGTAAAACTAGGGTATCCATTAAATTAATATAGCGTTGTACCTGATCATGAGGGACACTTTCAATTAAAATTAATCGGTCTTTAAATCCTAAGTTTTCAGCCATTTCTAAAAGTTGCGATCGCAATTCCCCCCGACCTAATAAAACCCATTTCCAAGAATAATCTTTTAACCCAGCTAAGGCTTTTGCTAAAGTCATCAATCCTTTTTCTTCCACAAACCGCCCCACAAACCCGACAACAAATTCATCCAGGTTAATGCCTAATTCGGCTTTTAATTGGGGTTGGGGTTCAGGTTTAAACAGGTTTTCATCAACGCCTAATTGGGGCATGACTTCAATTTTTCGGGTATATCCTTTTTGTTTTAAAATATCTTTTCCGTCTTGATTTCCAACAACAATACCATCGGTATATTTTAGGTTATAGGCTTCTAAAACAGAAACGGGAAATTTTAATTCATAAGGCAAATTCCACCACGTAAAAAAGACATTTTTTGCTTTTAACCCTAAAAGATTGTTTAAGGTAATTAATTGAGTATAGGTTAAGGCTTTAGACCCTTGTTCAACTTGAATAATATCCGGCTTAAAGGTTTTTAAAAGGGAAACTAAATCTAAGCCAAAGGTGAGTAAACCTTGGTTATTTTCGCTGAAATTAGAGAGGGGAACAACCTTAAAATTGCCTTCATCCAAATATTGACACTCAATAATTTTATTTTGAACCCCTCCGGGTCGCCAACGTTTGGGAACAATGAGGGTTACTTCGATATTCGGTTGTAAACGAGCTAAGGCTCTGAATTTTTCTCGGTTTAAGTCAACAATATAGGTATGACTTGCAACTAAAATTTTCATTAATTTCCTCCTGATTAACGGTTCTCTGGGTCGGGTGAATAATTCTGATCAAACCGTTGCTGTGATTGAGCAACAGTAGGTGAGACTATAGATGGTCTTGTTGTGTGTAAATTTGTCCTTGATCCCAAAGGGATGTAATCCAGGTTCCTAACGCTTTAAGTAAGCCTAATTTATAGAAGAAGAAACGGCTGATAATTTTGAGAGGAGAACCACTTTTATTACAAGGGGGATGTCCTAAAACATGACAATCGAATAATTTAGCAAAAAAGCGAAAACATTGACTCGGAGTTAAATTTTTTAACCCCATTAAGAAATGATTATGATAAAAGGTAATCTGATATTGTACAGAACGGGTACTCATATCATGACACCCTCCCGCTTCTTCCCCTAAATGAATTAAATAAGCGTCTGGGTCATACCAAATCACATAACCTGTTTGTCTTAATCTTAAACAAAAATCCGATTCTTCTCGCACCGCACTGCCTTTAAATCGTTCATCAAAGGTTAACCCAAATTGATCAAAAATTTCTCGCCGGAAGGACATATTACATCCTCTAGCAGAAATCACTGGTTGAGGTTTAATGGTATGAACTAAATCAATATGATACCAAGCAATCCCAGGATCATAAGCTTCGGGAGGTAAAGTTTCAATGGTTAATTCTCCACCCGAATCACTTAATTTCATGCGATCAAAAACTCGTCCTGCAACGGCTCCAATCTTTTCGGGTGCAGAAGTTTCTCCAGGGATATAATTACGAGCATGAGCCATTAAGAACCCTTCAGGAAGTTGAATATCATCATCAATAAATAAAAGAATATCACCTTGAGAACGCCGTACCGCATAATTTCTAGCACCGGGTAAACTCGCCCACTCTAAACGATACCATTTGATTTTTTCAGCTTGGGCTAATTGTTCTAAGTAAGCTTGGGTTTCAGGTTCATGGGTTGGGGTTTGATCCACCACTAAAACTTCAAAATTCGGATAATTTTGTTTTAAGACTTCTGCTAAGGTTTCTCGTAATACTTGTTCTCGGTTATAGGTTGGAATAATAACAGAAATTAAGGGTAAATTCATGAGTTTTTTCTCCTTAAATTGTTGAACCGTTGATTGGATAGTTTTTGTAAAAAATTACTTTCAATACACCAACTGAATGATTCAGAT